>BNVF01000026.1 GCA_025997895.1 Spirochaetia bacterium
TGTGAATGACCGTTTCGTTCCGTATGCGGTAATTTCGGGGCGGCGGCGCGAAACCGTCCCTGGAAGAACCGTTTCCGCGGGGCGGTTCCGGCATGGATGGCCGGGACAGATCAACAAAACATGGAGGGTTATATGGTTATTAATCACAACATGAGCGCCCTGTTCGCCGATCGTCAGCTCGGCGTAACACAGCTGGATGTCTCAAAGAGCATTGAAAAGCTCAGTTCCGGTATGCGGATTAACCGCGCTGGTGATGATGCTTCAGGACTCGCGGTCTCCGAGAAAATGCGGAGCCAGATCCGGGGCTTAAATCAGGCAGAACGTAATATCCAGAACGGTGTGTCCTTTATTCAGGCTACTGAAGGTTATCTTCAGGAAACCCAGGATATCCTGCACCGTCTTCGGGAACTGGCAGTTCAGTCAGCCAACGGTATCTATTCCGATGAGGATCGCATGATGATCCAGGTCGAGGTATCCCAGTTGGTAGACGAAGTAAACCGGATCGCCAGTCATGCCCAGTTTAACGGCATGAATGTGCTCACCGGGGCTTTTGCCCAGGATTCAGCAGTTGGCCGGGTTATGCAGCTTCAGGTAGGTGCCAATATGGATCAGAGCAAACAGATCTTTGTTGGAACCATGACCGCCGGCGCGCTTGGCCTTGAGAATTCACAGGGTGAAGTGGGGATGATTACCATCGCCACACCTGAAGAGGCCAATCAGGCTATCGGTTCCGTGGATGCCGCATTAAAGAGGATTTCCAAACAACGGGCCGATTTGGGCGCTTATCAGAATCGTTTTGAAATGGCTGCCCAGGGCGTCGCCATCGCGGCTGAAAATATTCAGGCCGCAGAGTCCCGGATTCGGGATGTAAACATGGCGTCACAGATGGTTGACTTTACCAAGGATTCCATTCTGTCCCAGGCGGGTACCGCTATGTTGGCCCAGGCCAATGTACGGAACCAGTCGGTCCTGCAGCTTCTGTAGGTTCTGATAGCTGGCAAATTTAAAAACAGTTCTAACGCGGATTAAGAGACAGCTGGACGTCGTCTTTTGAAACGCAGCGTTGATGAAAATCAATAGGGATGGTAAAGCTCGCGCCCTTTACCGCCCTTTTTTTGCAATTTAATTTTCTGCCAAAGGATTGGCGGAAATAGCGGGCTTGTCCGGTTACGGACGGCCTAATTTACAGGGAGGTACCCAATGGATATGTCGGTAACCAGTATAGGAGCCGGACTTGTCACACCGATGGAACTCCCCCAAGAGAGGGGAGCTGCCCAAAGAGTGCAGATCCGGGCAGCGCAGCATCTTGAAGCGATCAAGACTTTGGACGCGGCCCTGCCGGGGCGCACATCGGATGCCCCCAGACCGGAGCTTCTCACCGCCGCAACTGCGGATATGGAACGAATCAGTTCCGCTTTCAACAAGAGACTGCAATTCGTCGTAGATCACAGTTCTAAGGAAGTAATTGTCAAGGTCATCGACCGGGAAACCGATAAGGTGATTAAGGAGCTTCCACCCGAAGAATTGCAGCGTTTGCACAGCAAACTCAAGGAGACCATTGGTTTTCTGTTTGATGAGCGGGTGTAGTGGTAAAAAACCCTGCGGGTTTTTTACCTTGGGAGTTTCGCAAGCGAAACTCCACCCTTTTATTATGGGGCGCAGGATTGGGGGGTAAAACAAATCTATGTCCGACGTTTACATTCCGGGGGTAAAAAGCCGGTTTAATTCAGAAAAACTCGTTGAAGACCTGATGAAACTGGAACGGGTCCCCAGAGAGCGAACTGAACGAAACGTCGAAAATCTGGAAACCCAAAAATCCTACTGGCAGGAAATAGGACGCCGTATCAATGCGCTGCGGGACAGTGCACGGCTCCTCTACTCTTTTCAAAATCCCTTTAACGAGCGCCTGGCCCGTTCCGCCGATGAATCGATTATCACCGCTTCCGCCACTCGCGAGGCCAGCGAACACGAATATAGTTTTACCGTAAAACAGACCGCCGCTGCGGATCGTTTCCTCTCCCCTCCCCTGGATGAAAAAATGCGGGTGGAATCCGGCACATACAGCTTTTCTGTGGGTACCGAGGAAATTTCCTTCAGTTTCCGGGGTGGCAGCCTTAAAGATTTTGTAGACGCCCTGAACCGCCGGGGCAGGGACAAGATCAGCGCGAGTCTTATCGCGGTGCAAAGCGGCACCAAGTCGCTCTTGATCGAATCAAAGGTTGCAGGCGCCGAAAACCGGCTTGGTATGTCAGGCGATGCCGCCGCCCTGGCGGTGCGTATAGGCATGATGGAACAGGGCAACGATACCCGCCGGGACATTCCCATCAGCGAGGAAACGGTACGGAAAAACGCGGCCCCGGGAAGCATACAGTCTGCCGGGACTATTAGCGTGCGCGACGGCGCCCTGGAGGTGCCGGCCCTTGGTTCGGCCTCGGTACCCTTCAATATGTACATTCCGGCCAATTCGCCGATGATCCTCAAAATTGATACAGCTACCAAAATACACTCGGATCCGACCTTTACAGTTCCCCAGCCGCCGCCGGGGCCCAGCGTTCCCGCAGGCTCGGTAACATACGGCGGCATCACTGTTGAAAACGAACCCTCAGACGCGCCCCTGCCTGAATGGAAGCCGCCGCCTGTCCCCCAGCGGGTGGACAATATGGCCGTCCTTTCCCTTACCTTTTCCGATGGTACCAATGCAAAACTTTCGCCCATTACCGATACGGGTTCCTTTTTTACCCGGCAGTACCGCCTTGCCGATGTTGCCCAGGGCAGGACCATCACCTCGCTTAATGTTGAAAACGCCAATACCCACCGGGAAGTATCCATCCGCAAGGCCGAGGTGTTTGATCCAGAAGCGGTGGGCGGCGGTCTGAAACCCATCAACCCCATTTCTACCGCCCGTGACGCGATCATCACCATGGAAGGAATCGAGATGACCAGGCCCTCAAATACCATCAGCGACATCATCCCCGGCGTTACTATTACCGCCAGGGGAGTTTCTGACCGGCCGGTGGAACTCAAAATTACCACCAACCTGGAAGCGGTAAAGGATGGGCTTATCGGCATGGTGGGGAATTACAACCGGCTCATGGCGGAAGTGAACGTGCTCACCAGGTCTGATTCGCGCATTATAGACGAGCTCAGTTACCTTAACGCCGATGAAGCGGCGGATATGAAAAAACGGCTGGGGGCTTTTTCCGGGGACTCCACCCTGAACCAGTTCAAGAGCAACCTGCAGCGTACCGTTACCGCCCCCTACCCTACCGATATGGATCGGGAGCTTAATATGCTGGCCCAGATCGGGATCAGCACCAACGCCCGCAACCAGGGCGGTACCTACGATCCTTCCCGCCTGCGGGGTTATCTGGAAATTGACGAACGGGCGCTGGATGCGGCGCTGGAGGTCAAACTTCCCGCGATAAAACAACTTTTCGGTTTTGATACCGACGGCGACCTGATTGTGGACACCGGGGTAGCGGTTAATCTGGATGCCCTTGCCAAGCCCTTTGTGGAAACCGGCGGCATTGTGAACCTTAAAACCAGCACCATCGATTCCCGGATCAGCCAGGACCGGCGGCGCATGGAAACTATGGACAGGCAGCTTGCCGCCAAAGAAGCGGAATTAAAAATCCAGTACGGCCGGATGGAAGGGGCCTACGCGCGCATGGAACAGATGTCAAGCTCGCTTGATAATTTTAACCAGCGGAACAATAACAACAGGTAAAGTATGGATATACTGATTAACGGCCAAAAAGCGGACATCATCCTTGATAACGAACAGACCGTGGGGGATATACTCGCGGCCCTTGAACAGTGGCTGGGTAATTCGGCCCCTCATACAAGCAGGGGCTCCTGCGCAAGCGGACACCGTGTAAGCGGCCTTTCCATTGACGGCGAAATGGCGCATACAGGCTCGCTGGAAGAACTGTTCCGCAGGGACATACACTCCGTAAAAACCCTGGACATTATCACCAGCAGCCTGCCGCAGCTTATTATCGAAAGTCTGCTCCGGGTGTATCAGGATATAGACGAATACGAGAATCTGGGTTTTGATGAAAAGCAGCGCTTCCGGGAGCAATGGGGCGAAAGCCCCCAGGCGCAGCTTCTTGCCGAACAGCTCCCTGAGCTCTCTGAATATTGCGTTACCTCTTTTTCCGGCAACGGATTGAGCCCCCGTATGTTACACGCCATTATCGGGGAACGCCTGCGGGAGTTTCAGGATCCCGCCGGGGAGCTTGACAGGACGGAGCCGCTGGTAGCGGAAATCTGTGCCAGGCTTGAAGACCTGCCCCTTGATATACAAACCGGCAAAGATTCCCGCGCGGTGGAAACAGTGCAAATTTTTTCCAATATCGCCGGGAAAATCTTCCGTATCTTCAATGTGCTAAAAGCCGAAGGGCTTTCTACGGAGGAAATCAAAGTAGAGGAAATTCCGGTTTCAGATTATATTGGCGAGTTCAGCGCCGCCCTTAAAGAGCTGCTGGCGGCTTACGAGCAGCGGGACGCCGTCCTTGTAGGCGACCTTGCTGAATATGAACTGGCGCCCCGGCTGCGCGGACTCTACGCCGCCATGAGGAACCCGGCGGAATCGCCGGCATAGGAGTAACATGAGTATTGCGAGTTTGAGTTTGCATTTATATCCGCTGCAGGTACAGGTAACGGACTTCTGGAAATCCAAGGGTTCCAATTCCAACGATGCTATGATCTTTTTAATCGGCGTTGGGGTGGTGGTTGGGGTTCTCATTATTGTCAACATAGTCAAAAAGAATTCCCCCAATACGAGCGGCGGCAGGGCGGTCTCTGCATCGGGAAGCGCCGGCGCCCGGCACTTTTCCGGCTTTACCCTGCACCGGGTGGCAAGCAACGCGGGCCTTGACCGGGATCAGACTAAAATGCTTGAGTATGTGTTTAAGAACGACGGCGTAGTGGACCCCGAACATTCGCTCCACTCCCCCGCCCTGCTGGACCGGCATTTCAAGCGGGCCTATAACATTATTGAGCGTACCGCCAATACCGATGACGAAGCCCAGGAACGGCTTTCGATGCTTTTCTCTACCAGGAACCTGCTGGAAACCAGCTCAGGCGGCGGGGCGGTAAATTCCACCCGTCAGGTACCAGATAACGCCACTGCGGTGTTGACCGTAGGCAACGAGAGTTACCCGGTGAAAGTAGTTTCCACCAAAGGCGAAAACCTGGTCGTGGATTGTCCCAAAAACGCCATAGGCAGTCCCATCAGGCTGGCCCGGGGCAGCAAAGTGCTTATCGCCTTTTTTACCAAGTCCAGCAAGGGCTTTTCCTTTGATACCCGCATTGTGGGATCCACTAATTCCCACGATGGTCCGGCGCTGCAGCTTGCCCACTCAAGCCAAATCAAACGTCTTGCACAGCGAAAATTCCGGCGCAGGCAGGCCATTATTGCGTCAACTTTCTTTTTTGTGTATCTTGAAGAAGGCAGCCACCGGAAAGAGAAAAAGCTGGTAGTTGACAAGCGCCGTCTTACGGGAAACATCATGGATCTTTCCATAGGCGGCTGCTCCATAAAAACCAATGCGCCGGTTACTTCCGGTACCAGGCTGAAAATTGAATTTGTTTTGGGGGACAATACCCCGGTGGCCGCCCTGGGGCAGGTACTGCGGACTAACCGTACCGGAGCGAGCACCATTGTACACGTCAAGTTCCTGCGTGTTCCCCGGAAGTCAACGAACGCAGTAAATGCGTATGTATATGAATACATAGACGGATGAAAAAAGGGAAAGGACAAAGCGATGAAAGTAGTTGCCATTAAGGACATGATCAGAAAAGATGTTCCCATTTATTATCGAAAGTTGTATACAGGCGTTGCCGTCCTGGAACTTACCAAAGATGCGACTGATTACCGGATCGATTTTGCCATTGAGTATAAACCCACCGGGCAAAAGGAAATTACTGTCAATTTTCTCGATGATATTGAATATCCCCTGGTTCCGGTCATCAAGGAACTGAAACAATTTATTCTTAATATGGAAACCTCCGGGGGTCTTCCTGATTGAGCTTGTTTCCGCTTCGCCGGAGGAAACTATAGCTCTGGGGGAACGTATAGCCGGGCATCTTAAAGCAGGCTCGGTTATTGCCCTGCGGGGCGGCCTGGGAAGCGGAAAAACCTGCCTTGCCAAGGGCATTGCCTTGGGCATGGGCATAGTCGAAACCATCACCAGCCCTACCTATACCATCATCACCGAATATCAAGGCAGCCTGCCCCTCTATCACATTGACGTCTACCGTCTGAACAGCGATGAAGATTTTGAAAACCTTGGGGGCACGGAGCTCCTTTACGGCAGCGGTGTCTCGGTAGTTGAATGGAGCGAACGCATCCCCCATTCGCTGCCGCCAGAGACCATTACCATTGCCATAACGATTAGCGGGCCTGAAAGCAGGGTATTGCGGATTTCCGGCCCGGCGGAGATGGAACATTCGCTGGGCAAAGGCGGCGCCCTGTGAATATCCTCGCCATTGACACTGCCGTATCCGTGCTTTCGGTGGCCCTGTCCGCCGGGGATGATGTTTGGTGCTTTGAGGCGGATGCGGGCCTGCGCCACTCGGAACTGGCAATGGACAGCGTTGACCTGCTCTTTAAAAAAGCCGGCCTGGAGCCCGGCGAGCTTTCCGGGGTGCTCTGCATGGGGGGGCCCGGTTCCTTTACCGGCCTGCGCATAGGCTTTTCCCTGGCCAAAGGCATGGCCCTGGCCCTGGGCATACCCTTTGTCCCCATTCCAAGCCTTGACTGCATGGCCCACCCCTTTTCCTGCCGGCCGGGACTGGTCATACCGGTGATTGACGCCAAAAAAAGCGCTTTTTTCTGCGCCCTGTACTCAGGCGGCCGGCAGCTGTGCCCCGGTATGGACGCCGGGCCGGCGCTTATAGCCCAAACCATAACCGGCGCCCTGGAGAGCCTTCCGGGGGAAAAACAGGTGCTTTTAACCGGTCCTGACGCGGAAAAGCTCTATCCCTTGCTGCCGGAAGGACTTGCAAGCCTTGCGGGAGGGGCGCTCAAAGGCTATGCAAGAACGCTTTTGGACATTGCAAAAAAATGCAAAATATTCGATAATTGCGATACCGATTGGTTTTCCGGGCCTGAGTATATACGGAAAAGCGATGCGGAATTAAATTTGTAAAAGTAGAAAGAGATGCCGGAAGTAGAAAAGGATTTGGACACAACCCCAGAGGATCTTGAAAGTCTCGATGAGTTGGGAGAAGTAGAAGAACTTGATGAAACCGAAGAAGAGGATGAACCGTCTTCCGGGGTGTTATCAGCTTCGCTCAATCCCTTCAAGACGAGCATTTTCCCTGTACTCATTATTGATAAAAAGCTGAAAATTGTTTATGCCAATCCCGCCTGCGAGAATTTGTTCACCGGTTTTTTTGACCTTTCGGGGAACTATTTTATCGATGTGTTCGGCAGGGCCTTTGAGATGGAAGACATCAAAAAGATACGCGAAACGATTATCTCAGGCGATAACGGTTTTTCCTGGAAAGGGGCAGCCCAGATAAAATCGCGTAACGTGGCATCGGTACAGACCAGAGTGTACCTCTTCCCCCTGGAAATGGATATCAAGTCCCCCGGGGAATTTGTGGTGATGTTTGACGACGTTACCGAGGAAAACAAACATCTTCTGCGGGCCGTCTTCTTGAGTCTCCTTGAAGCCTCAAAACTCAAAGACAACGACACCGGCAAGCATATCTCCAGAGTCAACTTTTATTCCAAGCGCCTTGCCGAGGAACTTTTCAAAATCGGTGATATTACCTATAAACGGATAGATGCAGATTTTATCGACAATATAGGTTTCCTGGCCTCCATGCACGACGTCGGCAAAATTGGCACCCCCGATGATATACTCAACAAGGAAGGCCCCCTTTCCGACTGGGAATGGACAGTCATGCGTGAGCACACCAAGAACGGCGCCTTTATCCTCTCGACCTACCCCAACCCAATGGCCAAGGAAATCGCCCTGTCGCACCACGAAAAATGGAACGGCTCAGGCTACCCCTTCCAGCTTGATGGCCAAATGATACCCCTGGCCGCCCGCATCGTTACTATAGCCGACGTATACGACGCCCTGCGCATGGAACGGAGCTACAAACCCGCTCTCAGTCACGAAGTAACCGAAAAAAAGATCCTGGAAGGAAAGGGCACCCATTTTGATCCTTCGCTGGTCGATGTGTTCATGAAAATTTCCGGGGATTTTCGGCAGATTTACGATTCAAATAAAGATTAGGGGCTTAGCCCTCGACAATTTTCTCTTTCGGCAGCCATTGCCGCAGGCACTGGTTGATGGAGGCAAATTCGATGGGCTTTGCCAACAGGCCGCTGAATTGGTTTTCCATAAACATCTGCCCGGCCCCGTTGATAACATTGGCGGTAAGGGCGATTATCGGGACGGTTTCGCAATGTCCGCCAAAACTGCGGATGTTCTTGGTGGTTTCTATCCCGTCCATTTCAGGCATCATGTGATCCATAAAGATGATGTCGTAGTTGTTTTTCGCGGCCAGCTCTATGGCCTTTCTGCCGCTTGAGGCAAGGTCTGCTTTAATGCCGAAACTTTCCAACATGGCGTTGCACACCTCAAGGTTGATGTCGATATCGTCAACTACCAGGAGCTTTGCCGCAGGCGCCTGGAATTCGCCCTGCACCTGTTCCTCGTCCGTTGCCTGTTCCTCTGCGGGGACATACGGGACCGCCACAGAAAAAACCGAGCCTTTGCCGTACTCGCTTTTCAGCCAGAGGTCGCCGCCCATAAGCCGGCAGAGCCGGTAGCAAATTGCAAGGCCAAGGCCGGTTCCCACTACGTTACGGTTTTTGCGGGTATCCAACTGCTCAAAGGGCTTGAAGAGTTTTTCCGTGTCCTCATCTCGTATGCCCATACCTGAGTCTTTGATGTCAAAGCGCAGGGTACCGGCGGCACTTCCATCGGCGTCCCGCACTTGTGTGTCCCATGCTTGCATGGGCTCCATCCATGCGGAAAAATCAACCTGCCCCTGATGGGTATACTTTAAGGCGTTTGAGAGCAGGTTGGTAAGTATCTGCCTGGTGCGGTTTTCGTCGCCATTCACCGAGACGGGGACAGTCTCGCCGATGCTGAAATTAAGTACCAGGTTTTTTGCCTTGAACAGAATGTTGAACATTGAGTAGAGGTTATCCAAAAGGGCGCGGAGGTTGTAATTGGATTGGATAACTTCCAGCTTGCCCGCCTCGATCTTCGAGAAGTCAAGAATGTCGTTGATGATGGTAAGCAGGGACTGGGCCGATTTCCGTATATCAGACAAGTGCTTGGTTTGCACCGGATTCAATTCCGAGCGGGCAAGTATCTCGTTCAGGCCCAGTATCGCGTTCATGGGGGTTCTGATCTCGTGGGACATGACGGCGAGGAAATCCGACTTCGCGGTACTGGCAGCTTCGGCCCGCTCTTTCTCCCGCATCAGGTCCGTCTGGTCGATGAACACCGCCATTATTCCGGTGTTAAAGCCCGCGTCATGTCCCGTGCTTCCGCCTATGGCGGTAAACTCTATGGAATAGTACCTGCTTTCACCGGTTTTCGCAAAATCAAGCCACTTGTTGATTAGCGCCCGCCCGCCGGCGAGGGCTTTCCGCGCCGCATCTTCCAGATCAGTTATGTCCTGTTCGGACAGGCAGGACGAGAATATTTCCCGGTGGCCGCGGTTATTCAGGTAATCAAAATTCGGCGCACCCAAAAGGCCGAGGAGGTTTTTAGTGCAGAGTACCAGCCTTCTGGCATCGTCAAAAAGCAGGATGATATTCGGGCAGCTTTCAAGCAGCATATCCGTGTAGGCTTTCTGCCGGGCGTTAGCGGTGGTAAGCACCCTGCCCAGAGTCTCCTTGGCCTCCAAAGACCGGTTCACCTTCTCAAAGTAATCTTTGGTGATCCGCAGTTCCCGCGCGAGTTTTGAGTTCTCAAGTTTGAGTTGTTTTATTTGATCAAGCGGGTCTTGGTTTTCTCCGGACGGCGGCAAGTTTTCCTCCAAAACTTATGCTAACTAAAACACGCAGAGAATAAAGGTGTCGTTGTGGAAGCGGTTGATTGCGCCGCCCGAATTAACCCGGGTTGGGCAAATCTCCCCGCCCGAATACGCCAGCATAAAGGGAAGACGCCCGCCGACTTCTTTGGTAACCAGGTCAACCTCGGCAAACTGATCGCTGCCCAGGGTCATGCTGCGGGAAACGCAGGAGTAGATCAGCATACCTGACGCATCCCTTGCCGAGGCCACGGCTTCGTGTATGCTGCTGCCTGTTGTAAGGAGCACGTCCTCCTTGTCAAATACCGCCAGGTGCAGGGTGGAGCCCTCGGGCATGGCCCCGGCACAAATGGCGTGCCGGTTTTCATTCAGGCCGATAAAAACCTTTGCCACCGGCGGGGTCCCATCACCGTAATCCAGCATGAAGGGCAGGGAGGTCATGGCGTAGGCGGTCTCACTGGCCTTGGTAAGCCCCATTTCCTCAAAGTAATCTGTTATGGGCCGCCCGTTGACTTCTTTAAGCAAATGCCCCTCGGAAGAGGTGATCAGCGCCGGATGGTCCAGCACCTTGTCCGTCGAAATGGTTGCCAGAAAGAAGCGCGGCTTGATATTGCCGTACATAAGGAGCAGAGACATACGGTCCTGGTAATACTCGCCGTTGTGAATCATAAAGCAGTTGTGGAAGTCCGGGGTGTCGTCTATCGCCAGGGTGCCAAAGCAGGGCACACCGCCGGAAACCCGGCCCAGCACATTCACGTATTCGTCCCCGGAATTTGCCACCATAAAAGGCGCGTAAGCAAGCATAAGGCCGGGCTTTTCCGCCCCGGTATTTTGGGTATACACCGCCTCAATAGCTTTCGCGCTCTCTGTTTTGAGGGATTGGCTCAGGGCCGTCTTAAAGGACACGTCATCGCTGGTAAGCACCATGACGGTCAGCAGCAGCACTCCCTTCCCTTTTGCCGTCCCGTGGGCCGAGGTAATGGTGCCGACCGTATCAAAGGGCAGGGCCTTGCAGATGGCCCCCAACGCCCCCGAAAGGGCAAACTCGTAGTGGCAGGCCACAATACCCGCAGAATGGGCCAATAAATTGCGCTCACAGTCAAGCTGGGCCTTGATATCCGCCACAGCAGCATCCAAATCGTCAATGTATTCGGTAGAAGCAGTCAATGTTCTAAACATAATTTTCTCCTGTTATTCTATTATTAATTATACATCTTAAAAGAATATACCAAAATAAGCGAAAAAAGTCCATTTAGTTGAATCAGCTTCAATCACATCATATTGCGGAAATATTTTAGGAAAGCGTACATTTAGTAACGGCCTGCTTCCATCTCCCGGTGCCTGACCAAGACCGGATACCCCAGGATGGCGGTTTCCTTTGCCAGCTTTTCGATCAGGGCTACCGAGCGATGCTGCCCGCCGGTACAACCTATACAGATCTTCAGCGCCTCCCGGCCCTGTTCCTGAAAAGCCACCGCCATGATGAGGACCAGCTCTTTCAAGGATTGCAGAGTCTCCCGGGCAGCCTGAAAACTAAAAACATAATCGGCGCAGGCTGTATCCCTGCCGGTCAGGAGTTTTAGAGAATCAATATAATAAGGGTTCGGCAAAAATCGCGCATTAAACACCAAATCCCCGAATTCCTCTCCGTACTTAAACCCAAAGGACACAAACTCCACCACAGTCTTTGCCGGAACCGGCTGAACTTCTGCCATTAAAGAACCGTCAATTTCCCCAGTCCCAGGTTAAGGCCGCTTTCCCGGTCAAAGAGGATACAGTTATCCCCGGCAAAATCGATCCTGATATCCGTCTCCGGTTTGTAATCAATAGCGCCGAATACCACTGCGGTAAGGATAAGTTCCCCCAAGCGTATCTTCACGATAGTTTCCATGCCCGAAGGAAGGGCCGCGTAGGTTTTCGCCTCCACGGCGCCCTCTCCGATACGGATAAACTCAGGCCGGATCCCCAGGGTAAGGGGCTGCTCATCCCGGATAGGGATCTCAGCCGATGCTGGACTAAACACCAGTTCCCTGCCGCTGACCGGAAGCCTGATTTCGCCGTTGTTTCCTTTCCGCCCTTTGGTCTCAATAAAATTCATAGTGGGGCTTCCCACAAAATCGGCGACAAAGATATTGGTCGGGTTATTATAGACCTCCAGGGGCGGGGCGTACTGCTGCACAATCCCCTCCTTCATGAGACAGGTTTTTGTGGAAAGAGTCATGGCTTCAAGTTGATCATGGGTAACATACACGAAGGTAGAATCCGTCTCCGTATGCAGCCGTTTAAGTTCGGAACGCATCTCGGTACGGAGTTTCGCATCTAAATTCGACAGGGGTTCATCCATAAAAAGCACCTTGGGCCCTGTGGCAAGAGTCCGCGCTATAGCCACCCGCTGCTGCTGCCCCCCGGAAAGTTCATTGGGATACCGTTTGCCCAGAGAATCAATTTTCAGGGTCATCAAAAGTTCATCCACCCGTGCCTGAATTTTTTGTTTGTCCCATTTCAAATTTTCAAGACCAAAAGATATGTTCTGTTCCACCGTCATGTGGGGCCAGAGGGCATAGTTCTGAAAAAGGAAACCCACATCCCGTTTATTGGGGGATATGTCGATGCCCTTGGAAGATGAGAAGACCGGTTTCCCGTTAATAAGAATTTCCCCCTCAGTGGGGCTTTCAAGGCCGGCTATCATCCTGAGGGTCGTTGTCTTACCGCACCCCGAGGGACCGAGCAGGGTTACAAAACCCCCGTCGGCGATGGTGAGATCCAGCTTTTCCACTGCGGTAAATTTGCCGAACCGTTTCGTAACATTGGTGAGTACTATTTCAGGCATATCATCCTCCGATTCCTTTATCTATCGACGCTCCAGTCAGCTTGTTAATAATGGTATTACAGAGCAATACAATTACTACAATCATCAGATTAATAGCATTGGCATATTGACTCCATCCCTTTTCATTATACTGAAAAAGCATGGTGGTAAGAATCCGGGTGGAGGGAACAATGAGCAATACAAAGAGGGACAATTCCCGCATACAGGAGATGAAGGGCAGCAGATACCCGGAAAGAAAACTTGATTTCTGAATGGGAAAGATGATTCTGGTCATCCGCTTCCACCAGGGAATCCCCACGATGAGCCCCGCCTCCTCGATCTCGTTGGAAAGCTGCAGCATGGCATTCATCCCCGACCGGGAAGCAAAGGGCAGGTACTTTACGGTTCCCACCAGCACCAGAAGGGCAAAAGAGCCATAGAGAGAAGGAATAAACAGTACCGGCTTGGCGAACATGGAAAGGTAAATGGCGCCGAATGCCATTGAGGGCATCAGGTAAGGGAAAAACGCCAGATTGTTCACCAGGGTAGAAAGTTTGCTACCCCGTTTCCGCACAATGGCGTATCCTGCCAGTGCCCCTATGGAACCGGATAAAAAGGCCACCACCAGCGAAAGCCGCATACTGTTCCAGAGTCCCAGATAAATATACCGATTCAGCAGGATCCCCGGTTCCCCTCCTCCGATATCTTCCCGGCCTTGTCCTGCCCAAAACTGGAGAGTAAAGTTTTTAAAGGAATAATCCCCCGGGGCCATGATAAAGGACTCCACCGCAAAGGTAATGAGGGGCAGGATGGCGATTACCGCCACCAGCAGCACCAATAGGATGGAAATGGGAAGCTGCAACCCCTTAAGCCGTACCAAGGCGATATTGGAACTCTTGCCGGTAACAGTGGTAAAGGATTTCCGCTGCCCCACGAACCACTGCTGGAAAAGGAGAATCCCCGTACCGATGGCGATCATCACCAGGGCCATAATATATCCATAACCGGGGTTAAGCCCGTTCAGGGTACGGTAAAGCTGGGTAGTCAGCACCTGAAACCGGACGGGCATCCCCAAAAAGGCGGGAACCGCAAAGGCGCTCATACAACTGGAAAACACCAGAAGGAAGGTGGAGAGAACTGCCGGCATGACAATGGGGATGGTTATGCGGGAAAAGATCTTCAACCGGCTGGCTTTGAGAATCACCGCCGCTTCTTCCAGATTGGCGTCCATGTTTCGCAGAATTCCCCCGATAAGGATATAGGCAAAAGGCGCATAATGCAGCCCCTGGACTATAATGATGGGAAAAGCCCCATACGCAAACCAGTCCGCCGTTTCTATCCCCGTGAGGGCGGTAAAGAGCCCCTGGGCGCCGCCGATAAGGTGGTTGCGGAAAAAGTTCCGCCACGCCATAGCCAGGGTCCATGAGGGCATAATATAGGGGAAGATAAAAGTTACGGAAACAAAAGACTTCCACCGCATATCACTCCGGGTAATAAGCCAGGCGACACTGCCCCCCAGCAAGAGGGACACCAGACAACTCCAGAGGGAAGTATAGATGGTATTCCAAAATGGCCGGTAAAAAATATTTAAGCTGGTATCACCATCAAGGAACACCTTCTTCCAGTGAAAGGAAGTCAGCTCCCCAACCTTCGCCCCCCGAACCGCCATTACCTCCGAAGGGTGGACAATAACCGTATCCCTCATCAGGGATATGAGGGGGAAAAGGGTGAGAAAAGCCAGTAGTACCGCTAAACTTACCAGTATAACATTATGCGGCTTCCGGAAAAAAACCCGTAACTGATTTGCCATATTCATAAACATATCCTTAAATAAAACCCAAAAGGAAACGCCGTTGCAAAGCAATGGCATTCCCGGGGAGATAGGCGACGTTTTAATGTCGCCTATCGTGTTAGTTTACGCCGTTTTAATGGCGTAAACTATTTTTTGTACGCGGTATTATTGACAAATTCTTCCACTTCCGCCCGGTGTTCAAAGATAAACTGGGGATTCTCCGGAACAAGCCGGGGCTCCCAGAAAGAAACCGGATAGTCTCCCTCGTTTATCGTGACACCGGGATTAGAGGAATAGGCTCCCACATCCCTGGCCCAGGGGGCAAAGCCCTCGGCGGTCATCAGATATTCGATAAACAGCTTGGCTGCATTGGGATGTTTAGCATTGGCGGTAAGGTGGAGAAACGCGGGATAGATGAATCCGGAGAAGGGCTCCACCTCGGTCATGGGCAGGAGGGCCAGATTTTTGGACGCGTCAAAGCGGGTTTTGGAATACACAAAGAGTCCCATGGTTGTCTGGCGCTGCCCCTTGATACCGATGTTCTCAGAAATCGTAGTATCACTGTTCCCCAACACAAGGCCGTTACCAAAAAAAGCCTTGATCCATTCATATCCGGCGTTGGCCGTGGTCAGGGTAAGTTTGCGACCGTAGAGCTTTTCATAGGCGCTTGCAAGTTTGGCGCTCCATTCGGGGGAGGTAAGCATGGTCAGAAAATTCATGTTCACCCCTTCGGTGTTAGGATCCTTGAACTGGACAAGCCCCCGCCACTTGGGCTCCGTCAGTTCCCACACATTTTTGATCACCGGGGTTTGGGTTTTCTCACTGTTAAAAATAAAAACCTTGTTGATGAGCTGGAAAGTGAGAGGGTCCTGATACTGCCGGGGGATAAGATTCTTGAGGGAATCGGGAACATAATTAACGAGATATCCCGTAGCTATGAGCTGGCCGTACACCCTGCCTGAGTCCTGGGAAATAACAAAATCCGCCCCGTCTATTCTGCCGCCCACTTCCTTGGTTACCTTTTCAATAAGCTCCCCGTCTTTAAGGTTGGAATATTCCACTTTAATACCGTAGAGTTTTTCAAAAGCTTCTGCGGCGTTAGAAATTCGGGAAGTAATGGAATAAACCACCACCTTCCCTTCCGCCTTGGCGGCCGCCACCAGTTCATCGTGGGTTAAAACCTTGGTACTGGCGGCAGCACCTTTTGAGGAGTCAGTGCCCCCACCGGCGAATACCATCGCTCCGGCGAGGATAGTTATTATCATCAATAAAACAAGCTTCTTCATACAATTTTCCTCCATAATAAAGAATAGGCTATGTAATAGTTTTACCTATCATGAAAAATTTGTCAAGAATAATCGTTCAATAATATGCCACAAAAAAGGGCAGCGTTCCATTCCCTTGCCAGAGGCCGCTTCCTTCACTACAATCGGATTCATGAACATCCCGCTTTCACAGCCTGACGGACGGCTTTCCTGCCTGCACACCCATACCCTGTTTTGCGACGGCAAAGACGATGTGGAAACCATGTGCCGCGTTGCCTTTGAAAAGGGGCTCTGGGCCATAGGTTTCAGTTCCCACGGGCCTATTTTCAGGAAAACGGGGATCAAATCGAACTGGCACCTTCCCGATGAGCGCCTGGATGAGTATATTGAAGCAGTCCTGACCGCCCGCCGCCGCTGGGAGGGCAAACTGGCGGTTTTTCTTGGCCTTGAAGTTGACTATATTAAGGGGCTCCGCTCCGCTATGGACCCGGATATCAGGGCGTTGAACCTGGACTACATCATCGGCTCGGTGCATTATCTGGTTCCTGCAGGAGGCAACGTCGCCGCAGAACCTTTTACCGTAGACGGTTCCCCGGAAGAACTGGACAGGGGCGTCAGGGAGGGCTTTGGCGGCGACAACGAAGCGATGATGCACGCATACTGGGACGCTGTGGCGGAAATGATTGCCCTTGGCGGTTTTGATATCCTGGGCCATGTCGATCTTGTCAAAAAAAACAACCAGGACGGCAGCCGCTTCAATATGGAAAGCGAAGCCTATTGCCGGCGCTGCGCCGAAACCGCCAAGGCCGCAGGCCAGGCCGCAGGCCAGGCCGCAGGCCAGGCCGCAGGCCAGGCCGCAGGCCCGGTGGTTGAAGTCAACACCGGCGGACTTAACCGCAAGCGTATCAGCGAGACCTATCCCTCGGTGGCCCTTTTGCGCCTTTTCCGTGAGCAGGGGGTGCGGACAATTATTACCGCCGACGCCCATCGCGCCGAAGACCTTGACGGCCACTACGATTTTGCCAGGCAGGCGCTGCGTGAGGCAGGATACGATGCGGTGTAAAACATTAAAATTGGAGTGAATATGACAGACAAATTGCGGATCCTCATTCCCAAAGGGCGGATATTTGACAACGTGTCCCGTCTTTTTTCCGAGGCGGGTTTTCCCATATCCCTGGCGGATCGCACCTACCGACCCATGCTCGGCGCGGACTGGCTTGACGCCAAGATCATGAAACCCCAGAACGTAGGCGAGCTTTTGGAACTGGGGAGCCACGACGCGGGTTTTACCGGCATTGACTGGATTGGCGAAAGCGGCGCCGATGTAAAAGAAATAATGGACCTGGGGTTTGACCGGGTTCGCATTGTGGCGGCTGTCCCCCAGACTTTTGACGAGGCGGCGCTCCGTTCCAAAAAACTCGTGGTCGCCACCGAGTATGTGAACCTTGCCGAAAAATGGCTCAAGTCCGCCGGCTACCGGTACCGCATACTGCGCACCTACGGCGCCACCGAAGTCTTCCCCCCCGATGACGCCGACATGATCATCGACAACACTTCTTCTGGCCAAACGTTACGCGACAACGGACTGCGGATTATCGATACCCTGCTTGAATCATCCACCCGTTTTGTTGCTTCCCATGCCGCAATGGCGGATAACGAAAAAAGGAACCGCATAGAAGAACTTGCCATGCTCTTTCATGCAGTGCTTGACGGCCGGGAGCGGGTAATGCTGGAAATGAATATCCCCAGAGATTGTTTTGATGCAGTAGCAAAGGGACTTCCGGCAATGCGCAGCCCCACGGTGGCTCCGCTCTACGGCGATGAAGGTTTTGCAGTGAAAATCGCGGTGAAGAAACACGAGGTGCCGGATATTATTCCCAGGCTGAAAAAGTTGGGGGCACTGGACATTGTGGAGTATGATTTGAGAAAAGTAGTGAAGTAGTGCAAAACAGGGAGTAAGGAGAGAGAGATGGCGCGGATTGCGGAGATTTCCAGAAAAACAAAAGAAACTGATATTACCATTAAGTTGAATCTTGATGGGCGGGGTGAGGGGAAGTTCAATTGCCCGTTGGGGTTTTTGACCCATATGCTTAATACCTTTGCGCGTCACGGGCTTTTTGATTTGGATATTCATGCGGCAGGGGATCTTGAGGTGGATCAGCATCATCTGGTGGAAGATACGGGAATTGTGCTGGGGCAGTGCTTTGCCAGTGCGTTAGGTGACAAGCGCGGGATACGCCGGAACGGGAGCTGCCTGTTCCCAATGGACGAGACCCTTGCCAGGGCGGCGGTTGATATTTCGGGCCGACCCTTTTTGTTTTTTGAAGGACAGCTCTCGCCAACGCCATTGATTTCGGCTCCTGTTACGCAGGCCGCATCCGTTGCGGATAACGGCACCGTTGCAGGTAACGGCGGGGCGCTTTATGAATTTCAGACCGATACAATCGAAGATTTTTGGCAGGGCTTTGTTACGGCGGCGGGGTGTAATCTGCATTTGGAAATACTGCGCGGCAGGAGCGATCACCACAAGATAGAGGCCCTGTTTAAGGCGGCGGCGAGGGCACTGCGGGCGGCTTGCGAAATTGACGAACGCGCCAGGGATACGATTCCTTCCACCAAGGGGAGTCTGCCAGGGCTGAACGACGGGCCGTGGGTGCTGGTATGAGCGCAGGAAAAAGCCCCGGTTTAATCGGGGTGATCAATTACGGCGCGGGCAACCTCGGCTCGGTGATGAACGCCCTGGGGCGGCTTTCTATTCCGGCGCGTTTTGCCGCCGGGCCGGAGGAGCTTTCGCCTGCAACATCCCCCTTTGAGAAAATTATTTTTCCCGGCGACGGGCACTTTGCCTCGGCTATGGCTTCCCTTGAAAAGTCGGGCTACACTCAGGCGATTAAAGGGTGGATACAGGCGGACAAGCCCTTTCTGGGGATATGTATAGGCTTGCAGTTGCTTTTTGAATCATCGGAAGAAGCGCCGCCTGTTGAGGGCAGGGAGGTGAAGGGATTGTCGGTGATCCCCGGAACAGTGCGGCGTTTTCCTGGCCGCAAGGTTCCCCAGATAGGCTGGAACCAGACACAGGCGCGGCCGCACTCCGCAATTTTCCGGGGACTCCCGGACGACGCTTTTTTTTATTATATTCATTCCTATTATGCCGATCCGGCGGATGTCTCGGTATGCGCCGCCGAAGCCGAGTATTATATACGCTACTGTTCCGCAGTGGAACGGGGCGCTTTGGCGGCGGTGCAGTTTCACCCGGAAAAATCCGGCGCCGCGGGGCTTGCGCTCTTGCGGAACTGGGCGGGGGTGAATCGTGCAGGCTAAGCGTATCATTCCCTGCCTTGATGTGGATGACGGCAGGGTGGTAAAGGGGATCAAATTCAAAGGGATTCAGGACGCCGGGGATCCGGTAGAACTGGCCCGGCGTTACAACGACGACGGCGCCGATGAGCTCACTTTTCTTGACATAGGCGCGTCATACAAAAGCCGGGCAACCTTGCTGGACGTAGTGCGCAAAGTTGCCGCCGAGGTGTTTATCCCCCTGTGCGTGGGCGGCGGAATCCGCAAATTGGACGATATGCGGGAAGCAATGAACGCCGGGGCGGACAAGGTTTCGGTCTGTACCTCGGCATTGCAGCGCCCCGGTCTGTTATCCGAAATGGCCGCCGCCTACGGCAGCCAATGCGTGGTACTTTCGATTGACGCCAAGCGGGTGGAAGGAAGCGGCGATCTGCGCTGGAATGCGTTCTCCCACGGCGGCAGAACCGACACCAGACTTGACGCCATTAAGTGGGCAGTATGGGCAGCAGAGCTGGGCGCAGGGGAGATACTCCTCAACTCCATTGACGCCGATGGTACCGGTGGCGGCTACGATCTGGAATTAACCCGCCGCATTCTGGAGGCCGTGCCGGTTCCGGTAATCGCCTCAGGCGGCGCCGGAAATCTGGATCAGATCGCCGGTGTACTGCTCAGTACCGCCTCGGCGGAAATGGGCGAAATGTCGCATAACGGTAAAAGTGCTCCGGGTGCGGACGCGGCGCTGGTGGCATCGCTGCTTCACTTTGGAAAAACCACGATTAGGGAAATAAAAAAACACGCTGAGACAAAGGGAGTATGTGTGAGGTGGTGAATGAAAAACGCAAGCGTTTTTCATTTTCGGAGTTTTCGCAAAGCGAAAACTCCACACTTTAAGAAGAAGAGGAATGAAATGGTAATAGCTTCTATTGATGTGCAGGGCGGAAAGGTGGTACAGCTCAAACAGGGCTCGGAACTGGTGTTGCAGCGGGACAATCCCCTGGAACTGGCTGAGGAATTCGACCGCTACGGCGAAGTGGCGGTGATTGACCTCGATGCTGCAATGGGCGTGAGTCCCTTTGGGTCTCCAGGATCCAATCTCGAAATGATCAAGCCCATACTCAGGAAGGCCGAGTGCCGCCTTGGCGGCGGAATCAGAACGCCGGAACAGGCGAAAGAGCTGGTGAGCCTTGGGGCGCGGAAGATCATCGTTGGCTCCAACGCATTTCGTGACCCGGCGAAAAAAGGTGCCGGTGTTGCCGGCGGAGAATTTGCGGTGAATACCCGGTTCCTTGATGCTATGGCGAAGAAAATCGGCAGGGAGCGGCTGATTGTAGCGGTGGATGCCCGTAACGGCGAAATCGTGGTTGACGGCTGGAAAACACCCACCGGCCTTGATCTGGTTGAAGCGGCGAAGGCTGTGGAACCCTTTGCCGCCGAACTGCTCTTTACCTGCGTAGAGCGCGAAGGAACCATGACAGGTATTGATCTTGCGCCTGCCCGGAAGCTGCGGGAAGCGGTCTCCTGTTCAGTCACCCTTGCCGGCGGGGTTTCCACGTTAGGCGAAATCGAAGAGATTGCCACCCTGGGTTGTGATGTGCAGCTTGGCATGGCCCTGTATACCGGTAAGGTGAATCTTGCCGAAGCTTTTATGCGATCACTGAACTGGAAAAAGGGCGAAACCGGCAACGAAGAGGCAATGCTCCCGGTCATCGTCCAATCCCCGGACGGTCAGATCGTAATGACCGGCTTTACCAACAGGGAATCGTTAGCCGAAACTTTCAAGCGGGGTTTTGTCTGTTTCCACAGCCGCACCAGGAACAAACTCTGGATGAAGGGAGAAACATCGGGTAATACCCTGAAGCTCGTGAGACTCCGGGCCGACTGCGACCGTGACGCTATCCTTGCCGTGGCGGAGCCTGCCGGGCCGGTCTGCCACACCGGTGGCTGGTCATGTTTTGCGACAAGCAGAACCTACACCTGGGAATATCTCCAGAGCATTATTACCGAACGCTTCCGTAACCCCGCGCCGGGTTCCTATACCGCCTCCCTTGACGACGAACTGGTCAGGGAAAAGGTGATGGAAGAAGCGGAAGAACTCTGCACCGCCAGGACCCACGATGAACAGGTTTGGGAAGCGGCGGACCTGCTCTATTTTGCCACCGTGCTTATGACACGGGGCGGCGTAACCGTTCAGGAAGTGCTGGATGAACTTGACCGCCGGCACAAAAAGTAGGAATAGGCATGAGTATCTATTGGAATAAGCGGACAAAAAATCTAAGTCCCTATGTTCCCGGCGAGCAGCCCAGGGACCGGAAGTTTATCAAACTCAATACCAATGAGAATCCCTATCCGCCTTCACCGAAAGTTATTGAAGCCATTCAAAAAGCCGCCGGCAATGAGCTCAGGCTGTACCCTGACCCGTCATGCATGGCGTTCCGGGAAGCGGCTGCCGCACGTTACGGGGTAAAACCTGAACAGGTATTTGCAGGTAACGGATCGGACGAAGTGCTGGCCTTTGCCTTTGGCGCGTTTTTTGACGCGCATACCGCCATCCTCTTTCCCGATATCACCTACAGCTTCTATCCGGTTTACGCCAATCTGTGGGACATTCCGTATCGTACTGTTGCCTTAAGCGACGATTTTTCAATTAATACCGATGACTATAAAGTATATTCAGGCGGCGTTATATTTCCAAATCCAAATGCGCCGACAGGCAAAGCCGTTCCGTTATCCGACATTTTGTTATTGGCGAAATACCTTGCAACAAATGAGAAAGTATTAATTATTGATGAAGCATACGCCGCGTTCGGCGCTGATTCGGCGGTTCCCCATATCGGCGAGTATCCCAATCTGCTCACTGTGCATACCCTTTCAAAGTCAGCCTCCCTTGCGGGGCTGCGCCTTGGCTTTGCCATAGGCAGCGAGGAGCTTATTGAGGGACTCTGCCGGATACGGGATTCCTTTAATTCTTACACCGTTGATCGCCTTGCCCTTGCCGGCGGCGCCGCGGCGCTGTCCGATGCCGCTTACTACGAGGACATCAACCGCCGGGTAATAGCCACCAGGGAGCGGGTTTCTCAAGCCTTGCGCAGCCTCGGCTTTAGTTTCTTGCCCTCTGCGGCCAATTTTATTTTTATGAAAGCTCCCTCTTTAAGCGGCGCGGATTTTTTTGCGGCTCTCCGTGAGCGGGGCATTTTGGCGCGGTATTTTAACAGGGAGCGGATCGCCGATTATCTGCGGGTCAGTATTGGGACTGATCAAGAAATGGATGTGTTTCTTGGGGTTTGCGGGGAATTAGTTGGTAGTTTGTAGAGGGGGAGTCGGGGTGCAAATTATTCAGGGTGCAGAATTTTATTCCTTTTGGAAAAGTGTTGCGGCGCGGGATGATGATGAGGGCGCTGCGGTACGGGAAATTATCGCGGCGGTGCGGAAAGAGGGGGATGCGGCAGTGCGGCGGTTTGCTGCGCGCTTTGACAAAAGTTCGCCCGCGCTATTTGAGGTTCCCCTGGCAGTGGCGGAGCGGGCTTGCGATGAGTTACGCGCCAATGATGCGCCGCTGGCAGCCGCCCTGGAATTGGCGGCGGAGCATATCAGGCGCTTTTCGCTGAAACAGAAAGAACAATTTGCTGATTTTGAGTATGAAATGGAAGCGGGCCTTTTTACCGGCCAGCGGGTGATTCCGGCAGAGCGGGCGGCGATTTATGTTCCTGCCGGGCGCTTTCCGCTGATTTCCACGGTGCTGATGGGGTTAATCCCGGCCTTATGCGCCGGGGTGGGAGAAGTAATCCTTGCCTCGCCGCCGCTGGAAGACGGCCTTCCTGACCGGAAAATTCTGGCCGCCGCAGGAATTGCAGCTAACGGCGGCAGGCTCCGCATTTTTGCACTTGGCGGCGCGCAGGCAATAGCTGCCCTGGCGCTTGGCACCGAAACAGTTCCCAAAGTTGATGTGATCGCCGGGCCGGGGAACAAGTATGTGGCAGCCGCAAAGCGTATCCTCTTTGGTGAAGTGGGGATCGATTTTGTCGCAGGCCCCACCGATGTGCTCATAATCGCCGACGGTTCCGGCGCACAGGCCGCCGATCTTGTCGCGGCGGATATGCTCGCACAGGCGGAACACGATCCCGACGCCCGTGCAAGGGCGCTGGTTCCAAGCCGGGAACTTGCGGAGCAAATCACCGCTGCCCTTGAACGGCGGCTTTCCGCCCTGTCCACCGCCGCTACTGCCCGGGCATCGCTGGATACGGGGGGACTCATCGTTATATATCAAAACAAAGAAGAAGCCATTTGCATTGCCAATACCATCGCCCCGGAGCATCTGGAACTCCAGCTTGCCGGCGCGGAAGATTGGGTGCCTGCCCTGAAAAATTACGGTTCCCTTTTTATCGGGGCGCTTTCGGCGGAAGTGCTGGGGGATTATTCGGCGGGGATCAACCACACCCTGCCTACGTCGGGGAGCGCCCGATTCACCGGCGGCCTTTCAGTTCGCCACTTTCTCAAAACTGTTACCACCCTGCGCTGTACGCCGGGCGGGGGTTTTGAGAAAGCCCGGCAGGCGGCGGAGTGTATTGCCAGAGCGGAGGGCCTGGCGGGACACGCGGCAAGCGCCGCAGCAAGGGGATAGCGAAAAACTTCGCCCTGCCTTAAATGTCCCCGCGCTTGATTTTCTTCGTGGTAGTCATCTCCATAGGATCGTCCAGAATAACCGTGTGTCCTATTTTTTGATAAGGAAGCAGCCGCTGGTTCACCTCGGAAATGATACGATCAATACGAACCTTCATCTCATCTTTTGTGGGCACTTTTCCGCTTTCATCCTTGAATTCAGGGTTGGGGTAGACCAGGGCTTCAATGCCTTCGCTTTTCAGCTTTTTATCCAGCACAAAACCCCGTATCAAAACCTGGTCTACCTCCTCAAAGAGCTGAAACTCGTTTTCGATTTCTTCAGGGTACACATTTTTGCCGCCCTCGGTAACGATCATGTTTTTGGCCCGGCCGGTGAGGTACAGATAGTTTTCATTGTCCATGTAGCCAAGGTCGCCGGTTTTAAGGTAACCGTCTGGGGTAAAGGCCGCAGCGGTTTCCTCGGGCAGATTGAAGTAGCCTTTCATTACCATAGAGCCTTTTACGATGACTTCGCCAATACCGCGCTCGTCAGGATCAAGTATCTTCATGTCAACACCGGGGCAGGTTCTGCCCACGCTGGTTTCTTTGTATGCTTCAATGGGGTTGATGTTGATGATGGGCGAAGTTTCGGTAAGGCCGTAGCCCTGCACAAAGTCAATGCCAAGCTGGTTGTACTTTTTGAACACGCTGGGCGCCAGGGGCCCGCCGCCGCAGATGCAGATACGCACCGAGCTGAGACTCGCCTTATCAAGTATAAAACCGAACATCTTCTTACCGGGATTCACCTTAAACACTTTTTTGATGATCCCCGATATGGTCATCAAAAACGAAATCAGGCCGTATACGATGGGGCCTTTTTCCTTGAGCCCCCGGAGGATCCCCGCCAGCACTTTGTTGAAGAGCAAGGGCACACCCAGGAACATGGTAATCTTCGCTTCTTTTAAATCTTTTAAAATGGCCTTGGTTACCATTCGCTTGCCAAAGACCACTTCGGCGCCGGTAGAGATGGTTTCCAAAAAAACCGCCTGCATGGTATAGGCGTGATGAATGGGCAGGAGTGCGTAAAACACATCAGTGTGCAATACGATAAGGGGAGTCCCCTGGGCCTGATAACAGCCGGACACCAGGTTTTGATGGGTGAGCATTACCCCCTTGGGGTTGCCCATAGTTCCCGATGTAAAGAGAATCGCCGCAAGGTCGGTTTCCTCCGCCTGCTCCATCTCCGCATCGGGTCCGTCAAGATCGTAGATGTAAGTCCCCACTCCTTGGTGCAGGGAAATTACCGCCTCCAGAGCGCCGGGACTTTGCACATAACGGTCGTGTTTTTCCTCATCCACAAAGAGCATACGCGCTCCGGCTGTTTTGATGAGTAAATCTATTTCCTCGTTTTTAAGCTGGTAGTCAAGGGGAACCACAACGCCCCCGGCAAAGAGTATGCCCAGGTAGGCCACGGTCCACTCAGGCGCGTTTTTGCCGGTAACGGCGACCCGGTCTCCCCGGCGCAAACCCTTGCTGTGGAGCCAGCGGGCTGTGGACTGGACGAGCTTGAGCGTTTCGGTATAGTTCAGAGTGATCCGGTCCGGTTCATAGATGGTGAAGCAGGGCCGCTCCCCAAAACGGGAAACGGTGATTTTGAACATTTCAGACAAGGTAGGCCATTCGCCTGAAAAAACCTTGCCCCGGTATTCATCCAAAAAAGCCCATGTGTTTGCATACGGAACTGCCATAATAATTCCCCCTGCTGTAGTGACCCTATAAGGGCATTTTGGTTGCAAAAGTTGAAACTTTATTACGAAAACGTTATTCTTCTTATTATGAAAGAAATTTCCCCGCAATACCAGCCCCTGCCGGCCTGTTTTCCCCTTTTTTGGGGGCTTTTGGGTGTTTTCTTGGCGTTTTCATCCTGCGCGGCACAGATTAGGGGCCCCCTCAATGCGGACGGTTCCGCAGATTTGCAGATACGCGCTTCCCTGGAACCCCGGATGGCCGCGCTGATCCGCAGTCTCTCCGCTGTGGCCACAGGCCCTGCGATGGATGGGCCGCTTTTGGACGGGCCCGCCATTGCCCAATCCATGTCAAATGCGCCGGGCATAAGCTCGGTTTCGTTCAGCAATACCGCACCGGCAGCCATTGAAGGGCCGGTACGGGTTTCCCAAATCGGCGATTTTCTGGCAGCCGGCGGCAGCGCCCCTGGCGGCAGCACCTCCGGCAGTAGCGGTTTTATCAGTTTTGAGCAGAGCTCAGGCAGGGGCCGCTGTTCCATCGGCCTCAGCCGTGAAACAGGCCCCGAAATCCTCAGCCTGCTTTCCCCTGAAATCAGCGAATACCTGAGCGTCCTTATGGCTCCGCTGGCAACCGGTGAACAAATCAGCAAAGCCGAATACCTGGAACTGGTGAGCACCGTTTTTGGTAAAGCCCTTGCGGATGAAATTTCCCGCTCAACCATCCGCGTCTCTATCGACTTTCCCGGCGCCATACAAAGCGTCCGGGGCGGTACCTTTAGCGGCCGCCGTGCGGAATTCACTGTCCCCCTGCCGGATCTGCTGGTTCTGGAGACACCCCTGAGTTACGAGGTTATTTGGAAGTAGATATTTCCCCAGTTACCCCGGCGGTCAAGGATGTCGCTGTTCTGGGCACAGGCGCGGGGGGCCAGGTTTTTCTTCAGCAGTTGCAAAAAATCATCCCGGCCCAGCTCCGTACCGCCAAGGCTGCGAAGGTGATCTGTGGGAACCTGGCAGTCAATAAAGGCAACGCCGTCGTCAAAGAGGTTTTCCGCCAGGGTCAGGAAGGCGGCTTTTGAGGCGTTGGATTTTCGGGCGAACATGGACTCCCCAAAGAAGACCCTGCCCAGGCGTATACCGTAACAGCCGCCTGCCAGCTCGCCGTCTTTCCAGGCCTCGGCAGAATGGGCCCAGCCCAGGCGGTGCAGCTCAGTGTAGGCTTTGATGATGTCGCCGGTGATCCAGGTTCCTCCCTGGCCGGGGCGGTCCATCCCGGCGCATCCGGTGATAACGCCGGCAAAATCCCTATCAAAGAAAATTTCAAACTCATGGCGCCTGATGAGTCTGCGCATTGAAGCTGAGATGTGGAGATTTTGGGGAAAGATCACAAAGCGGGGATTGGGGGACTGCCAGAGTATGGGGTCTTCCGGATTGTACCAGGGGAAAATGCCCTGTTCATAAGCCGAAAGGAGCATGCCCGGCGAGAGGTTGCCGCCTATAGCTATGATTTCATCTTTCCAGTCTTTGTGTTCGGGAAAAGAATAGCGATCGTTTTCGCCCAGATAGGGAAAATCAGGATCCGGCCCCGGACGAAAATCCGCCACTGGTTCTACGCCTTTTGGGGAATCTGCTCCGCCGTAGTTTCAAGTACATCCATATGGTACCCGCCGTCTTGCCAGTCCACTGTGGCGGCGCCGCCCGAACTCAGGCTGCCAAAGAGCACCTCATCTACAAAGAAGCTCTTGATCTTGTCCTCAATAAGCCGGCCGACGTTACGTGCGCCAAAGTCCCGGCTGTAGCCTTCTTCGGCGAGTTTTTCCACGCAGGCGTCTGTAACGGTAAGGCTTACATTTTTTTCGGCGAGCTGTTTTGCGAAAGCGTCAAGTTCCTTGCGGACTATGGAGCTCATTATTTCCCGCGAGAGGTGGCCAAAGCGGACTACCGCGTCAAGGCGGTTGCGGAATTCAGGGGTGAAGATCTTTTCCACCGCACTGTCCACGGCGCTGTCGTCCAGAACGCGCTCGCCAAAACCGATGAGTCCCTTGCCTATTTCCCGGGCGCCGGCGTTGCTGGTCATAATGAAGATCACATTGCGGAAATCCGCCTTGCGTCCCTGATTGTCGGTAAGGGTGGCGTAGTCCATTATCTGCAAAAGAATGTTGTAAATATCCGAATGGGCCTTTTCAATTTCGTCTAACAGCACCACCGCATGGGGCTGTTTGCGCACCGCGTCGGTCAGTTGGCCGCCGTCTTCATAGCCCACGTAACCCGGCGATGAGCCGATGAGCCGGGACACGGTGTACTTTTCCTGATACTCGCTCATGTCAAAGCGGAACATGGCAATGCCCAAAATATCCGCAAGCTGCCGGGCCAGTTCGGTCTTGCCAACTCCGGTGGGGCCCGCAAAGAGGAAATTCGCCACCGGCTTGTTTTCCGCCCTGAAACCGGCTCTGGAACGCTTTACCGCCTTGACCACCGCGCCTACTGCTTCGTCCTGGCCAAAGATACGTTGGCGCAATTTTTCTTCCAGATCCCGAAGCCGGTCTTTTTCAGTCTCTCCCACCGAGCGCTCCGGTATGCGGGCGATTTTGGAAACCACTGTCTCAATGACCGGCAGCCCGATGTCGATTATTTCCACTGTACCGGCCTGCACCGTAGCGGAGGAGGCCCCGTCATCAGCGGCATTGGTCCCGCCAACGGCGCCGCCAACGGAAACGTTAGCTGACACCTCCGCCGCTTCACCACCGGCGTTATTCGCCATGCCGTCATTCTCCGCTTGCTGCTTGTGCGCCTCAATGCGGGCGAAAGCGCCGGCCTCATCGATAACATCAATCGCTTTGTCAGGCAGCCGGCGTTCGGTAATGAACTGCGCCGAAAGCCGCACTGCGGCTTCTACCGCCTCATCACTGTAGCGTACTTTGTGGTAATCTTCGTATTTCGATTTGAGTCCCTTGAGTATGGCAATGGCGTCAGCCTCTGAGGGCTCGTTAATATCGATCTTCTGGAAACGGCGGGAAAGGGCGCGGTCCTTGTCAAAGAATTTGCCGTATTCCTCGTGGGTGGTAGAGCCTATGCAGCGGATTTTGCCGGAACCAAGAGCGGGCTTTAATAAATTGGAAGCGTCCAGGGCGCTGCCTGAAACAGAGCCGGCCCCCACCAGGGTGTGGATTTCATCGATAAAGAGTATGGCCTTTTCTTTTTTCAGCATTTCCTCGACCACCCGCTTGATCCGCTCCTCAAAATCGCCGCGGTACTTGGTACCGGCTACCAGGGCACCCATGTCCAGCGAATAAATGTTAAAGTCTTTGAGTGTGGGGGGAACCGTACCCGCCGCGATACGCTGGGCAAGGCCCTCGGTTATGGCGGTTTTTCCTACACCGGAGTCGCCCACATGGATGGGGTTATTTTTGAGCCTGCGACAGAGCACCTGCACCGTGCGGTCAAGTTCATCACTTCTGCCGATAACGGGCTCAAGTTTGTTGTCCCTGGCAAGGGCGGTCAGCTCGGTGGCGTAACGCTCCAGGGCGCTTTTTTTATTCGACTTGGTCTTCTGCGCGCCATCGGCCTGTTCTTCTTCAAAACCGGCGAATTTGGCGGCTTCATCAGCATCGTTTAAAAGGTTATCATGGCCCCGGTTTTTCTTCATATTAAAGGGGCTATCGCCTTCGTAGCCGTGGGAAAGCACCTGCAGCAATTCCAGCCGTTTAACCCCTGCTTTACGCAGGTAATAGGCGCTGTAGTTCCGCTCCTCGTCAAAAAGCGACACCAGAATATCCGCCACATCGATCATTTCTTTTTGGGAAGACTGGCTTTGAATCACCGCCCGCTCAATCACGCTCTGAAAACCCACGGTCTGGGTCGGCTCCGCCATTTCGGTGATAACCGGAACTTTCTGCTCAAAATAATGTTCCATTCCGTGTTTGAGCTGATCCAGATTGACCCCGCAGGAAACAAACACTCCCTGCACTTCGTCAAAAGCCAGAGCGGCATACAGAATATGTTCCGGGGTCAGGTACTCGTGGTTCCGTACCTTGGCCTCGTTATAAGCGGCATTGATAATGGCCTGCACATGGCCTGAAATTCTCATCCAAATCCCCTTTTTATAATATACACAAAAACTGTCTCTTTGTATTATCTCCGATCTAGGCCCGTTCTACAATACAGCGCAGGGGGAACTCGTTCTCCGTGGCCGCCTTGTGCACCTGTTCCGCCCTGGTAGCTGCGATGTCCCAGGAATAGACCCCCACCACGCCCCTGCCCTTTTGGTGCACATCCAGCATGATCCGGTTGGCCTCCTCAATATTCTTATGGAAGATAACCATCAGAATTTCCACCACAAAATCCATAGTGGTAAAATCATCGTTCAGGAGTATCACCCGGTAATCTTCCGGTTCCTTGAGTTTTTCATCGCTTCGGTTAAGCGTTTTTGTCCCGGACTGAGCCATAGCAAGTTAGTCCTTTTATATTGAAACTATTACCGCTCCGGATACAAACTCTGCATCTGCTTGATACTGGGAAGAATTTCAAAGAAGATATCCACCAGTTCAGGATCGAATTTAGTGCCCCCAAGCTGCCGCATTTCCAGCAGCACCTGCTCCTCGCTCCAAGGTTCCTTGTAAACGCGCTTTGAACAAAGGGCATCGAACACGTCAGCTAACGCAACGATCCTGCCCCCCAGGGGAATCTCTTCACCCTTTCTGAGCAACGGTTTTCCTTCGGCGTCGGTCTTGAGGGGAACCAGGGTAAGCGGATCGATCCAGCCGGGATAGCCGGTGCCGTCCCAGTTCTCGTGATGCGTCAATGCGATATCTCTGGCAAGAATGTCCACCGGCGACTGGGGATCATCAAAAAGGCCCGCGCCGTAAAGAGTGTGGTGCTGCATGATGACATATTCGTCAGGGGTAAAGCGGGCGGGCTTTTTAAGAATCATGTCGGAGATAGCCACCTTGCCCACATCGTGGAGCATGGCAGCGATCTTCAGAGTATCCCGGAATTTTTCACGTTCGATTTCTGATATTCCGTGATGATATGCCCAGCGGTCGTAAATCTCCACCGAGTAACCCGCCACCCGGTTAACATGGGTTCCGGTTTCCTTGGGGTCCCGAAGCTCGGACATTTTGATCATCCGCAGAATCATCGCTCTGGTAACATAGGCGCGCTGCAGGGCTACAGTAGCGTTAGCTGCAAAGTGGGTAAGAAGAAATTCATCATCCTCTGAAAAGGGAACGGTATTCCCGTTATTATCTTTTGCGTTGATAACCTGAATAACCCCCAGCAGCCGGCCATCGGCGGTAACCAGCGGGATGGTCAGAGTCGATGTCGTTTTATAGCCCGAACGCTTGTCAAAGGACGGGTTGAATGAATAGGGCGCTTCTGCGGGAATAGTGTACATATCCGGGACATTGATGAGTTTTTTGGTCAGAGCGCAGTAGCCGGAAACAGATTTTTCGCTAATCGGAACAGTGAAGACCGAATAGATCATTTTCTGCCCCGGCGGCAGTTCCTTTTGGGTGGTATCGTTCTGGGCGTATTTTATCGCCAGCCTGTCGATCTTGCTTCCCTGCTCTTCGACAGTTTCCGTTACATAAATTGAACCGGCATCAGCGCGGACCACGTTTCTGGCCTCAAGAAGTATGCGTTCCAAAAGCAGATCAAGGTCCTGAATCTGATTCAACTCCGAATCCAAGCGGATAATAGATTTAAAATCTGTGTTTTCTCCAGCCATACAAACCTCATTTTGGCCGTCAGTCGCGGCAGCCTCGTCCGTCTAACAACGGTCTCGTCCATCTAACGGCGGCCTCGTCCGTCTAACGACGGCCTCGTCCGTCTAACGACGGCCTCGTCCGTCTAACGACGGCCGGTACACTTGATGATATGATACCCAAACTGGGTCTGCACTACATTTCCCACGGAACCCGGGGACAATTGTTTTACCGCGGATTCAAAAGCCGCCACCATCTTCCCCGGCCCAAACCAGCCCAGGTCCCCGCCGGAAGATTTTGAGGGACAGGTTGAAAATTCCCTTGCCAGGGATTCAAACTGGCCTCCCTGTTTGACCCGTTTAAGGACATCCTCCGCCAAATTCCGGTCTTTTACCAAGATATGACTAGCACGCCACTCCATATTGTAACTCCTGGGGGTATTATATACCAAAAGAAGGCAAATTTACAATACATTATTAAAGAACTGTTGCAAAATAAGGGGGTATAGCTGTTGGGGTATGCCCGGCTACCGGAAACTAAAAAAAGGCCCCGGAGAAAGGAGTAACTCCGGGGCAAAAGAAATAGGAGGAACATGAAACTGCACTTAGTCTGCTACTTTTACAACAACAGGGCTGCAAAAAGGTAACATCTTTTCCCTATTTTTCTGCTTTCCACTGGGCTATGAACCGCTCGTAGGCGGCTATGGTGGCAGCCATGATGGTGTCCTGCACATCACCCCTGCCGCCCCAGTCGGCACCATCCATGATGTACAAATGCTTAAGGATTCCTTCCAAATCCGCCACTTTGCAGTTTGAATCCGCTTTTCTGCGGCGCTCCAGGCCCCGTAGCTCTTCCTCAAAGGTTTCGGCATACTTGATATCCCGCCATTCCTCTGAAACTCCCATTACCGGTTCTCCCCAAAGCTGATTTTGCGGCTCCAGGCCTGAGCGCCCTGGGGTACAAATACGCCAAGGCGGTTGATTATGGCAATATCCTGCCGTTTTATCCAGTTTCCGGCGGCATCCCGCTCATATTCGTAGCGGTATTCCAGCGGCGCATCTGCGACAGCGTCATCTTCAAAGCGGAGACTCACCAAAAGCCCTTGCCCGTCCCATTGCAAACTGAGACGTGACATCCCGAGGGATACCGGCTCTTGCAGCGCACCGGAACCATCCGCCACAGGGGCAGGCTGCCGCTGCCAATAGCGGGGCTGCCTGTTGTGGTACAGGGCGGAAAACACGCCGGCCGGGGAACGTACTTCGCTTATGCTGCCGCCGGCGTCAAAAAAATATTCTTCCGATCGCAGGCCTCCGGCATCCCAGCTTTGCAGGGATTGTATTCGCCATTGTTTAAAAAACCGGCCGGTGACGGTTTCCAGCCGGACAGGGGTTTTGAAATAGGCGAGCAGATTCCCCTCCTCGTCGTACCAGGTTTCGGAGAGAAAGGCCGGATTTTCCACTATAAAGACGAAGAAGACCGAGTCCCCCTGGGTAACGGTTATCACAGGGAAAAGGCCGCCAGGGGAAATATCGCTAAAAGGGAAAAAATCAGGCGGGAATTCAATGTTCCAGTTTTTTGCGGCGGCATTGCCGACGACGGCGGCATTGCCGACGACGGCGGCACCATCAGCGGGTATTACAGAAACGACGTTTAAGTTTTGCATTGCGCCGGACGCGGCATAAGCGGCTTTTACCTGCAAACAGCCATTCTGCGAAAAATAGGGAAATTCCTCAAGGAGGCCGGCGCTGTTCCGTTTAAAACTGAAAGTTTCGGCCCCGTTTGAAAGGATAATGGACAGCGGCGTTTGTTCAGCAGAAAGAGAAAACCCATCGGGGGGTATGTCCACCGGCCAGTCAGGACGCCAGCGGACCTCACCGGAGAAGGCAGTTTCCAGCAGGGGGATGAGGGGAAAAATAGCCGCCGGCTGCTCCTGGGCAGAAATGCAAAGCGGCATATAAAACAGGGAAATGCTCAAAAACAAAAGCGAAACAATACGGCGCGGCCTCATACCAGCAGTATAGTTTAACAAAGCGCCGCAGGCAAGCATTACAGCTAGAGCCAGCGCCAGAAAATCCGGCCCAGCGTTTCCCGCAGGCCCAGGGGCTCAAGGGCCAGAACCAGGGCTATGGGAAGCATCAGCATCTGATCGGTGAGGTTCTGCTGCCAGAACCAGGGCAGGAGCTTTATCAGCATTGAGGCGAAAATGCCAAGTGCCACAAGGAGCCAGAGCAGCCTGAGCACAGCCTCGGAAAAAAGACGGTCGTTCCGGTTTTTTGATATCGCATAACGGATTCCAAAGGGAACAGCGGCAAGGAGCAGAGGATTGGCAAAAAGCAGATTGGCGTTGTGATAGGTGTAATCATGATTGGTGAAGAAACTCATAAAAAAAAGAACCAGTCCCGCCGCGCCGAAAACAAGCCCAAAGAGACTGTGGCTGACGCCAAGCAGAATCTGGCCTATCCGCAGATTTTTTGCCTGGAGAAAGAAAAAAAGGCCAAGGATGAGCGAAAGGCAGAGACTAAAGGCCAGTTCCCGGGGCCACTGACGGCGGGGATACTCCAGCACCGCCGGGCGTCCTACGGCTTCATAAATAACATCGCTGCCTGATACTAATTTTCGCGTAACGCCTTCCGCATCAGTATACCAAAAATCGCTGATCCGGCTTGCCACCTCCGCAGGGAGGAACATCTCCTCCCAAACCGTAAGGGGGATATCAATATCCTGCCCCATCCAGAAATTAAGAATCCAGTCAACAACCGGTGAAAACCAGGTATGGCGGCGAACATGCTGGCGCGAGGTAAAACGGCCCGATGCTTCACCGTATTTCTCTTTGAACTGGCCGTCTGTGGCAAGATCAAGAATATCCCGTATCCTGGTAGAGCAGTTATCCTTGAACTGGTGGTAATAATAATCCTTGTTCTGGGGGAGTATATTGGTCTCGACAAAATCCCGCACTTCCGCCCGTTTTTCCGGGGGCAAATCCAGGGTATAAATCCGTACACCCCGGTTGATATTGATATAGCCTGAAATACTCACGTTTGAGTTTGACGCATAACAGCTATAGAGGAGCCGCCCAAAGGCAAAGTTAGTAAAGAAGTGAGCAGACTCAAATGAAAAAACCCCGTAGTCGTAAAAACGGCTGCGGCCGGTTTCGGAGTCATCGATCATCAAGGCGATGTGCCCCCACCAGAAATAGAGCTCAGTACCAGGCCCCATGACGGCAATTTTGATCGTAAGGTTTTCCCCGCCCTTTCCGGTCTGGGCGGCAAGGGGGCATATGGTCAGAAGACTAAGGAGTAACACTGAAAAAACAGTTTTTTTGACCTTATCCAAAAAAAGCTCCTGGATGATATTGTGCACTATCTTGAGGAGTAATGCAATATCAAGGCGATTTCCGGTATAATACCGGTGGGGATTATTTTGGAAACCGTCTTAAAACATGAAGATTCAAAATTTGAAAAAATGACCACCTGGCCGGTGGAAAAACTGGTCTGCCAGCTGGCGATTCCTTCTATTATCATTATGCTGGTATCCGCCATGTACAATACGGCGGACACCTTCTTTGTCGGCGCATTGGGGACCAGCGCCACTGCGGCAGTAGGGATCAGCTTTTCCTTTATGGCCATCATCCAGGCTCTGGGCTTTTTCTTTGGCCACGGATCGGGCAACTATATCTCCAGGGCTCTGGGAGCGCAGAATAATGCGGATGCGGGAAAAATGGCGGCTACTGGTTTTTTTACCGCCTTTGGCGCCGGTTGTCTTATCGCGGTTGGGGGAACTATTTTTTTGATTCCCCTGGCCCGGCTTTTGGGCGCCACCGATACCATTCTGCCCCATGCCCTGCCTTACCTGCGTTTTATTCTGCTTGGTACGCCCTTTATGATTTCTTCATTAATGCTCAATAATTTGCTGCGCTTTCAGGGAAACGCTTTTTGGGGAATGATTGGCATGATAAGCGGCGCGGTACTGAACATTGGCCTGGACCCCTTGTTTATTTACGTCCTTGGCATGGGTGTGGCCGGCGCCTCGCTGGCAACCATGATAAGCCAGATGGTGAGCTGTGTCCTGCTCCTCATTGTAAGCTGCACTGCGGGCGATAATGTGCGGATCAGATTCAGGAATTTTTCGCCGGGATTCAGGTTGTACAGAGAAATAATCCGCGGCGGAACACCCTCACTTCTGCGGCAGGGGCTGAACAGCCTGGCGGTGATCTTCCTGAATCACGCCGCAGGCGCCTACGGTGACGGCGTAATCGCGGCAATAGCCATTGTGAACAGACTGGTGCTGATAAGTAGCGCCGCCCTGCTCGGCCTGGGCCAGGGTTTTCAGCCGGTATGCGGCTTCAATTACGGTGCAAAACACTACGACCGGGTTAAACGGGCTTTCTGGTTCTGTATGAAACTGACAACGGTTCTGCTGTCTCTGGCGGCTATTTTTTGTTTTGTTTTTGCCCCCCGCATTATTGCCTTTTTCAGAAAAGACGACGCTCAGGTCATTGCCGTAGGGGCCCTGGCGCTGCGGCTTCAGTGTTTCAGCTTTCCTTTTATAGGATGGATAGTGCTTCACAATATGATGCTTCAGACTATAGGCAAAACGATCCCGGCGAGCGTTCTGGCCGCCGCAAGACAGGGACTCTTTCTAATCCCCCTGCTTCTTATCCTCCCCCCATTGATGGGTGTTTTGGGGATTCAGCTCTGCGCTCCCCTTTCGGATATCTGTACCTTTGTTTTGGCGATCCCCCTGGGGCTGCATGCGTTACGCGAAATGAAGTAAGTTTACTCGATCATGGTGCCTATGCCCTCATCGGTGAAAAGCTCAATAAGGAGGGCATGGGGCAGGCGGCCGTCGATAATGTGGGCTTTTTTCACACCGCCGTCCAGCGCCAGAACGCAGCAGTCCGCCTTGGGGATCATTCCCTTGCTGAGGACGCCGGTTTTTTTGAGTTCTTCCAGTTCCGGCCGTGTTGCTGCCTTGATAAGCGAATCCGGGTCCTGCACATTGCGGAGTATACCCTGCACATCGGTCATCAGCACGAGTTTTTCAGCGCCCAGGGCGCCGGCGATTCTGGCGGCGGCAATGTCGGCGTTGATATTGAGGGCGCTGCCCTCTTTCCCGTCAATGGCATAAGCCACCGAGGACACCACCGGAATAATTCCGGAATCCATAGCGATATTCAATATAGACACATCTACTTCCCGGATTTCACCTACCAGCCCCAGGTCTCCGTCAGGAGATCCGTCCTCCCCTTGTATGCGGCTGGCCTTGAGCATGGCGCCGTCAATGCCGCACAGCCCGATAGCCCTGCCCCCTGCCCGCTCAATAAGGCCGGTAATTTCCTTGTTTACTTTGCCGCAGAGAACCATCTGCACAATTTCCATGGTCTCTTCGTCGGTATAACGCAGCCCGTTCACAAAGCGGCTTTCCTTGCCTACCTTTTTCAGCATAGCCTCAATCTCCGGCCCGCCGCCGTGCACCAGCACCGTGCGTATCCCCACACAGGCCATGAGGATCACATCTTCTATTACCGCCGCCTTTAGCCCCTCATTGATCATGGCATTGCCGCCGTATTTAACCACAATGGTTTTACCCTGAAAACGCTGAATATAAGGCAACGCATGGATCAGCACCTCAGCCCGATCCATATTCCCAATAGCAGTCTCTTTCATAAACTTGTTCCCTATTATCCTTATTCCCAACTACGACCTATAATCCCCATTAATCTTCACATAATCATATGTGAGATCGCAGCCCCAAACTGTCGCACTGCCTGTCAGTGCGCCACTGCCGGAACCATCGCCGATGTCAGCGAGAATCTCAATCTCTTCTTCAGAAAGTATACGCTTGGCGTCTTGCTCGGAAAAAGGGACCGAAGCGCCATTGCGGCATACCTCAATTTCTCCGGAGCGGCTTTTGAAGCGCACCTGGGTTTTACCTGGATCAAAATCAACGCCGGCATAACCCAGAGCGCAGAGCACCCGGCCCCAGTTGGCGTCGGCGCCAAAGCAGGCGGTCTTTACCAGGCTTGAGGAAGCAACCGACTTTGCCAGGGCTTCCGCAGTTTTTTCATCCGATGCGCCGTTCACCGTTACCGTAACCAGTTTGGAAGCGCCCTCGCCGTCACGCGCCATTGCTTTGGTAAGTTTGATACAGACCTGCGTAAGGGCCTCGGCGAAAATCTTTTGATTATCGTCTGCGGCGCTGATGAGGGGATTGCCGGCCTCGCCGTTTGCCATGATGATCACCGTATCGTTGGTGGAAGTATCACCGTCTACGGTAAGGCGGTTAAAGGAGCGGCGCACGGCGTACTGTAAACTTATTTCCAGCATTTCCCTGGAAATCGCCGCGTCGGTGGTGATAAAACAGAGCATGGTTGCCATGTTGGGATGTATCATCCCGGAGCCCTTGGTCATGGCGCCGATACGCACCTTTGCAGATGCAGCGCCATCCTTGCCATCAATATCAATTTCAATTGCGGCTTCCTTTTTGCGGATGTCGGTGGTCATGATCGCTTCAAGGGCTGCAGCGTGACCGGCCTCGTCACCCCGGAGGCTGTTCGCCAGAGCGGCTATGCTGTTCTCTATCGCCGCGATGGGCAGGGGTACGCCTATGACGCCGGTGGATGCCACCGCCACTTCTTTTACGCCTATGGCGAATTCATCGGCGGCAAGTTCCGCCATGCGCCGGGCGACGGCTAATCCCTGTTCGCCGGTACAGGCGTTGGCGTTACCCGAATTGGCAATGATGGCGTGAAGTTTCCCATTGGAAAGGTGTTCCCGGCTTACCAGTACGCTGGCAGCCTGCACTTTGTTGGTAGTGAACATCGCCGCCGCAGTGCAAATTTTTTCGGAATAAATAAGACCCAGATCCCGTTTTTTTGAACCAGCCTTAATGCCGCACCAGATACCGCCCGCTTTAAAACCCTTCGGCGCGCAAACGCCGCCTGTTATGTCTTTCATCTATACACCTTTATATAATATCGATATATAATACCGATCCTAGAATAAAGCGGGAATAAGTTCCAGCCCGGATTTTTCATCAAAACCAAAAATGATATTCATGTTTTGAACCGCCTGGCCTGCCGCGCCTTTCACCATATTATCAATGGCGCTCACGATGATGAGGGTTCCGCCGCTCTGATCCAAATGTACCGAAATGTCGCAGTAATTGGACTGCCGCACCCGGTTGGTGGCGGCAAACACCCCGGCGGGGAGGATGCGCACAAAGGGCTCGTCTTTGTAGAACCCGGCGTAGATATCGCGTATCTGCTGTATCTTGTCCCCGATTGCTTTTGAAGGCGGCCGTATCGCGCCTTCGCCTGGTTGATTGGTTTGATTGACGCGCCAGGAAGGAACAAGGGGGATGTAGATAGTACTGAGTATGCCCCGGTTCATGGGCGCAAGGTGAGGGGTAAAAATTATCTGCGGCCCGGGAATGCCGCCCCTGGCAGCCATAAAGGCGTAGTTACGCGCAATTTCAGGCGTGTGCCGGTGAGCGCCTACTTTATAGGGGGCAATGGAGTCGGCGCACTCGGGGTAGTGGAAAGAACGGGAAGGCTCCCTGCCGCCGCCGGTTACACCCGATGCGGAGTCCACGATGATGGGGCCCGCCTCAGTGGCGGCCAGTCCCTTTGCAAGGGCGGGAAAGACCCCCAGGGAAGCGCCTGTGGGGTAACAGCCGGGGTTGCCGATGATCACCGCACCGGAAGCGGCAAGTTCTTTAATCTTTTCCCGGTTGAGTTCCGGCAGGCCGTACACCGATCGCTCCCGCAGTTCGGGGTACTGGTAAGGCTTGCCGTACCATGCGCTGAAAGTGGCCTCGTCTTTATCAAAACGATAATCGGCAGAAAGATCGATATAGGGTATTTTTTGTTCCGCGCAGGCCCTGGCATAGGGCTCCCCCACCCCGTGGGGCAGACTGGCGAAGACCACATCCGACGCGGCTGTCAGTTCTTCGGCCTTGAGCAGCGGCGCCGAGACGCGCCCCAAAAAATTGGGATAAATATCCTCAATACGCTCGCCTTCAAAACTCACCGAGGAGAGCAGCAGTTTTTCGACTTTTGGATGCCCCGAAAGGAGCCGCACCAGCTCGGCGCCGGCATAACCGGTTGCGCCAATAATTCCCGCGATCATGGATTCCTCCGTATGAATATACAAATATTATGTATATTTATTCGCTTTTTGTCAATTGAGAGCCAGTTTCAAAATAGGGGAGTTACTCGCTCTCCAGCCGCAGGGCTGGGTATGCCTGGCGGGGCAGCGGGGCACTGAAAGTGCCGGAAGAGCCCGCCTATGCAGCCTCCCGCCCGGATGAGTGATTTATTCTAATCATTGAGAGTTAAGGTATTCAGAGTGGATATCATAATCAGGGAACCGGGCGGCAATGATAACAGCTAAGTTCAGCCTACGGCTGCATTGGATCGCTGGTCTGCTCCAGCGGAGAACACCGGAAAACTTTCAGTGCCCCGCTGCCCCGCCAGGCATACCCAGCCCTGCGGCTGCATAGCCGGCTAATGCCCTCTCTTTCAAAACAGTTTCAACATAAAGGGAATTTATCCACAAATGCCAGCAGGGAGGGGCGGGCGGCGCTGCGGGGGCTAAAAACATTTGGAATTCCCAAGAACCCACTTGCGTGGGGGAGGGAGCAGACCAGTAAACAACAGCAGCCCGCAGGGCTGAACTTAGCTGTAATAAACGTCGCCCGGATCCCAAGTTTGGAAGCATGGTCAGGAGAACTTAATTCGCTAAACTCAGTATGAATCGCTAAACCGGGCGAGGGCTGCATAGGCAGACTCTACAAGGTTTTTCAGCCCCCGCAGCGCCGCCCGCCCCTCCCTGCTGGTAATGGCGAGTATATCCCCTATTTTGAAACTGGCCCCTCAACGGCGCTTTACTAAATCTGCCATTATCGTTAGAGTAAAGACATGAAGATTTTTTCCGCTAAAATGCGTGTCCCGGCCCTTGTTTTGGGAGCAGCCCTGTTTGTCGCTGCCTGCGCCTCAACCGTAAATATCCCGGCGGATCTTTCCCCTGCGGAACTGATCCAGCGCGCCCAGGAAGCCTCGGACCGGAACCGGTACAAAATTGCGCTGCAATACTACCAGGCCCTGCTGGAACGGAATCCTACCAATATCGATCTGGTCTGTACCGCTGAATACGAAATTGGTTTTATTCATTACAAACAGAAAAAGTACGCCGAAGCCCGTGAAGAACTAAACTTCCTGCTGCAGCGCTACGACACCACGGACAGCGAACTGTTGCCCCAGCAATTCAAGCGTCTCGCCGTGATTGTCCTTGAGCGCATAACGGAAAAAGAAAAACCCAGAGTTCCCTTCGCCTTGTTCAGAAAAAAGAGCGCATAACACCCTGCTCAGGGCATTTCTACAATAGGTTCCATATGGGGGCTGCGAAGCTGGACGGCGGCGCGGTTACTCCACTCACCGGCCTCGCTCCGGGCAGCGAGAAACGCCCAGAATTCACGGGCGGCGGCGCCTTTGCCGTTACCGTAGAGACTGGAGCCCAGGTAATAGATGGTTTTGTAATACTCTGACTTTTCCGCGTATGAGGCAATAAGCGGGCTGCGGTTTATTTCTTCCGCCAGAGCGGCGAGACCGGTAAAGGTAAAATCGTACTCACGGCGTATCACTTCCTGAATGATAATCGAATTCTGTATAAGAAAGGCAAACATGAGGTGTTCCTGGGCCTTGCTGTGTCGGCCGGATACGGCATAATAAAGCCCCAAAAGCCGGTGCGCTTCCTCAACAGAGGCGTTATTGTAGCGGTACAGGGTCAGGAAACGGTTCACCCCTTCGTTCTGCAAAGTACGGGTCATGGCCTCGCTGGCAAAAGAGGCGGATGCTTCCGCATAGGGCATAGGCAGCACTCCGGTAGGCATTGGCTGTCCCGCCTGGTCCTTCTCCGCTTTGGCCCGCTCGATTCTGGTTTGTTCCGCTTTGGCGGTGTTTAACCAGAGACTGTCTGTCTCGATAATCGAAAAGAGATTCTTCTCCATTTCGTTATAGTCCTGCCTGATTTTGCGTATCGCCGCCATTTTATAAAGCAGCGCTATATCAAAACCCGGTGTCTCAAAAAACTCCCGCTGATTATATGCTTTCTGAAACTGTCCCAGAGCAAGGGCCAACTCTCCCTCGGCGCGGTAGGTTTCGCCTATCCAGTATTCGGCCTCGGGGTAATTTTTGAGTTGTCCCAGGGCGGTGAGGGCGGCGGCAGCGGAATTGTTAAAACTTTCTTTGGGATAGCGGTAAAAAAGTTCTTCCAGGGCCGCAGCCGCGGCGGTGTAATGCCGGTCTTGCATATAACGTTCCACCAGATCGAGAGAATCCCCCAGACGGCGCACCCCAGAAACTGAAAGGAGATTAATAAAGTCCTTCTCCATGCGCTCATACATGGCCCGCCGCTGCCGCCGGGCGTCCTCAAATGATAAGAGGGCGCTGCCATAGTCGCCGCCCCGGAAGCTGTGCTTTCCCTGCTCCAGGGTGTACCACCAGGGCCTTTGAGCACCGGCCTGTGGCTGGGCATGGAGGGAGAGTCCGCCCCAGATAAAAAATATAAAAGTAATTATAAAAGTAACAATGCGGGAATTAACTGCTTTTCTCATCCTCAATTCCTGATTTTTTCCAGTTCCTCTTCAAAAGCCTTGTCCGCTTCCCCGGCGGCTATGGTGCGGATCACCTTGCCGTGGCGAAAGATCAGCACCTTGTCGCCCGCGCCGGTAATGCCCAGGTCGGCGTGTTTTGCTTCCTCCGGCCCGTTCACCGCACAGCCCATGACCGCTACGGTGATGGACTGGTCCATGCTGTAGAGCACGGGCAGCCAGCGGGCGGTAAAGCCGTGGGTATCAAACCCATGCCTGCCGCAGCGGGGGCAGGAAACAATGGTTACCCCGTTCCGGCGCAATCTGTTCACGTCAGCTCCGCTGACGACGTCAGCAGAGCTGACGCCGGCAAGTTCTGCTGTCATCAGCTCCGCTGCTGTCATCAGCTCTGCCGCAGCGCCCAGTATCTCCCTGCCGGCAATCACCTCGTTTTCCATGGTGTCCGAGAGGGATACCCGCACCGTATCGCCAATTCCCTCGGCCAGCAGAGTCAGCAGGGCGGCGGCGTTCCGGGTTACCCCAGCCACCAACGGGCCCGCCTCAGTAACCCCAATATGGAGGGGCACATCGGTCCTGCCGGCGAGAATACGATTCGCTCTTATAGTATCGGCAACTCCTGAGGCTTTCATTGATACCAGGACGGCGTTAAAGTCAAATTCCTTAAAAATAGCCAATTCCCGCTCCGCAGCCTCAGCCAGGGCTTCGGCCCGATCCAGGCCGCCTGAAGAGGGCTCGCCTACCCGCTTTCGCAAGTCTAACGGGAGACTCCCGGCATTTACCCCAATGCGTATGGGAATGTTGCTTTTGGCGGCCTTTTCCAGCACCTGCCGGACTTTTTCCCTGCTGCCTATATTGCCGGGGTTAATGCGAATTTTGGCAATGGGGAAGTCCATGCAGCGCAGGGCTATTTTGTAGTCAAAGTGAATATCCGCCACCAGGGGCAGGGAAACCATAGCGGCAAGCTGCCCCTGGACTTCGGCGGCCTCGATATCCGGCACGGCAAAGCGGAGCAGCCCGCAGCCCATCGCTTTAAGGCGGTGTATGCGGGCAACTATCCCCTCCCCTGCGCTGCCTGCAAGATCGGAAAAAGAAAGGCGATCCTTCCACATGGTCTGTATGACCACAGGATTATCGCCCCCCAGAGTAACGGCTTCCACATTATCGAAGCCGCCGATTGTTACAATTTTTGAAATTCTAGCGCTCATTCGGTTCCAGGCACTATGGTGCCAGGCACTGTTTAGGCAATGAGCATAGCGAAAACCATCACGAAAAGCGCGACGGTTTCGCAGAGACCGATGATCAGCATGTAATTGCCGAAGCCCTGCTCGGTTTCCGCGTAGGCGTCAGAGGCCGAGGCGGAGCAGCTTCCCTGGGCATAGGCCGAGGCGCCGATGGCAAGACCCGCAAAAAGACCCACGCCCAAAAGCTGAAAGGCATTGAGGTTTTGGGTGGCGGCAAGCACGTTCATCAAAATAAAACCATAAATGGTCTGGGTTAAGGGCGCGCCCGCAAAAGCCACCAAAATGAAAGGCACCGGCTTGTTCTGAATAAAACACTTTTTCCATGCCCCAATGGCGGCC
>BNVF01000027.1 GCA_025997895.1 Spirochaetia bacterium
CGATTTTCTCTTGACATTTAACATAGGAGGCGCCAAAGGCGCGCAAAGGGGAAGAGAAGACCCTTCGGGGCTATCTCTCATCTTCATTTTCCTTCATCGCCTTTGTCGCCTTCGCGGTTAAAAATTCTTCTCGTGTTTGAGCAGGTAGCTCCGTAGCGTGTGCAGGACTTCATCAATGTCCAGCGGTTTACCGATGTGGTCATTCATTCCGGCGGCAAGGCACTTTTCTATGTCTTCACGAAAAACGTTGGCGCTCATAGCCACGATGGGGATTGTTTTCGCGCGAGGGGAGTCCAACTCGCGGATTGCCCGGGCAGCCTGGCAGCCGTCAAGCTCAGGCATCTGTATGTCCATAAAGATCATGTCGTATTTATCCGTATTCTGAACGAACATATCCAGCGCAATTTGACCATTCCCGGCGCAATCTATGTTTAGTTTTGTATCCTCCAGGAGGGCCAGCACAATCTCCCGATTAATTTCCACGTCTTCGGCCAAAAGGATATGGTACTGTGAAAAATTATTCTCTTCGGCGCCGCCATTCTCGTTTTCTACTGTGTGCGACGCACCTACTGTGTGCGACATATCACTGTTACTGTTGCTCCTGGATTCGGGCGTACCAGGAGCAACAGCCTCGAAGGTAAATGCGAAGGTAGAACCTTTGCCCGGCTCTGATTCTACCCAGATTTCGCCGCCCATTATCTCGACTATGTTCTTCGAGATAGCAAGACCGAGTCCTGTTCCGCCAAATTTGCGGGTCGTACCGCTATCCACCTGCTCGAAGGGCCTAAAAAGCTGCTCTTTCTGTTCAGGCGCAATGCCTATACCGTTATCTGCAACTTCGATTTTCACCATTTGGCGATTTGCCGAACCCTTTATAAGCGATGCGTTCAAGCGGATGGCGCCGCCTTCCGGGGTGAACTTAACAGCATTGGACAGCAGATTGCTTATCACCTGCGAAATACGCTGGTCGTCCCCGATTAAAGCGCTGGGGATATTCTTGTCTATCGAAACGTGCAAGTCCTGCCCTCGTTCGGCAACCTGATAGTTGATAACCCCTGTCACTTTTTGCACCATTTTCTCGAAACTGTAGATAGCGGGCGAAAGCTCAAATTTGTTGGCTTCTATCTTGGATATATCAAGAATATCATTTATTACCCCAAGCAAATGGGTCGATGCGTCCTCAATTTTATCAAGCGCATAGTCCTTGCGCGCTATATCGTCGGCAGATTTGCCAATTTTGGTCATCCCGATTATTGCGTTCATGGGGGTGCGCATTTCGTGGCTCATATTGGAAAGAAATTCGCTTTTTGCTTTGCTGGCTTGTACCGCTTGATCAAGCGCATCGGCGAGTTCATTCTCCTTTCGTACCAGTTCCACAATGGTTTCGTTTATCTTGTTATCCATGATCTTCATGGTGTCTGCGAGTGTTTGTATCTCATCGCCAGACCGTATATCAATTGCGGATATGTGTGATTTTACCCCGGCGCCCTTGCTTCCGCGCTCCCTCAATGCAAGACTATCGGTGAATGACCAGTCGCTTGCAGCTTTGGCAATTTTTGTAAGCGGGTTGATAATAATTTTATTCACCACAAGCAGATACAGCAGTATCAGAATAAGCGACACGCCGAGCGCCACGATGGTAAGCGTGCGCAGATAGACAGAACCTTCACGGTCTATCTCCCGGATCATGTAATCTGCACCGACATACGCGACAGGAACACCTGCGCTGTTGAATATTCGGGAACTGAAAACCAAAGATATCCCGTCTGTAAAACTCCACTCGGTATTACTTAAATTAAAGACTGTCGGAGTTATGTCCTCAATGAGTACCGGTAGTTCGCTGACTGTTCTCATCAAATCGTAGGTAGAACCGTAATCGTCATAGTCAAGGCTCCATTCCCAATACCCCATAAAAGGATAGGGTTCAATCACATCACCGTCAACGACACTTTCCGTATCAAAAATGTAGTAATGAAACTCTTTCTCCGGATGGGGAACCCGTATATACAGAAAATTCAAATCGTTTTTTTCGACCATCTTATCAAAAAGCAGACGAATGTATTTTGCATGCTCATCATCAGGCACATTTTTCGGCACAATTTGTATATATACTTCGTCGGGGTCTTCACCATTTGCAATAGCTTCCTGCCTTGCCTTTTCAAGCATTTCGGCGTTTTCTGCCGCAAGTTCATCGGCATAATCTGCAAGATATTTTTCGCCCACTGCGATGTATTCACTGATTTTGTCACCGTCTATAAGCGCAGCAAGGGTATCCGCCAGGTTCTGACCCTGTTGAATGTAGTAGGATTTCAGCGTACTACGGAATATGCTGTTCCCTATAATTATCGACAACACGCTCAGGGTTAAGATAATAATGATAACCGAAACCCCTAACTTTTTCCCAAGTGTAATTTTGTATTTTTTAGCCATCTACTACCTATACCTACCTCTTTCAAATGTAACCGCTTTGGCTTCCAAATTAAGGAAAATTCTACCCAGAAAGAGGAATTTTTTCAAGATATTCGAATAAATTTAACAAAGAAGGCAAAAGCCCTTACTATGTGAGGATTTTGGGACGTTAATCGATATAGTCTGAAGCGATTGAAGCTATCATAAAATCAACAACCCCGTCTGGATGCATAACAATAACGCACCCAGGCAGGGTATTTCTGCTTAGTCTTTAATAATTCCTTTTTGCTTAATTCCGATGAGCGGGACAAACAGGGCAAAGAGCGCTATTGCCAAAACCAGGCCGATAATGATGCCTACGGTGTAAGTCGTGCCGGCGCTGCCGGTGATTTTGGTCATCAACGGGCCAAGACACTCGTTAGCTATAAAGAAGTACGAAGTGACCACCACAGTCATAAAGGTGGCGGGCACCAGGGTTAACCAGTAGAGCTTGGCGGTCTTTGCCAAATAGGCGCTGGCGGCCCAGAGGCCGATGGTCGCCAATGTCTGGTTGGACCAGGAGAAATAGCGCCAGATAATGTTGAAGTTCGCGGCGCTGCTCAGGGCGAACAGCACCAGAACAACGCCCACGGCGAACAGGGGAATGGCGACGATCAGCCGGTTTTTCATCGGCTTCTGGTCGAACTTGAGGGCTTCCGCAATGGTAAGCCGCGCGCCGCGGAAGGCGGTGTCGCCCGATGTGATGGGACAGGCCACCACGCCGAAGACCGCCAGTATTCCGCCGATTATGCCCATGTACTGGACACAGGACTGGGTAACAATAACCGGGGCGGCTACGGCGACTTCTTTACCGACCACGTCAAAGTGGGCCATGGTTACGGCGGCCCAGATCATGGCGATAATGCCTTCAAGGATCATGGCGCCGTAAAATACCATGCGGCCCTCTTTCTCGTTCTTCACGCAGCGCGCCATAAGCGGCGACTGAGTGGCGTGGAAGCCGGAAATGGCGCCGCAGGCTATCGTTATAAACAGGAACGGGAATAGTTTCGCAGTGAAATTGGTTGCTTTATCGGGCCGCATATTCACCAGGGCAAACTCAGGGATTCTGGCGATTTCGCCGGTAGCGAACATCATTACGGTGATGCCCACTGCCATGATCAAGAGACACGCGCCAAAAAGGGGATAGATTTTCCCGATAATCTTGTCGATGGGCAGCAGGGTGGCCAGCAGATAATACAGTATAATAGCGGCTATACAGACATAGTAAAACTGGGCTAACCCGCCGGGGGTCATGGGTGTGCCTCTGTTTTCCATGAGCTGTGAAACCAGCGTCCGCAGTACCTGGGCGGGAGTGGTCACAAATACGACGCCGACAAAGATGAGCAGCACCACCGAGAAAACCCGCATGATGTAGAGCGGGCCTTTGCCAAGGTATTTGCCGACAATTTCCGCGATGTTATGACCGTCGTTGCGGACGGAGAGCATTCCTACCGTGTAGTCATGCACCGCGCCGGCAAAGATACAGCCCAGGACAATCCATGCAAAGGCTGCGGGCCCAAACAACGCGCCGGCGATGGCGCCGAAAATGGGGCCCGTACCGGCGATGTTGAGGAGCTGGATCAGCGTGGCCTTCCAGCTGGGCATTGCCACATAGTCAACGCCGTCGGCAAGTCTGATCGCAGGAGTTGGGGCTTCCGGTTTGATAACGAAAACCTTTTCTGCGATTTTGCCGTAGATAACATAGCCGAGTATCAATACGACAATGGATACAATAAAAGATACCATATAAACCTCCTGGATTTATTTGTGTTTTATTATAACATAGATGAGACAATTTGTCAAAAAAACGCATTGTAAAATGTGCCGAAAAGAGACTTGCGCAACTTTTCTCAATTTGCTATATTGATCTTGACATTTTCGGGAAAACTGTTAATGGAGGGTGTCTTGGGACAACATGTGGTGTCGGCGCTGGTGGAAAACCGGGCGGGGACCCTGAGCAGGGTGTCCGGGCTGTTTAGCCGCCGGGGCTTCAACATTGACAGTTTGACCGTAGGTGAGACCGAGGATTCCTCGATCTCCCGGATGACTATCGCGGTAAGCGGAGAAGAAAGAGTGCTGGAACAGATCGTCAAACAATTAAGCAAACTCGTTGACGTAATCGCCGTGCGCGTACTGGAATCTTCTTCGTGTCTTCGCAGGGAAATTATGCTGGTCAAGATCGGCGCGGACGAAAAAGCCCGGCCTGCTGTTCTGGAAATTGCCGGTATTTTCCGCGCCCGCGTGGTCGATGTTTCCCCCGCTACTATCACTATTGAGGCCACGGGCAATATGGAAAAGCTCAACGGCCTGCTGCTGCTCTTGCGCCCTTACGGCATTCTTGAACTGGCCCGCACCGGAATGGTGGCTCTGGAGCGCGGCGCAGAGGTACTTTCAGTACCTTCCGTACTTTCAGTACCTGCGGCATCTACAGTGCCGACCGTACTATCAGTACCCGCGATTTCTGTACCCGTACTAAGCATTACCTAGCCGGTAAGGCGCGTTATTTCCTTTTTAGGAAAAATCGTAAGACTTTACCGGATTTCTCACAGCCCCCCGAATGGAAAAGACCATTCACGGGCTTGAACTGCACAGGAGGTTACTATGGCTGTTATGTACTATGAAAAAGATTGCGACCTTGGCGCGCTCAAGGGCAAGACCGTTGCGGTTATTGGCTACGGCTCCCAGGGTCATGCCCACGCGCTGAACGCGAAGGAATCGGGCCTGAAGGTGATTGTGGGACTCTACGAAGGATCAAAGTCCTGGAAAAAAGCCGAGGATGCCGGGTTTGAGGTGAAGGTAGCTGCCGAGGCTGCTGCCGCCGCAGATTTTATTATGATTCTGATTAACGATGAAAAGCAGGCGAAACTGTATACTGAATCGATCAAGCCGGCGCTGAAACCGGGAAAAACTGGTCTTTCTACAGGAAAGACCTTGGCCTTTGCCCACGGCTTTAATATTCACTTTGGCCAGATTGTGCCGCCGCCGGATATCAATGTGGTGATGATCGCCCCCAAGGGTCCGGGCCACACGGTGCGGGAGCAGTACAAGGCCGGCGCAGGCGTGCCCTGTTTGATTGCGGTACACCAGGACGCGGACGGCAACGCACGGCGGTTGGCCCTTGCGTATGCGGCTGCCATAGGCGGGGCGCGGGCCGGTGTGCTGGAGACCACCTTTAAGGAAGAAACCGAAACCGATCTGTTCGGCGAGCAGGCGGTATTATGCGGCGGCGTTTCGGCGCTGATGAAGGCAGGCTTTGAAGTGCTGGTTGAAGCGGGCTATCAGCCGGAGAGCGCCTACTTTGAAGTGATGCACGAGATGAAGCTGATCATTGACCTCGTAAACCGGGGCGGCCTTTCCTTTATGCGTTATTCGATATCGGACACCGCCGAATACGGCGACTATGTTACCGGGCCAAAGATAATCACCGATGAAACCAAAGACACCATGCGCCAGGTATTAAAAGAAATCCAGAACGGCAAATTTGCCCGTGAATGGATTCTGGAAAACCAGGTGAACCGCCCCCACTTTAACCGCATGCGGGCCATTGAGGCGACTCACCCCATTGAGACAGTGGGGAAAGAGCTTCGGGCGATGATGCCGTGGATTAAAAAGAACGAGGAAAAGTAGAATGACTACTAACAATGAGCTTCGCCGCATAACGGTATTTGATACCACGCTCCGTGACGGCGAGCAGGCGCCGGGGTGCAGCATGAATCTGCCGGAGAAGATCGAGGTTGCAAAGCGGCTGGAAAGGCTGGGAGTTGATATTATGGAAGCGGGGTTCCCCGCGTCAAGCCCCGGCGATCTTGAGTCCGTGAAGGCTATTGCGGAAATCGTTAAAGGCTGCGCAGTGGCAGGATTGTGCCGCTGTCTTGAAAAAGACATTGATGCGGCAAGAGAGGCGCTGGCCCCGGCGGTTAGTCCCCGTCTTCATGTTTTTCTTGCTACCTCGCCGGTGCACATGGAGTTCAAGCTCAAGATGACGCCGGAGCAGGTGCTGGAACAGGCGGTGGCTTCGGTGAAGTACGCAAAAAAGTTTTGCGCCGATGTGGAGTTTTCCGCCGAGGACGCCTTCCGCAGCGACCCTGATTTTGTCTGCAAGGTTTTTGGCGCGGCAATCACGGCAGGTGCGCTGACGGTGAATTTTCCCGATACCGTGGGCTACGCCATGCCTGCTGAATTCGGCGAGCGTATCCGTTATATCAAAGAGCATACGCCGGGTATGGAAAAGGCAAAATTGTCTGTTCATTGCCACAACGATCTGGGGCTGGCAGTGGCGAACAGTATCGCGGCGGTTGCCAATGGCGCGGACCAGGTTGAGTGCACGATTAACGGCATCGGCGAGCGGGCGGGGAATGCCTCGCTGGAAGAACTGGTCATGGGGCTGCGGCTGCGGCAGGATTATTTTTCCGCAGATACCAAAGTTGACAGTACCCAGATTTACGCCGTCAGTCGGCTGGTGAGCCAGGTGACGGGTGTAAAAGTGCAGCCGAACAAGGCAATCGTCGGCGACAACGCATTTGCCCACGAGGCGGGGATTCACCAGCATGGGGTTCTGGCAAAACGGGAAACCTACGAGATCATGACGCCCGAATCAATCGGTATTCCCAAAAATCGCATGGTTCTGGGCAAGCACTCGGGCCGTCACGCTTTTGAGGAGCGCCTGAAAGACCTGGGGCTTGCTGTGGATGCCGAAACTTTGGGAACTATATTTGCATCGTTTAAAGAACTGGCCGATAAAAAGAAAATAGTGAGCGACCGCGATATTGAGGCGCTGGTAATGGACACCACGGTATCGGTTCCCGAAACATGGAAGCTTGATCACTGGGCGGTGAACACCGGCTCCGCATTGGGCGCGTCAGGCGTAATTCGCTTGCAGCACAAGGACGGCCGCCATGAAAAACTCGTTTCAATGGGCGACGGCCCCATCGATTCAATCTTCAAGGCGATCAATCAAATAGTAGGAAAAGAGCCGGAGCTTGAGTTATACGAAATCGGCGCAATCACCGGCGGCTCGTCTTCGCAGGGCGAAACAATGGTGAAAATCGCCATGAACGGACGGCGCTGGAACGGACGCGGGGTTTCCACCGATGTGGTGGAATCTTCAATAAAAGCGTATCTTTCGGCGATTAATGCAATGGAATGGGACCTGGGGAAATAATGCAGAATATTGAGTTGTTGGATACTACGTTACGCGATGGAGCGCAAGGTGAAGGAATCGTTTTCTCGGTGCGGGATAAACTCAGCGTGGCGGAAGCCCTGGATGAGCTGGGGGTGGCCTGGATCGAGGCGGGGAATCCGGGGAGCAATCCCAAGGATTTGGAATTTTTCCGTGCCGCTTCTTCCCTTAAACTGAAGAACGCCAAACTCTGTGCCTTTGGTTCAACCCGGAAAAAGGGAGTAAAGCCCGCAGATGACAGCCAACTCCGCAGCCTCCTTGACGCAGAAACCGAAGGAGTGGTGATATTCGGCAAAAGCTGGGATCTGCACGTAACAGAGGTGCTGCGGGTAGATCTTGAAGAAAACATCGCCATGATCGCCGAGACCGTAGCCTTTTTCAAGGCCGAGGGACGGACGGTTATCTACGATGCGGAGCATTTTTTTGACGGCTGGGCAGCCAATGCCGGTTACGCGCTCGCTACGGTAAAAGCCGCGCTGGAAGCAGGGGCCGACCGCATTGTGTTATGCGACACCAATGGCGGAACTTTCCCCGATGCCATTGCTACGGGAGTATCGGCGGTTAAAGAATATATTGCAACCGGCAATATTCCTCACTCCATTGGCATCCACGCGCATAACGATTCCGGTCTTGCCCTTGCCAATACCATCAGCGCGGTACAGGCCGGCTGCGGCCACATTCAGGGAACCCTTGTTGGCTTTGGGGAACGCTGCGGCAACACGGCCCTTGCGGCGCTCATTCCCAGCCTGGAACTCAAGTTAAAGCTGCGCTGCCTGCCCCAAGGCAGTCTGCCGCGCCTTTTTGCATTGACCCGCAGGGTGGCGGAGATTGCCAATGTTTCTATTGGCGACGATATGCCTTATGTGGGAGCTCACGCTTTTTCGCACAAGGCGGGAATGCACGCCGACGGTATTCTCAAAGTCAGGCGATCTTTTGAGCATATTGATCCGGTTGCGGTTGGCAATGCCCGGCATTTTTTAATGAGCGAGATGGGGGGACGTTCCGCAATTGCCGAACGTGTAAAGTGGATAGAGCCTTCGATTACCAAAGATCATCCGGTGACTATTGCGTTAGCTGAAAAACTCAAGAACCTTGAAGCCGGTGGCTGGGCTTTTGAAGGCGCTGACGCGAGCTTTGAGATTTTGGTACGCCGGGAACTGGGCAGGTACAAGCCCCTGTTCCGCATTGAAGCGTACCGCGTAATGAGCGAGCATCCCACCGGCGAGACCATCGCCTGTTCCCACGCATGGGTAAAGGTTCTGGTTGAGGGCCAGTATGAGATCGCCGCCGCCGAGGGTGACGGCCCGGTGAACGCCCTGGACGGCGCGCTCCGTCGTGCGCTGACCCGCTTCTACCCGAATCTGGCAAAGGTTAGGCTGGAGGATTACAAGGTCCGCGTTATAGACGGCAAAGAAGCAACTGCCGCCAGGGTGCGGGTTCTTATCGAATCCACCGACGGCCAACGAAGCTGGAACACCGTAGGAGTTTCAGCGGACATTATTGACGCAAGCCGCGCCGCGCTGGTGGATTCAATTGAATATAAATTGATTAGTGATATAGAAAGGAGCAAGGAATGAATTTTTCTGTAGCAGTGATACCCGGCGACGGGATAGGGCCTGAGGTGATAGCCCAGGCAACGGAAGCGCTGGATCTGATTGGCGACCAATACGACCATGTGTTCAATTATGCGGAATTGCTTGCCGGAGGCAGGGCCATTGACGAGACCGGCTCTCCCCTGCCGCCCGAAACCCTTGACGCTGCCAAACAGTGCGGCGCGGTGTTGTTAGGCGCAATGGGCGGGCCAAAGTGGGACAGTCTGCCCGGCCATCTGCGGCCTGAGCGGGGGCTTTTGGATCTCCGTGCCGGTCTGGGGGTATTTGCCAACCTGCGGCCTGCAGTCCTGCTTCCCCAGCTTCGCTCCGCCTGCCCCCTCAAGGATGAGGTGCTTGTTGCGTCTAACGCCGAAGGGAAGCCCACCTTTGACATACTCATCGTAAGGGAGCTTATCGGCGGCATTTACTTTGGCGACAGAGGGCGGCTCACGGACGGCCGCGGCGCGGCATTTGACACGGAGAAATATTCCTGGGAGGAAATTGAGCGGGTCCTCCGTGTCGGTTACGCAAGCGCCGCCGGCCGCCGGAAAAAACTCTGCATAGTGGACAAGGCCAATGTGCTTGAATCCTCCCGCTTCTGGCGGGAAGTCGCGGCAGAGGTGTCAAAAGATTATCCGGGTATCGAGACCAGTTATCTCTATGTGGACAATGCCGCCATGCAGCTTATCCGCGCCCCGGGCCAGTTTGACGTGATCGTCACATCAAATATATTCGGCGACATTCTTTCCGACGAGGCATCGGTGCTTACCGGCTCCATCGGGATGCTGCCCTCGGCGAGCCTTGCGGGCATTCCTGGCGTAACAGGCGCAAACGGCGGCGCAGGCAATGCGGCTAACGGCGGCCAGCCCCTGGGCATCTACGAGCCTATCCACGGTTCAGCGCCGGACATTGCCGGCAAGAACATCGCCAACCCGCTGGCAACGATCCTCTCTGCGGCGATGATGCTCCGCTATTCCTTTGGCCTGGAAAAAGAAGCGGCGGCTCTGGAAGCGGCGGTTAATCAGGTTTTGGATAACGGCTGCCGGACTGCCGACATTGCAAGCCGGAGCGCCATAAACGGCAGCACTGGCGACGCGGAAAAAATCGTTGGCACCAGGGAAATGGGTGCGGCAGTACTCAAGGCGCTGGAGGAAAAACGTTATGCGTAGCGATTCAGTGAACAAGGGTATAACCCGCGCTCCCCACCGTTCCCTTTTTAAGGCCATGGGCTTCATTGATGAAGAATTCAATAGGCCCCTCATCGGGCTGGCAGTTGCAAAAAGCGAAATTGTGCCGGGGCATCTGCACCTGGACACCGTTGCCAAAGCCGCCGCCGATGGAGTGCGGAGCGCCGGCGGAGTGCCGGTAATTTTTCCGGTCATCGGGGTGTGCGACGGAATCGCCATGGGCCACGAGGGTATGCGTTATTCGCTTCCCACCAGGGAACTTATTGCCGACTCAATTGAGTGCATGGTTATGGCCCACGGTTTTGACGCGATGATCTACATCCCCAACTGCGACAAGATTGTGCCAGGTATGCTCATGGCGGCGGCACGGCTCAACCTGCCATCCATTTTTGTTTCAGGCGGGCCCATGCTTGCCGGCAAACGAAAGGGCGGCGCAAAGCACGGGGAGAAGATCACCCTTACCACCATGTTTGAAGCCGTGGGCGCGGTGGGGGCGGGCAAGATGGACGAAAGCGAGCTTGCCGCGCTGGAAGAAGACGCCTGCCCGGGCTGCGGCTCCTGTTCGGGGATGTTCACCGCCAATTCGATGAACTGCGTTACCGAGGCCCTGGGCCTTGCCCTGCCGGGGAACGGGACAATACCGGCGGTAATGGGCGAGCGGCTGCGGCTGGCAAAGCGTAGCGGGTTTTTGATCATGGACATACTGAAAAAAAATATCCTTCCCCGTTCAATTCTTACCGGGCGCTCTTTTATGAACGCCCTTGCCCTGGACATGGCCCTTGGTTGTTCCACCAATACCGCCCTGCACCTTCCGGCAATAGCACATGAGGCAGGATTCAACCTTGATCTTGATTTGTTCAATAAGGTAAGCGCCGTTACGCCTAACCTTTGCAGACTCGCCCCTGCCGGCCCCGCCGCCATTGAAGACCTTCATGCCGCCGGCGGCATTCCCGCAGTGTTTATCGAACTGGCAAAAAAGAACCTTATCGATAAAAACGCCCCAACGGTGTACGGAACCCTTGCCGATGGAATGAAAGGCGCCACAAACCTTGACCAGTCAATCATCCGGCCCATCGAGAACCCTTATTCCCAAACCGGCGGGCTTTCAATACTGCGGGGGAACCTTGCCCCGGACGGCAGCGTGGTCAAACGGAGTGCTGTCGCGCCTAACATGCTGAAACACGAAGGCCCGGCGCGGGTGTTCGATTCCGAGGAACAGGCATTTGACGCGATTATGGGCGGAAAAATCAATGCCGGCGATGTAATCGTTATACGATATGAAGGGCCAAAGGGAGGCCCCGGCATGAAGGAAATGCTTGCCCCAACCGCAGCCATCGCGGGCATGGGCCTTGACGACAAGACGGCGCTGATCACCGATGGCCGTTTCTCCGGTGCGACCAGGGGCGCGGCTATCGGCCATATTTCTCCCGAAGCGGCGGATGGCGGGCTTATCGGCCTGCTTGAGGAAGGGGACATCATCAGCATTGATATTGAAAATTCGAGCATCAACGCAAAAGTGTCCGATGAGGAGATAGCCCGCAGGCGGAAGGACTGGAAACCCCTGCCGCCAAAGGTAAAAAACGGCTACCTTGCCCGTTATGCGAAACAGGTATCATCAGCCGCCTCCGGCGCGGTGTTTAAAGAATGAGAAGGAGATAAATCGTTATGCAGTACACCGGCGCGCGTATTCTTATTGAAGCCCTCATCGAGCAGGGGGTGGACACGATCTTTGGCTACCCCGGGGGTGCGGTCCTCCACATATACGATGAACTCTACAAACAGCAAAAGCGTATCCGTCACATTCTGGTAAGCCACGAGCAGCACGCCGCCCACGCCGCAGACGGTTACGCCCGCTCAAGCGGCAAGGTTGGCGTTTGCCTTGCCACTTCCGGTCCCGGCGCGACAAACCTCGTTACCGGCATCGCCACCGCCGCCATCGATTCGGTTCCCATTGTCGCCATCACCGGAAACGTCAGCGTTCCCCTGCTGGGCAAAGACAGTTTTCAGGAAGTGGACATCACCGGAATCACCATGCCCATAGTCAAGCACAACTGGATTATAAAAGATGTGAACGATCTTGCCGAAGTGGTGCGGGAAGCCTTTATCGTTGCCAAATCGGGCAGGCCCGGCCCGGTGTTAATCGACATCCCCAAAGATATTACCGCCGCCCTGGGCGAATGGAAAAAATTACCCGCTTCGGGTAAAACAAAAACGCCGCCGTCAATCTCTTCCGGTCTGTCAGATATCAGGGCGGAACGGCTTTCCGAGCGCGGCAGGCGTGAAACCTTTACCGGTGAGGATATTGAAAGGGCGGCGCGTTTATTGAAAGAGGCGAAATGGCCGGTGTTTTATGCGGGCGGCGGGGTGATCCTTTCCGGCGCGGAGGCCGAATTGCGCAAACTCGCCGAGCTGCTCAACGCTCCGGTTGCCCTCAGCCTGATGGGTATGGGCGCGTTTCCCCACGATCATCGGCTCTGCACCGGCCTTATCGGAATGCACGGTACCGCAGCCTCCAACAAGGCGGTGCAAAAATCCGACCTGTTAGTCGCAATAGGGGCGCGTTTTTCCGACCGCGTTACCAGTCAGGTTGAGCGCTTTGCCCACTCGGCAAAAATTCTCCACATTGACATTGATCCGGCCGAAATTAACAAAAATATTCAATCCCATGCATCAATTGTGGGCGATGTAAAGGCCGTACTTGAGCTGATTATCAAAAAACTCCCCGTGAAAATGACAACCGAGTGGAATGGCGAAATTAAAGAATGGAAGGGAATAATTCCAAAAGATCATCACCGCAAAACCGCCCTGCATCCCCGTTATGTGATTCAGGAAACCGCGAAGGCCCTTGGCAGCGAGACCATCGCCGTTACCGATGTGGGCCAGCACCAGATATGGACCGCCCAGTTCTACCCCTTCAACCGCCCCCGCTCTTTTCTTACCTCCGGCGGTATGGGTACTATGGGCTTCGGCCTGGGCGCGGCAATGGGGGCCAAATCCGCCAGGGCCGCAAGCCCGGTGGTCCTCTTTTCCGGCGACGGTTGTTTCAGGATGAACTGCGCCGAAATGGCAACACTGGTGCGCTACAAGCTGCCGATTCTCATCATTATTTTTAATAATCGCACTCTGGGAATGGTTCGTCAGTGGCAGAACTTTTTCTACGAAGGCCGCTACTCCGAAACAGACCTTGACGACCGGGGCCCGGATTTTATCAAACTCGCCGATGCCTACGGCGTTCCGGCCTTCCGCGCTACTGATGAAGCCGCTTTCCTGGACGCACTGCACCAGAGTCTCACAGTCCTCGTCTCAGGCAAGCCCGCGCTCATTGAAGCGATTATCGACAAGGACGAGCGGGTGGTACCTATGGTGCCCGGCGGCAAGCCCATTGATGAGCAGATTATGTAGCTGTCATGATTATACTTACCGGCAATCCGCAATATAGTTCTGATTTTTTCTCTTGTTGGTTCCACAATATGTTTCGCGCGGACAGCCCGCATTGGTACCGTTCTCCGCTTTCCGGGTAATGCCATAGAAAGCCATTGTTGAACAATATAGCGCGTTGCAGTTATCGGGAACTATTTTCTTGACAATCCTGCCATACCGGGCCATGATAGTCTCAGGGGCGTTTTCGTCCCATATTTTGCCCTTAAAGGAGCCTACAGTGAGTCATACAACGGATCTTATCAAAAATGTCTCTATCGCCGGCCATGGACAGACCGGTAAAACTACCCTTTTTGAGCATTTGCTGTTTTCCGGGGGGGTTATCCCCAAGGCTGAAACCGTGGAATCCGGTAAAACCGTAGGCGATTCAACGCCTGAGGAGATTGAGCGGAAAATCTCAATTCATGCCGCTCTGGGCCATATTGAGCGGAACGGGACTAAAATCAACTTTTTTGATACTCCCGGATCATCGGATTTTACCGGCGATGTAATTTTGAGCTTCAGAGCGTCGGAATTCGCCCTGCTGACAATGGACGGCCGCGCCGGGGTGCAGATCGAGACTATCAAGCTCTGGCGGAACCTGGACGGCCGCAAAAAGCCCCGGGGTGTGTTCGTTACCAAACTGGATAATGATCAGGCCGATTTTGGCAAGTCCCTGGCCGATATAAAAGAGAAATTCAAGGTTGAGCCGGTGGCGGTAACCCTGCCTATGGGGCATGGCGCCGCCTTTAAGGGCGTTATCGACGTATTGCACGAAAAAGCCTACCTGGCCCAGGGGGAATCCCCTGAAAAGGAAGGCCCCATCCCCGACGAGTTCAAGGACGCCGTTGCCGCAGCCCGGGAAAAGCTGATTGAAGCAGCCGCCGAGGGGGACGATACTCTGATGGAGCATTACATCGAACAGGGTTCACTCACGCCGGAGGAAATGAAAAAGGGACTGATTGAAGCCCTGGCGGAAAACAAGTTTGTCCCGGCCTTTGCCGGGGTGGCCCTCAAAAATTCCGGGATTATTCCCTTCATCGACTTTATTGCGGATGTTGGTCCCAATCCCCGCACGGCAAAAGACCTTATGTTTGACGGAGAGGGCAAGGAACAAACCGTTCCCCTGGACCCGGACAAGCCCCTTGCGGCGCTGGTGATTAAAACCGCCTACGATCAGTTCTCGGGCAAACTCTCGTGGATAAAAATCATCAGCGGCAAACTCACCGCCGATACCGAAGCCTTCAATGTCTCGGAAAACAAAAAAGAGCGTATCGGCAAACTCCACGTGTGCCAGGGGAAAAAACTTGAAGAAGTAAAAGAGCTGTTCGCCGGAGACATCGGCATTATTACCAAATCCCCCACCCTCAAAACCAACGACACCATCGCCGCTGCGGACGGCGGCCTTAACTTTCTGCATCTGCGCCTGCCCGAGCCGGTCCATTCGGTAGCGGTGAACGCCACGGCGAAAAAGGACGATGACAAGCTGGGCGAATTCCTGGTACGCGCCGCCGAAGAAGACAAAACCTTCCGTTACCATTTTAACGCCGAGACCCACGAAACGGTTATCTCCGGCATGGGCGAATTGCAGATCAACATCATCCTGGACAAGATCAAAACCAACCAGAAGATCGAGCTTGAAACCCACGTTCCCAAAGTCGCCTATAGAGAGACCATAGGCAAAAAGGCCGGCGCCGAATACACCCATAAAAAACAAACCGGCGGCCATGGCCAATACGGCAAGGTGTTACTCGAAATCGCCCCCCTGCCCCGTGGTGAAAACTACCAGTTTGTAAACGCCATCTTTGGCGGCGCCATCCCCAAGAACTACATCCCCGGCGTTGAAAAGGGCGTAGTGGAAGGCATGGCCCACGGCACTATGGCCCATTACCCGGTGGTTGACGTTGAAGTAAAGATAGTGGACGGCAAGTACCACCCGGTTGATTCCTCGGAATTGTCGTTCAAGCTGGCCGCCCGGAACGCCTTCCGCGACGCCATGCGCCAGGCCAATCCTACCCTGCTGGAACCCATTATGACTCTGGCGGTCTTTGTGGAAGAAAAGTACCTGGGCGATGTGATGAGCGACCTTTCAAGCAAGCGGGGCAAGATCCTTGGCCAGGACTCATCCGGCGGCATCGCCGAGATCCACGCCGAGGTTCCCCAGGCGGAGCTGCTCCGTTACTCGATAGACCTGCGTTCGATTACTTCTGGCACGGGCTCGTTCAGCGTGACCTTTGCCCACTATGCGCCGATTTCCGGCCGCATTTCCGATGACGTGATCAAAGCCAGGGAAGGCTTCAAGGTGCAGGAAACGGAAGAGTAGGGATTCTCGTAAATTTTTCACCTGAGAGACATATCAAAAGCGGGAAGGGAGGAGTGAAAACACCCCTCCCTTCTTATTTTAAATTACAAACTCAATTTAAATTACAAACTCGCTGTTTGGGGAATTGATGAAACCTAAAGTTAGGCTGCTAAAGAGCAGAGGTTTTTCGTACATGGAGGCATGGCCGCAGTCGGTCAGTATTACATGGTGCGCGTTTTTAATTCCCTGCAGCATGGTTTCCTGTTCCCGCAGGGGAATTAAATAATCCTTTTCGGCGCTTACCACCAGAACCGGCATATCAAGTAACGGCAATTTATCGATAACATTAAAATTCTCGGAACTATCGGTAAGCCGGACAAGCCGTTCCTTGACCTCGGCGTTCGCGAAGAAAGGAACAAGAATTTCTTTTCGTTTGTCCATCCATGCCTTTTCCCGCTCATAAAAAGTGTCCGAGTAGATCACCGGAATTGCCGCCAGGTAGTAGGCCAGCCCGCCCTCAAGTTTTGCCGCTTCGTTCCAGGCATGGCCTATGTCGGCTAACAGGGGCGGGGTACGGGCGGCCCCATTGAACAGGGCCAGCCGCCGTACTTTTTGGGGAAAGCGCACTGCAAAGCCAAGGCCCACCTCGGCGCCGTAGGAAATACCGCAGATATTTATCTTTTCAAGTTTCAGGGTATCAAGAAGGGCGCCCAGCAGGGCAATCTGAATTGAGTGATCGTAGGGGGCGCTCATCCGCGCGCTCTGTCCCTGATCAAAAAAATCAACCAGTATCAGTTGATTGTCCCGTGAAAAATTCTCAATAAAGGGATCCCAGCTCCTGGTTGACATCATAATGCCATTAAGCAGCAGGATGGGCTCTCCTTCTCCACAGGTCTCGTAGTAAACTTTTTTCCCCTGAAACTCGAATTCCGCCATTAGTAGGACTTCCTTCCGATAATGCCGAGATCCATAGATTGACGCATAATGTCTTCCCGGAAATCCGGATGGGCAATGGCGACCAGGCGCTGAACCCGTTCGCGGACATTGGTGCCCCGCAGTTCCGCTATGCCGTATTCGGTAACCACCCGGTCCACATCCATACGGGAAAGGCTTACAATAGCGCCCTGGTTCAAGGAAGGTACAATCTTGCTGACTTTTTTGGACTGCCCGTCTTTGCCCTTGATGGTCGCGGTAGAATACAGGCAGATATAGGATCTGCCGCCTTTGGAATTCTGGGCGCCAACGGCAGTATCCGCCTGTCCGCCGGTACCGCTGATCTGTTTTGTGCCGATGCTTTCCGAGGCGCACTGACCGGTAACGTCCACCTCCACCGAGGAATTGATCGATACCTGGTTGTCGTTAAGGCCGATGACATAGGGATCATTCATGTACTCGCCGTTCAGCACAACGACGCCGGGGTTGTCGTCCACAAAGTCGTACATTTGCCTGGTGCCGAAAACAAAGGTACAGGCCATTTTCCCCGGTTGTATTTTTTTCAGTTTGCCGGTTATTACTCCCGCGCGGAACAGTTTGCTCATTTCGCTGGTCAGCATTTCCGTGTGTACTCCCAGATCTTTTTTGTCATAGAGGGCTTTGGCTATGGCATTGGGCATTCCCCCAATTCCAAGCTGCAGGCAGTCGCCGTCCCGAATTTCATCAGACACCAGTTTGCCAATTTTATAATCCAGCTCGGTGGGCTCCGGATCGGGAACTTCCGGCAGGGGATAGTTGGTTTCAATAAGATAATCAACATCGCTGATATGGACTTCCACGTCTCCAAAGGCCCGGGGCACATTGGGGTTGATTTCCAGAATCACCATGTCTGCATTTTCCCGAATGCCCCGTTCATAGGTCGCGGACAGGGATATGGACATATACCCGTGCTTATCAGGGGGGCTGGCATTACAGATAAAAATATTTGTTTTAAGATGCTCCCGGCGCTTCCATCCAGCGTTGTGCAGATGGTTGGGAACATAGGAAACCGCATCTATGGCATGGTTACGCCTGAGCTGGGGCGTATAGAACCAGGAATTCACGTTTATTTTACCGATGTAATCGGGATCGGTGAGATACTTTCCTTCGGCCATGGGCAGACAGTTACTGACCGTAACATCCTTGACCCCCCGGTCGATTATTTTATGGATGTCCATAAAAAAGTCATGGGCCTCTGCGGCGGCCATGCCGGTTACAATATGATCGCCGTCCTTAACCAGGGACAAGGCCTTGTCAACAGTGATAACTTTGCCGGAATAATCATAACTCATAAAAAATTTTCCTCTCTGATCTAATTATAATACTTCCGCCCGCGATTTCCAGATGCGGGCGGAAGTTTCTGCTGTTTTACTTGCTCAGCCTTGCAAGAAGTTCATCAATGGACGCCATAGGATCAAACTCGACAAAGTCCCCGTCAGCGGCGCTACCCGAAGTGGGAGGCCGATATTTTACAAATGCGAGGGCATCAAGACCAATCCTGCTACCGTTAGCGTAATTAACCCCGCCTGATATGGCGATGGGAATACGGGCGCTTTCCATAGCTTCAAGGTAGTTCTCGGCAGTCAGGGCCTTGCCTGAGGTGTTCAGCCGTTCAATACCGACGAGAAAATGCCTAAGGGCTATGTAGGAGCTCATGGAATAGGCATTAACCTTGTAAGCCGCTTTTTCAGACGCGGGTATGTACTTGGTATCCCAATCCACAATTTTGCAATACTCTGCGTAATCCTTCTGCCTCCGGGCGGCTTCGGTGCTTTCGGTTCCCTTTTCATAATAGACAACCCAGGCGGCGCTGTAGATGCCCCCGGCACCGGCATTGATTGCCTCGGTGGGAATATTGGTGGGAGAGGCGTTGACATAAGTAGTGATCATCGGCTTGGGCCGCGCTACAGAGTTGGAATAGGCGGCGGAATAAACAGCCTTAAAGTAGGCCTGGTTTCCTGCGGCGATAATCACGTCTGCGTCCTGGACAGCGGTAACCTGGGGAGAAATGGAAGCGGCGTCGGTGGAGCCGATGGGCTGATAGACGATAGTGGGTTTAACTCCCGCGGGACGGGTATCCCGTGCCGCCTGCTCTTCGATACCTGCCTTGAGACTGAGTCCGTCGTCGGCTGTGGAATAGACAACGCCGATTTTTTTAACGTTCTGGAAGCTGGTAACGGCCCGGAGGTACATTAACCGGCCTTCGGTCTTGTACAGGGGCTGGACGCCCATCATGTACCGCTGACTTCCCTTGGCCGGCTCAAACATTTGGGCGCTGGATCCGGTACCAAAGTACACCGAGGGAATGTTACAGGTTTCAAGCTCATACTTGGCAGCGATTACATTCCAGGTACCAAGGATCGCCACCATGGAGAATACCTTGTCATCGTTGATGAGCTTCTCGATATAGGTTTTACCCGCTGCGCCATCGCCCTTGTCATCATACACGGTCAGCTTGATTTTTCTTCCCTTGAGTATATCCTGATACTCGGGAGCCTGGTTGACATAATCCACATAGGCCTTGTAAAAGTTTCCGTAAGGAACCCCTACCAGGGCATAGGCGCCTTCTGAACAAATGGTCGCCCCGATGTGAATCTCGTTGCTTGCTTTTTCTCCTTTGCAGCTCGCAAAAGCGAATACCGCGAGAAGACACAAGACAATGATCCCGTACACTTTGCTTTTCTTCATAATTTCCTCCTGAAGATTATTATGCATTTTTATCCCCATTGAATGAGATTTGCCGCCCATACATAGCCGATACCGGCGGCCAGAGTTACCACATTGGTTCCCGGTTTGATCTGCCCGCTTTCCAGTGCCAAATGTATTGAAAGAATCTGATCGATTTGTCCCAAATGCCCATACTGGTCCAGATAGATGGACTGATCTTCCCTCAGGCCCAGTTCCTTTACAAGCGACAGGTGAGCTGATTTTTTAAAGTGCAGGATGGCCAGAAAGCCAATGTCGCCACGGGTCTTGCCGCCCTTGCGGAGACTCTCGTCAATACATTTGTACCAGTTGGACATACTTACTTCATTAAGGCGATCCTTCATTTTCTGGGCGTCAAAGAGTTTAAGGGATTTATACCCCGCTTCGATATTGCCACTGTTAAAAGGTTCGTTGATACCGCCGATCTTTACTCCCGCGGTTCTTGCCAAAGAGCCGTCGGCAATAATGTGGGAACCAAGGACAATGTTTTTCCCGTAGTTTTTTTTGAGAATCATCGCGCCTGCGCCCGCTGCAAGATCGTACATCATGGACATATCCTTGTCGGTGTAGTCAACAAGGTCGCCATTACGGTATCCGCCCACCACCATGACGGTTTTAACATCCGGGTCTGCAATGAGCATATCCGCCGCCATTTTAATTGCCGAACAGCAGGTACAGCAGCGGTTCTGCACATCAATGCCCCAGGCGTTGATCGCGCCTATTCTGTCCTGAATGTACAGGGCCGAAGTGGTAAGGGGATACTCCTTCCATTCTTCGCCGATGCAGAGAATAACGTCAATCTCTTTGGGGTCCAGCCCGGTATTTTTTAAACAGTCAAGAGCCGCCCGTGCGCCCATTTCCTGGGTGCCGTCATCAGGCCCGGGGATGGGCTTGCTGAGGATACCCAGTTTTTCAATAACTGCCTGTTCACTCCAGATGCCGCCTGAGGCTTTGGAAATTTCTGCGGCGCTCATGCGTGTTTTCGGAATATAGATTCCGGTGCCAACAATGCCTGCGTGATCCATGCTAAAGCCTCATTCCGCCGTTGGCGGAGATTACCGTCCCGGTCACATAGGAGGCATCGTCGCTCGCCAGAAATAGCGCGACTTTGGCGATTTCCTCCGGCTGTCCCAGCCGCCCCAGCATCGTGCTCGCCGCAAACTTGTCCAGCAATTCCTGGGGAACGGTCTTGAGAATATCGGTCATAATGTACCCCGGTGCAATGGCGTTAGCGCGTACCGGTACGCCCTTGCGTGCAAATTCCTTGGCCCAGGTTTTTGCCATGCCAATAACCCCGGCCTTGGTGGCGGCATAGTTAACCTGCCCAATGTTGCCGTATTCGCCGACTACGCTGGAAATATTAATGATGCTGCCGCCGCCGGAATCTTCCATGTGGGGCCCGATAAAGCGGGTCATGTTGAATACGCCCTTGAGATTAACCGCGATTACCGCGTCCCACATCTCATCGGTCATTTTCCGGGTCATGCTGTCCTTGGTAATCCCGGCGTTGTTTACCAGAATATCAAGCTTCTTGTACTTTTCCACCGCGTATTCGGTGAATTTTTTGCAGGCCTCCGCGTCGGTAACGTTGAGTTTGCAAAATTCAACATCCTTGTAGGTATTCTGGGGATCGCCCATATCGCAGGCTATCACCTTTGCGCCGTTTTCCACGAACAGTTTTGCCATAGCCTCGCCCAATCCCCGGGCGCCTCCGGTTATTACTGCCGTCTTTCCCTGTAATCTCATCACAATTCCTCCTGTTATATATTCTTGATGATAATAGCAGCACCCATGCCGCCGCCAATGCAAAGACTCGCCAGGCCGTATTTGGCCCCACGCTTTTTAAGTATATTGAGCAGCGTTACGGTGATCCGCGCTCCGCTGGCACCCAGGGGATGCCCCAGGGCAATGGCACCGCCGTTCACATTGCAGCGGCTGATAATGGCTTCCTCGCTTTCCCCGTGATTGCGGGAAAGTTCCCTGATGACTCCCAGACTCTGGGCGGCAAAGGCTTCGTTAAGCTCGATGTATTCCATGTCGCCAAGCTTCATGCCCGCCCTTTTCAGGGCATTGCCGATAGCCGGCACCGGCCCCAGGCCCATGACCTTTGGATCAACTCCGCCCTGGCCCACAGCGATTATTTCCGCCTTTGGCTTTAGGTTGAATTTCTGTACAGCCGCTTCCCCGGCAACAATGAAGAAACATGCCCCATCGTTTATTCCCGAAGAGTTACCCGCAGTGATGGTGCCGTCGCTTTTGAACGCGGCCCTGAGTTTTGCCAGTTTTTCAAGGTTGGTTGTCCGGTTGGGATATTCATCGGTATCAAAGGTAAAGGCGTTTTTGCCTTCAACCACTTCTATAGGAACAATTTCGTCTTTGAATTCCCCGGCGTCCACCGCCTTAATTGCCTTTTGCTGGGAATTGAAGGCAAATGCATCCTGGGCTTCCCGGGAAATTTTGTGCATTTCCGCTACATTTTCCGCAGTTATACCCATGTGGTAGTTGTTAAAAGCGTCGGTAAGGCCGTCCAGGAGCAGGTGATCCTGAATGGCGATTTCCCCCATTTTGATTCCCTGCCTGGTTTTGGCGGGAAGGATAAAGGGGGCGTTGGACATACTTTCAATGCCGCCTGCGATGATCATACCTGCGTTTCCCGCCCGGATTTCCGCCACGGCGTTCATAATTGCCTTAAGGCCGCTGCCGCAGAGTATGTTGAGACTGTAGGCGGGAACCTCCGCCGGAACGCCACCGCCAATAGCCGCCTGGCGGCCGACTCCCATGCCGGCGCCTGCCGAAAGTACGTTGCCCACGACTACCTCGTCAAGGTCAGCGCCGTTTACCCTGTTTTTCTCCAGCAGGGCCTTGATGACTGCGGCGCCGAGCTTTGGGGCCGTGTAGGTTTTAAGGCTCCCCAGAAATGACCCAATAGGAGTTCTTAAGCCGTCGATGATATATATTTTTTCCATCCTACGACCTACCATTTGTACACTGCTGCGATGTTAACACTGCTCAGCAGACTGGCGAGCCCGGCGGTATTCAGCGAAAAGCCGGATTCAAGTGCGAGACGGGGGCTCAGATTCCACGCCGCACCCATGCTGAATGTGGCGTTGATGCCTGTGAACGTATTCCTTTCATCTGTCGTTACCGTATCTATCGGAGCCAAATTATAGATTTTGGTATCTGTCTTGGTACGCATGTACTGCCATCCGATCATATTGGCGTTCCCCAGCGAATTCAGCACCACCGCGCCGGTAAGGGTAAGCGTGGCGGGCACAGCCTGATAGCTGAAGGCCAGGCGGGGGGCAACGGCAAGGACCAAATAAAATGCATCCGCCGAAAGCTCTGTCACTGTAGTTGGTGTACCGGCGGTCGTTGATGTTACCACTGTTTCGTACTTGTTACTATAAAAGCCAATGCTGTAATTCAGGCGCCAGGCGAGAGAAAACCGCGAAGTCAAATAATACTGGCTGTTCACATACCCGAACAGTGTATTGGCGATATAAGTCCGGTCAAACTTTGTGGAAACGTCCATGAGGTAACCAGGTATTTCTATTTTTTGGTAGTCTTGCGGGGAAAACTCCATGACAAAGGTATCGAGCAGATAGATACTGGTGATGGTGGTTACCGGCTCAAGTTTGGGTTTGAAAAAGTACCACATACCGGGTTTTACTTCCAGCCTTGTTGCATTTGCCGAGGTAGTCGTTGTGGTTGGGACTGTAAAGACTGGATCTGGTTTTATCTTAACAATGTTTTCGTTGTTTGTGGGAATGCGTAGGCTTACCTCTCCGTTCACCAGGAGCATACTGTAATCGTCATGGATAAAATTCTTGCCAAAGGCGATTGAGGGCGTAATGGTACCGGAGTTGGTTATTGCTTTGATATAATCGTCATTGGCTGCGTATTCGGTTAAGTCCTCGTCTTTTCCAACCCCGTCGAAATTCAGTCCCAGCTTGAATACACCCATATCCGGCCTGCCATAGATGGTGTCGAATTGCAGGTTAAAGCCCGGACCGGTATCACCGCTGCCGTCAAGGGTGCTGGGCTCTTCATATGTTTTTGTGCCATCGTTGGTTTTCCGTACTTTGTCGCTGAAAGAGAATCCTGACCCGGAAAGGTAGAAATTGAAGAATCCGCCGCCGATTTTGGTAGCGTATCCCGCCTGGATACCGTTGACAGATGCCTGCCCAAAGGTAAAAAATTTATCGTATGCCAAAAACGGCGCGAAATTGACCAGCATGTACGTATCAAGGTCCCGGTTGATAACATTGCCCGTCGCGAGTCCGCCTGCAGGCGAATTTTGCGCCGCCAGGGGCAGAGCGCCAAGGACGAGTACGGCTAATACCGCAAAAATTATTTTTTTGTTCATCGTTTTCCTCCTTATGCCTATAATTTATAGCTGAGCAGCGCAGAAAAATTGGTCAAGTCTGCTCTTGAGCCGGTAACGCCAATCGCTGCCACAGCGTCAAACGAGAGCCCTTTCGCGATAAACCAGGTAAAGCCCAGCGAAGTGGTTGAGTATGTGGGATCGATTATGTGTATCGTGTCGGTGATTGTATCCGGTCCGGCAGTCTTGTCAATATGCTCAAATTCCCGGTAGGAATAATGCAGCGGATAGAGCGCAAGGCTGGCATTTACCGTGAACGTGTCGGGAAGCGCTTTAAAACTGACGCCTACCGATAGCTTCGGCGTTATCCCGAGCCGGTTATCGGTAAATTCATGGTCCGGGTCGGGACCGTCTTTTACCTTCTCACTGGTTATACTGGCCTTGTCAAAATCAAAATATCCTTCCGCCTGCCAGCCCAGGGAGAGTTTCCGGTCAAGGGTATACCACGCGCCCACACCGATACTGGCGCTTTGCACCATGTGTGCCGGGTTGTAATCAGTCCAGGTAGTGCTGTTCTCTGTCTGCTTGCCGTAGGTATATAACCGGAGCCCGTAACCCGCCCATACCGAAACATCGGCGTCTCCTGCGGAAAAGTCATAGCCCAGGTCCACACTGCCGGCTATGGCGCCGGTCAAACCGACTTGACCATTATTGGCTCCCGTGTATACGTCGTCATACTCGGACTCCATGAAAAACCCATCTTCACTGGTCCAGGTGGTAGTTTCAACACTGCCTGCCGTACCCGGATCGCTCAGGGTTTTTCGCAGATCAGCAGTATAACTGAAGCCGAGAGTGGGTTTTAATACCCCTCCCCCAATTGCAAAATTCCTGCCCCATTGTATCCCGGGCTCTATCCAGCCGAGACCAACTGCCGTTTTGGCGGTTGTTTTGTCGCCGGTAAGAGGATTAAGCGAATCCGCATCATCATTGTCATTTCCGATGCCGGCCATATTCACGTCCACTCTGATGCCGCCCAGCAGTTCGGTCCCCGCCAGAACGGAAACCTGGTTTGTCCAGCTCAGGCCGGCATCAGCAGGAGTATTGTTGTCAGTAATGTCTTTTCCTGCATAGGGAGCATAAGCAAAGCCGCTACCATATTCCGTTTTTGTGGAATTTATGTTTCCCGACCAGAAATTGCCCAAATAGCCGAATCCCAGGTAGACGGAACCCGCGTGCAGCGCAAAGCCCCCGTTGACGCCGTTTGCTCCGTCCACCTGCGCTACCATGAAGAATTTGTCAAATTCCACGTCCTGCCAGTTGTTTACGTTCAGAAAATTGTCAACATCACTGGTGAACAGCCCGTCGGTCGCCTGGCTTGTGCTTGATTCTACCTGTGCGGCCAGCGGCGCAATGCTGAACACTATGGCCAACAGTGCCACAGCCACCAAAAATTTGTGTTTTGTAAGCATAATTGCCTCCTTAAAAATTGGGTGGAAACACCCAAACCCTGAGTTTCGATGTTCCAATGTTGAATATTATTCAGTTGAATATTATTCAACATAGGGATAGTATATCACCGAATTTATAAAACGCAAGTATTTTTTTTATTTTTTTTTAAAAACCAGCAATTCAAAGTATCAAGAAAAACGCATATGGTACGCATGCAGCGTCTCTTTGTCGCCAGTCACGTAACTTATTACAAACTCTCTATTTCTGCTTCGGGAAGCCCTGTGTTTTCAGCAATTTCCCGCAACGGATACCCCCGCGCTTTCATTTTCCGGGCAATTTCTTCCTTTCCTTTAGCCTTTCCTGTTTTAAATGCGTGATTAACTCCGCTCGTCCAGTCGGAAAGCGCCATCTGTCGCATGTGGTACGCATGCAGCGCCTCTTTGTCCTGTGATACAAAATCCATCCGTTCATTGGCCCTTTGTATTGCCGCGTCCATACTCATTGCCTCCTTGATTACTTCATCTGGACTGTCTTTGTCCAGCCAGGCAAGCCAGCGCTGCAAAGAATCGTTCTTTATGTCCTTTTGCCCCAATCGCTTGAACTTTACCATATCGATAAAGTGAATTTCCAGCGCTTCGGTCAAAATATAATCCCGCTCGGTGTCCTCCCGCAAGTGGAACGAGGCGTGATAGCCTTCGGTTTCAAGATACTCGAAGTTCACTATGTTGATGGCTATGACATTCGGCAGCTTCTCGTAATCATCTCCCCCCGCCAGACTTTTGGTATATTCCTGGCTCCAGTAAAAGAGACTGCGTTTGTCCATATCACCCAGGTTTTTTAGCTGAACCTCGATGTTGACCTTTGTACCATCTGAGGCATTGGCCCTAACGTCCAAAACACTGGCTTTGTCGCCGATGATTTCTGCGGAAAGAGAACGGTTTTCGACAATTTCCACCGAAATAAGCGGATATTTTCGGGTATGGGCAAGAACAGCGTTCAGGAAACTCAAAAGCTGCTCCTCGTCGCCGGGTTCTCCCAGCATTTTCAGGAACAAATAGTCATTCAAGGGGTTTAATCGTTCCTGTTTTTCGGTCTTTTCCGCCATGTTTTAGAGTATAAGCCATTTATTGGCGAACGGCAAGGTTACCTGGTTTTCGATTGGTGGAGGATATAGTGAATCTGAAATCGCTTGCCCTTTTTGTGTGGTTAGTGAGGAAATCCGCTAACGTGGGGAGCCCCTGTGATTAACAAAACCTTTACAGATACCGGCAGATGTTTTATTATCCTATTATATCTGTTTATTTTTTAAGGAGAGTATCATGCCTGCAACCCAGATCGCTTTACCGGAAAAAAAAGCTGTGGCGCTGCCCAACGGGGAAACTTTCACCTATATTGAGCAGGGCGAAGGGGAAATTATTCTGCTGATACACGGTAATATGTCTTCGTCGGTGCATTTTTTGCCGCTGTTCGACCGTTTACCAGGGGCGCGTCTGGTGGCGCCGGACCTGCGGGGCTTTGGGGATTCCTCGTATAATGCGGGGTTTTCCAGCCTGCGTGAACTGGCGGAGGATGTCAAACTGTTCGTCGAAGCCCTGGGTATTTCCCGGGCGCATATAGTCGCCTGGTCAACAGGCGGGGGCGTAGCCTTTGAGCTTGCCGCAGCATACCCGGAGCTTGTCGCTTCCATTTTTGTGATTGAGGGTGTGGGGTATAAGGGGTATCCACTTTTCAGGAAAACAGGCGACGGAAGCTTCGTCCCCTACGCAAACAAAGAGGAACTTGCAGCGGATCCTGCCGTTGCGCCGCCCCTGGCCGCGTTTCATGCCCAAAACGCCGCTTTTTTTGAACAGTTGTGGAACATGGCTATTTATCCCGTCAACAAACCCGGCGCGGAAGAAAACAAGCTTTACATAGCCGAAACCCTCAAACAGCGCAATTTGGTCGATGTGGACTGGGCCCTCGCTTCCTTCAATATGTCTGCAGAACATAATGGCTACAACATGGGGACAGGCGCCATCGCCAAAATAAACTGCCCCATCAGTTTTACCTGCGCGGAGCGGGATTTGGTAGTTCCGCCCGCCACAACCAGGGAAAACGCCGCTGCAATAAAGGGCTCAAAGGTCCTGGACTACAAAAATTGCGGACATTCGCCCCTGGTTGATTGTCCCGACCGCCTTGCCGCCGATATTTTGGCCCATGTGGGCCTGCGCTAAAGGCTTAGGGGTCCTTTTTCCGCTGTTTTGGCTTATGTTTGAAGATGCCCTCGGTCAATATATGCATAATGTCATCGGCAAGCTGGTCCAGCTTCTGTTCCGAAATGGATTTATGGGTAAAAACGACCTTTAGCGCTATAAACGAGCTGACGCCCATAAGACACCACACGATATTTGACAGATCGACGTCAATATAGATATTCTGGTATTTTTTAAGCGAAGAAATATAGCCCTGGGCGAAATTTGTGTAGTAGTCCTCAAAAATTTCCGGATCAACATGCGAGGAACCCCAGATGATTTTATAACAGTGGGGGTTTTTCTGCCCAAAGCGGATAAACTCTTTTATGCCTTCTTTTTCCATTTCGTAACGGGTGACGCAATGGCTTGTTTTTTGGGCAAGCTGGCGGTGGATGATCGCATAGTAATTCTTTACCAGATAGTTGTAAATAGCGGTTTTATTCTTGAAATACGTATAAAAGGTGCCAACCGCAGTTCGGGCTTTTTTGCTGATGTCAATAATTGAGGTTTCGTAAAAACCCTTGGTGGAAAACAGCGTTTCCGCCGCACTGCAGAGTTTGCACATTTTTTCAAAGCCAACCTGCGATTTCGGCAAATTAATGCCCTTGATATTTGAATTCTCATCAAAAAAAATGTATTCCATATATTAACTTCCTGATATTGACTTCCTGGCATGCGGTATGTTCAGCAAAGCTTAATTAGCTAAACAAATTATACCGGATAATACCCTGAAGTCAATCCCCCACGTTACTTTTTTATGGGACGCTGTCACCGGCACGTGAAAAAAGTTGAAAAAAGTTCAATTTCTATTTGACAGATCGTCATTTCAGGTGTACGATACCTATATGAACAAAGTTCAAGTATGCGGACGCGGGAATATTGGTGTTTAAGAGCGCCGCCGCAAAACAGGAGGATAAGCCCGTATGCAGCTTTTTTTGCAAACTTTTTTGAACAGCCTGCAAAACATCGCCATTTACTCAATGGCAACAATAGGGGTGGTACTCATCCTGCGTACATCCTTTACCACGAATTTCGCCCAGGGATTAATGGGTACCTTTTCGGCTTTTTTTGCGTCAAATCTGGTACTGTATGCCGCACCGCAGACGCCGTTCTGGGTAGCCATTGCCATTGGCGCGTTAATAGCGTTTTTCATCGGTTTTACGATAGACGCCGGTATTATCCGCCGGGGCAGGGGGGTGAATCCCTTTGGCAGGCAGATGATAACAATGGGCCTGATGATGATTTTTTATGCAGTCATTCCGCCGATGTTTGTGTCAATTACTACCCGTACGCCCAATATCCCCAAATTCTCCTACGAAAACATCGAATTTGTGTTTTTGGGGCAGAGCCTGTATATTACGGAACACGCGTTTATCTGCGTAATTACAGCGGTTATTGGCCTTGGTATTTTGTTTACCATGCTCAGATTCACTAAATGGGGCATTGCGTTACGCGCTACTGCGGCGAATGAAGTTGTCGCACAGATGATGGGCGTTAACACCAAACTTGTTACCGGCTTTACCTGGGGCATAGCAGGTGTATTTGTGGCGGTTGCGGCCTCGTCAACGGCGATGGCGCTGAATTCGGGTATGATGGGACAAGTGCAGATTTTTTGCTTTCTGGCCTGTGTTCTGGGCGGCGTTACAAGTTTTTGGGCACCCATTGCCGGCTGCGCGCTTATTCCGCTGTTCCTGAATTACTCGGCGGTGTTTTCGCCCAAATGGGCGGTACTTATTTCGTTCATACTTATTATGTTGATTATTCTTGTACGTCCCAATGGGATATTCGGAAAAAAGTTTATCAGGAAGGTGTAGAGCATGCAGGGCTTAACAGGCGCCGAACGTATTTTATCCAATTCACCCCTACGTTTAAAACGGCTTGCGGGTCATCCATTCTTCGGATTCATCATTTTTGGAATGGTGATGATTATTATTCAGCTTTTGCAGCGGGCAGGTCTTGTCAATTATTCGTTCGCAAAAGCGCTGGGGCAGACCGCTATTTATGCAATTTCTGCCCTGGGTTTTAGTTTTTTGCTGGGTTATGCGGGGCTTTCAAGCCTTGGGACAGCGGGCTTTGCCGGGTTGGGCGCATACCTTACCGGTTTTTTGCTCAACACCTACACGCATCTTCCATTTTGGGCCGTGCTTGTCATTGTGGTGTTTGTTTCCATCATTTTGGGCACCGTTGTGGGATTTATTTCACTCAGGATAGAGGGGCTTTTTCTGGCGATTGTAACGCTGGGCCTTTCGGAAGTTTTGGGGCAGGTATTTTTGAATGCCGATTGGACCGGCGGACCAAACGGCATGAAAACCGGATACATTCACCTTTTACCCAATCTGCTGAATATCCGCACCAATATTTCCATGCTGTACTATATCGTTATAGTGGCGCTGGTGGGTCTGATGATCATTACGTCCAATCTTATTGCAAGCCCAACAGGGCGCACCATGCTTGCCATTAAAAACAGTACCTCGGCGGCGCAGGCAATGGGAATAAGCCTGCTCAAATATCGCCTGTTTGCTTTTATCCTGGCGACTGCCTTTGCAGGAATAGCCGGGGCGCTGCACATGATTTACGGGCAATACACCGACCCGGTGCAGTGGACTATCATGTTTTCGCTTAACGTACTTGCGGCCTGTCTGGTGGGCGGTGCAAAATCAATATGGGGCGTACTGGTGGGGACACTCATCATATTTGGGCTGACGCCGCTCTTTTTTCAGGACATCGGTTTTTTGCGGAATAATTCATGGATAATGAGCGTTATTTCGGGGACGCTGATAATTGTTGTGGTTATGTTTTACCCCGGCGGCATAGCGCAGCTTGTGAACAATATCGTCTTTAAGCAAAAAATGAAAAAAGCGGCAAGGCTGAGCGCCAACCCGGAACCGGTTAAGGCAGCAGAGACCGAAAACGCGCAGGCACAGGCGCAGTTTAAAAGGCTTGAAGAAAAATATGGCGCGTTTATCGCCAGCCGGAAAGCCAAACGTGATGCAAAAGAGAAAGCCGTCACAGGCAGGCACCATAAAGAGGAATTGCCCAAAGAAATCGCGCTCCGGCTTGATGGTTTAAGCATGTACTTTGGAGGCTTAAAGGCCGTTGACCGGCTTTCCTTTGATGTAATGAAAGGCGAAGTCTTCGGTCTGATTGGGCCAAACGGCGCGGGAAAAACGACGGTGTTTAACTGCATTACGCAGTTTTACAAACCCACCAGCGGACACGTTCTGTTTAACAACCGTTACGGTGAAACGTTGAATCTTAATACCTATGCGGTACATGACATAATAAAAACGGGTATAGTCCGCACTTTCCAAAATATCGAACTTGTACATGAATTAACGGTACTTGATAATCTGCTTATCGCAGCTCATACCCAGTATTGTACCGGTTTTTTCTCGCATATGATTTTTTCGCCTGTGCTCAAATACGAAAATGCGGTGTTTACAAAAAAGGCATTGGACATTCTTGCGCGGATGAATCTGCTGCATCTTAAAGACGCTTATCCGGTTGGAATGCCATACGGTGTCCTGAAGCGTATTGAGCTTGCCCGTACCCTCATGGCGAACGCATCGCTCATCATTCTGGATGAACCGGCCGCCGGTCTTAATGAAAAAGAAACTGAGGAGCTAACCGCCTTAATCAGGCAGATAGCAAAAGAACATAATGTTACCATCTTTCTGGTTGAACATGACATGGGTTTGATAATGAATGTCTGTGACCACATTTGCGCCATTTCATTTGGCAAGAAACTTGCATACGGTACGCCAAAAGAAATTCAGGCAAGCAAAGAAGTGCAGGAAGCCTATTTGGGGGTTGAGTGATGGCCGGCTTGTTGGAAGTAAAAGACATTACAGTTGAATACGGCGCGATAAAAGCCGTAAGAGGCGTCAGCTTTAGTGTTGACAAGGGACAAATTGTCGCAATTTTGGGGGCGAACGGCGCGGGAAAGAGCACAACTCTCCGCACAATTTCAGGTATTATCAAGCCAAAGAGCGGCGAAATTTTATTTGAAGGGAAAAACATAGCAGGCAAAGACATCCATTCCATTGCCAGGGCGGGTATTTCGCATAGTCCCGAAGGAAGGCACATATTGATGGGGCTCACCGTTGAAGAAAACCTGATTGTCGGCACATACAGCCTGGTCAAAAAAAACCGGGGAGCCGGGGCAAAAACGAGTAAGCAAAATGAGGAATATGTGTACGAAATGTTTCCGGTACTCAAGGAACGGAGAAAGCAGCAGGCTAACACGCTTTCGGGTGGAGAACAGCAGATGCTCGCCATTGGGCGCGCGCTCATGTCAAGCCCCAAGCTGCTTGTGCTTGACGAGCCGTCGCTGGGTCTTGCTCCCATTATTGTAAAAAACATATTCAAATGTATTAAGGAAATCAGCGCTCTGGGTACAACCATCCTGATTGTTGAGCAGAATGCGCTGCAGACGCTCAAAATAACGGATTATGCGCTGGTGCTTGAACTGGGAAAAATCAGCATGGAGGGACCCGCAAGCGAACTCATTAACGATCAGCGGTTAATAGAGGCGTATTTGGGCAGTAAAAAATAAGCAGTCGGTTTAAAGCCGGTTTGTTTATATAGAACGATTAAACGGAGGAGAGTATGAAAAAAATTATAGTGATTGCAGCCACAGTTGTAATACTACTACAGGCGACAGTGGTTTTTGCAGCAGGAAGCAAAGATCAAAACGAGATTCGCCTAGGTGCGGTGGTTTGCTCCGAAGGCGCATATGCGGCTGTTGGCGTACCTTACGGAACTTTTTACAAATTTTTTATTGACTACATTAATCAAGCGCCCGAGTATCGTGATATACTTGGAGGCAAGACCTTAAGGTATATCATTTATGACGACAAAGGTGACGGTGCCGCAGGAAAATCCCTGATTGAGCGATTGATCTATGATGACAAGGTAGACACGCTTGTGGGCATTCTGGGCACATGGAACCTTGTCGCCGCAAAAAGCGTACTTGAAACATCCGGAATTCCTGCAGTGTATTTTGGTACCGGGTCAAGCGCACAAATATATGAGCCCGCAGAAGGAAACCAGCGTTACATGATGGGCGTTCAGCCAAATTACAATACTGAGGGCAGGCTTATGTATCTGCGTGCAGTTACCGCCCTTGGCAAGGTTAATTCGATTGGGGTTGTATATTCAACCGCTGATGACGGAATAAGTTTCAAAGCGGGCATTGAAACGCAGGCGGCGCGGGATACCCGTTCCGATAAACCGCAGATCCTTTATCAGTCCATAAGTTCGCAGGATGCGGCTGCCATTACTTCCCAGATTACAGCTCTGCAAAACTGCGATGTTATTATCGCAGCGGGTAACCAGGCGTATTTTAAAGCGGTATATTCAGCCGCATACGCCAATTCAATCGCCCGCCCCAAGCCAATTATCACCACTTACGCAAATGCATCCTCATCAATCATTCCACCGGAAGCCATTAATCCCGGCGCAGCGGAAATTTACAGCGCGTCATGGGTTGTCCTGCAAGAGCAGGATATGCAGAGCCCGGAGGCGATTCGCAGGCAAAAAGATACTGCCGAATATGTCAAGGTTATTGATTGGGCTGTTACCACGGGCAGGCTCCCCGCTTCGCAAAAACAGGCCTATTATTTAAATGCTTTTTCAACAAGTTCTTTTATCGCTGTTAAGATGTTCCTTACGGGACTTGAGCGGCTCCGTGAATCAGGCAAAGAGTTTAGCGCCGCAAATTATCTTGAGGCAATGGAAAGCAAACGTTGTCCTGTCGCCTTGTCCGGCGGGGTGAATTATGCAAACGGCCTGAGGATAGGACTTGATTCACTGTCGTTTGTGAAATACCAGAAACCAGCCAGTGGTAATGATCCCGCTACAGGTTTCTTTACTGAAGTAGCGCCGATGGCGTCAATTGACGAGCTTACTCAAAAATTGTCTAATTAGTTTTACAGGCCGCCTTCGCTACCTAGCAAAAAATCCAGGGCGTTCATGCTGCGTATCCCCTCGTGCCACGCGGGGGGATCGCGGTCAAGGCTGAGGAGAAATTTAGGGTAGCTGTCGCGGACGCGCATGAGGGGGGTAAGCTCCCGCGCTAGAACCTGGGGATCCCGCACCGTGGCGGCTACCTGATAATATTCAGGCGAACCGTGGCGCATGGCGATAAAATCAATTTCCAGGTCGCCGATTTTTCCAACGTATACCTCGGAGTAGCGGCGGACAAGCTCCAGGAAAATGACATTTTCCAGAACATGGGACACTTCAAGTGATTTTTCACCTAACAGAGTGCTTCGCAGGGCAATATCAACACAATAGTATTTGTCGTTGATAAGGAGCTGCCGCTTTCCCTTTACATCGTAACGCTTTGCCCGGTAAATCATGAAGGAATCGGTTAACGATACAAGATAAGATTCCACCGAGGGGACCGAAATTTTTCTGCCCCCGGACTGCATGGTATCGGCGATTTTTTTGATCGAAGTAAGATTCCCGATATTGTCAAAAATAAAACGGCTCACGCTGTCCAGGGCGAAAAGATCGACAATATTCCGGCGGGCGGCAACATCTTTCATCACAATGGTATTGTATATGCCCTCAAGATATGCCTTTACCTGCCGGAGATCATGACCAAGCTCAAGGGTAAAGGGGAACGAGCTATAACGGAGATAATCTTCGTAGATTTGTTCTTTTCCCGCAGAAGCCTTAAATTGAGTGGTATACTCTTTGAATGACAGGGGCATCATGTTTATGGTAACGTACCTGCCGGTAAGGAGTGTCGCCAATTCAGCGGACAGAAAATACTGATTGGAACCGGTGATGTACAAATCGATGTTTTTTTTGATAAAAAGACTGTCCACTACCCTGGGGAATTCGGTGACCATTTGAATCTCGTCAAAAAAAATATAGTTCATCTTTCCCTTGACAAGCTTTTTAAGTATATAGCGGTGCAGGTTTTCCGCATTGGTCAAATCCTTGTTGCCCATATCCTCAAAATTGAGATAGATGATTTGCGCTTCGGCCACTCCCAGCCTGTGGAGCCTGCTCTGGTACATTTCCAGCAGGGTAGACTTGCCGCAGCGCCTGACCCCGGTTACCACCTTGATAATATGCTTGTCCCTGTAGCCCAGAAGTTCTTCAACATAGGCCGGTCGTTTGATCATAATGTCCCCTGATCAAGAGTATACAAGGATATTTAACAAATATCAAGAGTTTAAAGATGAATTTAAAGATTTGTCAATAATGGAAAAGTTTAAACTAGAATTAAAACTCTTTAATTGGCTGAGCCAGTTTCAAAATAGGGGGATGCACTCGCTCTTCAGCAGCAGGGCTGGGTATGCCCGCCGCAAGCAGCGGAGCACTACGGTTATCGTTCGTCCAGCCCTGTATACTCAAGCCGGCTCTGGACGCACTTATAGGCGGGGCGGATGATCCTGCCTCCGGCGACGATCTCCTCCATGCGGTGGGCGCACCAGCCTGCGACGCGGCTTACCGCAAAAATGGGGGTGAAAAGGTCAGGGGGAATTCCCAACATTCCATAAACAAAACCGGAATAAAAGTCCACGTTGGTACAGATATCCTTGGTTGAGCCTTTGACTTTTTTGAATATCTCCGGGGTGAGCCGTTCAATAAGGCGGTAGAGATTAAATTCTTTGGTCAGGTTTTTTTCTTCCGCCAGGACGGCGGCCTTGTCGCGTAACATGGTTGCCCTGGGATCGGACCTGGTGTAGACCGCGTGGCCCTGGCCGTAGATTAAACCCGAACCGTTGTATGCCTCGCCCCGGAGTATTGCCCCAAGGTAGGCGGCTACTTCTTCTTCGCTTTCCCAGTGTTTCACATTGCGCTTGATATCGTCCATCATGCCCATGACTTTGATGTTGGCGCCGCCGTGCTTAAAGCCCTTGAGGGAGCCAATCCCCGCGGAAATGGCGGAAAAGGTGTCGGTGTCGGCGGAAGAAACCAGGTGAACCGCAAAGGTGGAGTTGTTTCCGCCGCCGTGTTCAGCGTGGAGCACCAGTGCCAGATCCAGGAGCTCCGCCTCGAGGCGGGTAAATTTTTGATCCGATCGTATGAGTGAAAGTACGGCCTCGGCGGTGGAACATGAAGGCTCAGGCAGATGTATAAAAAGGCTTTCGTGATCATAGTAGTGCTTCTTTGCCATGTAGGAATAGGCCACTATGGTGGGAAAGCGGGCAATAAGCTCCAGGCACTGGCGAAGCACGTTTTCCGGGGACTGGTTTTCAGGATCCTCGTCATAGGAATAGAGGGTGAGTACCGAACGGGCAAGTTTGTTCATAATGTCCCTGGAAGGGAGCTTCATTATGGAGTCTTCGGCGAAATTTTTGGGCAGAGAGCGGCTGTTCCCGATGAGTGCGGTAAAATCCTCAAGCTGCTTTTTATCGGGAAGCTGGCCGAAGAGGAGCAGGTAGATTGTCTCTTCAAAACAAAAACGGCCTTCCTTTGCGGCGGCGCTGACCATAGACTCCACATCGATTCCACGGTAGTAGAGCTTGCCATCTACCGGGACTTTTTCTCCCTCGTCAATAATATAGCCGTGCACGTCCCCAATCCGGGTCAGCCCCACCAGTACGCCGGTGCCATCGGCATTGCGAAGGCCCCGTTTGACGTTGTACTTGCCGTACAGACCGATATCAATATAATCGTTCCCGGTGATCTTTGCGAGATAATCTTTGGCGCCGCTCATGAGTACTCCTATTTGCCGTCTTCTTCCCGAATCTGCACCCGGCGAATTTTGCCGCTGATGGTTTTGGGAAGCTCGGTTACGAATTCTATGATCCGGGGGTATTTATATGGCGCTGTTGTTTTTTTAACGTGGTTTTGTAATTCCAGTTTGAGTTCCTCTGAAGCGATGTAACCCTTGGCGAGTACTACCGTGGCTTTTACCGCCGTACCCCGGTCAGGATCGGGAACGCCGGTGATGGCACATTCCAGCACCGCCGGATGTTCCATAAGGGCGCTTTCAACTTCAAAGGGCCCGATGCGGTAACCGGAGCTTTTGATCACATCATCGGAGCGGCCTACAAACCAGAAATAGCCATCCTCGTCTTTCCAGGCCATGTCGCCGGTGTAGTAAATGTCATTATGCCATACATTTTTGGTAAGGGCTTCGTCCCGGTAATAGCCGCCGAACATACCCCAGGGTTTGCGCTTGTCTGTGCGTACCACGATCTGCCCTTCCTCGCCCATGCCGCAGGAGGAACCGTCTTCCCGTACCAGATCGATGTCGTAGCCCGGCGAAGGTTTGCCCATGGAGCCCGGCTTGGGTTCAAGCCAGGGGAAGGTGCAGAGCGTAACCGTAAGTTCGGTCTGGCCGTAACATTCCCGCAGCTTTATGCCGGTGGCTGTGCGAAACTGCTCGTAAATTTCCGGGTTCAAAGGCTCGCCTGCTACGGTGCAGGTTTTAAGGGCGGAAAAGTCGTATTTGGAAAGATTCTCTTTGATAAAAAACCGGTAAATTGTCGGCGGCGCGCAAAAGGTTGTAAGCCGGTACTTGCTGATGACTTCCAGCATTGCGGAGGGCACAAAGCGGTCGTAATCGTAGACAAAGACCGCAGTTCCGCAGAACCACTGGCCGTAGATCTTGCCCCAGGCAGCCTTGGCCCAGCCGGTATCGGCGACTGTCAGGTGCAATCCACCGGGTACAACCTGATGCCAGTATTTGGCGGTACTGATGTGCCCCATAGGATAGGCAAAGTCATGGCGCACCATCTTGGGCATACCGGTAGTGCCGGATGTAAAATAGAGGAGCATAATGTCGTTATTGGTATTCACCTGGCCAGGCCGCTTGAAATCCGCCGAGGCCTTTTCCATGCAGGAACTAAAGTCGGCCCAGGGCACAAGGTCCCCGGGACCGGTTCTGCCCGCCGCATCCCCGCCTGCGCCGTACACGCCTGCGGCTCCGTCGGTAATGCTGCCGCTCATGCCCTCGCCGGAAAGGCCGCCCCCCTTTGTCCGCTGGACGAAGAGTTCCGCCGCCTTTTTTGCGGGATCAAAATCTTTCGGGTTGTGTACTGAACGGACAAAGGCTTTGTAGCGCAGGGTGGTTTCGACTGCGGAGTCGGAATCCCGCTCCAGTTTTGCCTCAGCCTCGTCTATCCTGCACATCAGCTCCGGATCATCCACACAGATAATGGCGGCAATATCCGCCGCATGGCACCGGTACACCAGGTCCTTGGTAGTGAGCAGGTGGGTGGCGGGAATGGCGATGGCTCCCAGCTTGTGCAGGGCCAGAAGCGTCGGCCAGTATTCCCAGCGGCGTTTTAAAATCAACATCACCGGATCGCCCCTGCCAATTCCCGCTTCGTGTAACACATTAGCTGCCTTATCGGAAAGGCTTTTCATCTCGGCATAGGTAAAGGACGCCTCGGCTCCTTTTTCATCACACCATACCAGCGCCCGCTCGCCCCCTTTTTCTTTGGCAAGGGTATCGATCACGTCATAGGCAAAGTTGAAATTTTCCGGAATATGTATCGAAAAATTCGCGTAAAAATCTTCGTATGATTCAAATTGGGTTTTAGGTAAATACCTGTCAAGCAGTTCCACTTGTCTCTCCTTAAAATACAAATGCCAAAAAGCGGGCGGCTTTGCCGCCAAGGGCTTTCATTCCGTGGGGTTCGCTGGAATCGTAATAAATGCAGTCGCCGGGATTAAGCTCCATCTCGTGGCCGCCAACGGAAATAAGAAGCCGGCCCTCAAGCACATAGTTAAACTCCTGCCCCGGATGGGTGTTGAGACTGAGGGGTTTATTTTCGGTTTCGGGATTGGCTTCTACCAAAAAGGGTTCCGCTTTTTTGCGGTGAAAATTGTAGGCCAGATTCCAGTAGGCGTACATGGGGCGGCGGCTTACCTCAGGCGCCTGATCGGCCCTGGTAAGACAAAATGTTTTAAGTTTTGAAGCAGCCCCGCTTACCAGCTCGGAAAGATCCACCTTGAAACGGGCGGCGATCTCCACCAGCACGCCTATGGGAAAATCTTTTTCCCCGGATTCCCAGGCATTGTATTCCGCCGGATCAAGGCCAAGCTCCCGGGCGAGAATCTCGGCGGAAATTTCCTCAATTTCGCGTAACACCCGCACTCTGGCGGTAATTTCCTTTACATCTTCTTTCATCGCTTTCCTCTTGTTTATTTTTTTGCTTTTTATTTTCTTGTTTGAATGGTTCCGTCCGAACAGGCGATATAAACCACCGGATGATTACGGGTAAAAAAACCATTTTCCACTACGCCGGGTATCTGATTGAGTTTGCTTTCCAGAGCAGCGGGATCTATGGGCCCGCCAAAGCGTATGTCCAGCAGAAGATTGCCGTGCTCGGTGATGACCGGCCCTGCCTTGCGTACCGCTTCCCGCAGTATAACCGTTGCGCCCAGCTTTTCCAGAGCCCTGCCGGCCTGTACCCTGGCTTCGGGGACTACCTCTACCGGAACGGGAAAACCAATGCCAAGATGTTCCACCGTTTTTGATTCATCGGCTACTATGGCATAAGATGCGGAGGCATAAGCGGCGAGTTTTTCGATCAACAGTGCGCCGCCACCGCCTTTGGTAAGGTAATTTTTTGTATCCACCTCGTCGGCGCCGTCTATTGTCAGATCCAGGCCGGCCGAAAGTTCCCGTGAATTGAGGGGATAGAAGGGTATTCCCAGTTTTTCACATTCAATCTCGGCCTGAAAACTGGTGGCAAAGGCGGCAATATCCCTGAGCAGCCCCTGGGCCACAAGCTCCCCTACCCTGCGGATAGCGTGGACAGCGGTGGAGCCGGTACCCAGCCCCAGCTTCATGCCGCTTTTTACCAGGGCATCAACCGCCGCCCTGCCCGCCGCTTTTTTTATTTCCAGCAATTCCATCTTAGCTCCTGTTCATTTGTACCCGGGATAAAAGCTGCGCCGGGTATTCCCTTCCCATAAACTGGGTATACTGATACCGGGCCTGCCGAATGAGCATATCATATCCGTTGATGGTTCTGCACCCTGCCACGGCGGCCCGCCTGAGGAATGGAGTTATCTCGGGTTTATACACCAGATCCATTACCGCTTCCCTGCCGGTAAAGGTGTACATCTCCAGCGGATCCAGGGCGTCACTTCCGGTCATCCCCACCGATGTGGTCTGAATTATTATATCCTGATACTTATCCATCATTTCAATTCCCTGGTTATCCAAATTCCCCCAGGCAAATTTGTAGGGCAAAGCGATATCCCTGGCCTTGTGGACGGTGCGGTTCAGTATCAGCGCTTTACCACCCAGGCGGTGCACCTCGGAGACAACCGCCCTGGCAACACCTCCCGCACCGATAATGGTAACACGTTTCCACCGCAGGTTTTTTGTACCCAGAAATTCCAGGAGTGAATCCGAAAAACCCGGGCCGTCGGTATTTGCCCCAAGCCAGCCCCTGGCAAAGCGGATCATGGTATTACAGGCGCCTATGGACTGCACAGCCTGGGATTCTTCGGACAGCCAGGTAAGCACCGCTTCCTTATAGGGAACCGTTACCGAAAGCCCCTGCACGTCAAGCTCATCGGCAAGCCGTATAAAGTCGGAGATGGAGTCCGCCGGAAAAGGCACATAGACCGCATCGGTATTTTCGACACCAAAAATAGTGTTAAAAAACGGCGGGCTGCTCGTGGCCTTGAGGGGATAACCTACCACGCCGTAGATTTTGGTTTTGTTGCTGATCTTCCGAAAGCGGTACAGTTCCGCCAATGTCTTCACATCGATCTGCCCCGGGGCGGCGGGAAGAGTTCCGCTTTCGGAAAGGGCGCCGGCATAACTCAGAAAGGAGCCGAATTGTTCCGCCAGGATTCTGCTGAAAGATCCAAGATGCCCCATGCAGAGAAGAATTTTCTCCTGGTTTGCACATAACTTTGATGCCCGCAACACCCGGAGTACGTCGCTGGTGGAACGGGCTGTTACCGCCACCTTTATAAGCTCGTCCCCCACATGCCGCATGGATTGTATCTTGCCGGGGATGTCGTCATCTACTCCCTGCAGATTGTGATAGGAGCGGATGATCCTGGTACCAAAGGTACGGGCCGCCTCTTCAAGGCTGGGCACATTGAGATCTTCCTCAATATCCACATAGGCAAAATTGAGCCGCCGGTCAGCCTCGGCATAGGCAAGCCCCCTGGCAAGGATGTTTACCCGTGCCGCTTCGCCGCCGGTAAAGTATCCGCCGTCAATGTCCCTGCGTATGGTCAAAATTACCGGCAGCCCCGCAAGTTCGGGAAAACGCCTGATACGCAGACGATCGTCAGGATCAAGGCAGTCCACCCGGAGCTCCGCCATGTCCGTGTACTTGCGGTACTTGTTGAGTATCTCCACATTCCGCTCAATGGTTTTCGCGGTCAGACACAGACAAATTTTCGCCAAAGGACACTCCTAAAAATCGGGACGGTAGATAAAAATTGCGGACACAAGCCCCGCGTTAAAATGAAAGCGCAGCATAAGGGGCCAGCCGCCGCCGGGAAGGGAGAGCAGCGCATACTCCCCCTGATCCCGGGCATTGTCTCCCAAAACCAGCAGCGCCGCCGGCCTGGAGTCCCCCAGCTTTATGCCATAAGCGGCTTTAAGCCCAACCTGCCAAACCCGGTCCCTGAATACATAGAAGTCTCCCTCGCCGTACTCAAACACCACGTCGTCCTGCCAAACCTCATCCCCCCTGGCGGCATACACCGTCCTGGGCGCCCCAAAGCGGCTTAACAGCTCCGCCAGAGACATCCCCACAAAGGAAAAAGGCTCCGCCGACCGTGTATCCTGGGACAGCAGTGGAAAAGCGGCTGCAAGCAAAACGCAGAAAAACAGGCCCAAACGCCGCACAGAGGGATACATAACTCTAC
>BNVF01000028.1 GCA_025997895.1 Spirochaetia bacterium
GCATTATTTTTCTTTGACTCCTCGTATATATCATAATATACACCTTTTTTTCAGGAAAATCTACCTCTTTTTTTGTTTTTATTAAACACAGAGGCATACCCCCATAAATACTGAAAAAGGCAAAATCCCTCTTGTTTAACCTCCCAAAAGCAGGTATATTCATGACAAGAGGTAGTAAAATGGCTTTTAAGGGAAAAAAAACGCCGGTACAAGAGAAGGATTCCTCAAATTCGGAGATTATACGCCGTTTTAAGGCAAATCCCCTCATTTTCATTGGTACCATTCTCATACTCATTATCGTAATCGTCGCCTTTGTGCTGGTTCCGGCTTTTGGTCCCGGAATCGGAGGGGGCGATGTGGATCTGACTTTCGGTTCCTATGACAAGGTTCCCATTACCTATGTGCCGGGGAATTACTTTTCCCAGTACTATGAGCGGGTTTATCAGTATTATCAAAGTGTATATGATCCCGCTTATTTGCAGAGCGCCGGTTTCCAGATTTGGCAGGAAGCTTTTAATGGTGCGGCGGTGCATACGGCGATTCTGCAGGAACTGAAGGCGGCCGGATATACTGTTCCGGTAAAGACCGTTGACCGGGAAGTGGCCCGGCTGCCCCAATTCCAGGAAAACGGGCGCTTTTCCGCAGCCCTGTATCAGCGGATGTCCAATAATGACCGGCTGACTCTCTGGCGTCAGGTGCAGGACGAACTTGCGACTCAATATTATTTTTCCGATATGAGCGGTTTGCTCAAACCCGCTGCAGAAAGCACCTTTATCGGAAAAATGACTTCTCCCCAGCGGAGCTTCGACATGGTCTCTTTTTCAGTGGACGATTATCCGGATACCGAATACATTTCCTATGCAGAGACGAATCCTGAACTGTTCAGGTCCATTCATCTTTCAAAGATCAGCGTTAATTCCAGCGAACGGGAAGCTCTGCAAATTCTCAATTCCATAAAAGACGGGACATCCACTTTTGAGGATGCTGCCAGGACTCATTCCCAGGACAGCTATGCCGAGAAAGGCGGCGATATGGGGATAAAGCTGGCCCATGAATTGAATCAGGAAATCTCTGAAGAAGCGGACCGGGAAAAGATTATTGGTCTTGGCAGGGGTGAAATTAGTGATGTGATAAAGGTTGACGCAAGCTGGATTTTCTTTCGGGTGGAGGAAGCGGCTCAAGCAATAGATACTTCCGATGAGGCAAATCTGGAGAAAGTCCGTTCATATGTGCGGAGTTTTTCACGGGGCCGAATGGAAGACTGGGCGGTCTCGCAGGCTCAAAATTTTATTGCACTGGCCAATGAAACCAGCTTTGACGAGACGCTCAACCGGCAGTCACTGGAAAAGCGCAGCTTTGGGCCTGTGGCGATCAATTACGGGGATGTGGATCTGTTTACATCCCTTCGTTCCTTTGGGGTACAGCAGCTTTCCAATTCTTCTTCTGATGAGAATTTCTGGACGACCGCTTTTTCTACTCCGGTAAATACCATGTCGGAACCCCTGATCCAGAGCGGCTATGTAGTGGTATTATTCCCCACTGAGGAGATCCAGGCTGAGGAATCCAGCGTTGAGGGTATCGCGTCTACGTTTTCCGATTATTGGCTGAGTTATATGACCGAGCAGTCCCTCCGCTCCTACTTCCTTAACAGCGCCAAAATGGAAAACCGTTTTATGGAAACTTATTTCCGTTACTTCCTGCCTATAGGCAACTAATCATGACCGGACGGGGTTTTGTCTGGAAAGGAAAAACGCTCCTTTCGGGCATTGATCCCACAGGCCGGGCCGAGCGGACGGCGAATGCCATCCCCATAACTGACAGAACCCTGTACCTCTGCCCTTCCCCGCTCTACGGTTACGGCCTGGAGCGGCTCCTTGCACGGCTGGCTGAAGGTGCCCCACATTCGGCGCTGCTCTGCCCGGAAGCGGACAAGGAGTTATACGATCTATCCCTTCAAAATTGCAGCCCTTCCCTTTTGGCAAATAAAAAGCTGCGCATAACGGATATTTGTGAATGTGCCGCCCTCTGCGCCTTTGTCAGGCAGTCCTGGGGCGCCCGGAATTTTCGCCGGGTGGAAATAGTTCGCTTGAGCGGCGGCTGGCAGCTTTTTCCCGCACTGTACGATTCCCTTGCGGAGGCCCTGCGGCGGGAAATTGCCACCGACTGGGGCAACGCCCTGACCCTGGCAAGGCTGGGACGCCGCTACATACGCAATGCCCTGCGCAACCTTGCCCTTATCCCCCGCTTTCCTTCGATAGCGGAACTTTCCTGGGGCGCCGCCCCGGTACTGGTTTTGGGCGCCGGCCCCTCTCTGGACGCTGTGCTTGACGGCCTTGCCCGCCACTTTGGCGACTGTCCCCCTGGCGACCGCCATTCCGGCGGAACGCTGCACAAACGGGAAAACCGCCCCTTTAAAATTGTCTGTGTTGACACCTGTCTCCCTGCGTTACGCGAAAGAAACATCGTTCCCGATCTGGCGGTTATTCTTGAAAGCCAGCACTGGAATCTGCGGGACTTTATCGGCTCCCTGGGCTGGGATGTTCCGGCGGCAATGGACCTTTCGGCCCTGCCAGAAACAGGGCAAATACTTGCGGGGGGTCTCTTTCTCTTTATGACCCCCTGGACTACGCTGCGCATTTTTGATCGGCTCAAGGCCCTGCTGCCTGCAAGCATACTTCCCCTGGGCTCGGTGGGCCTAAGCGCGGTGGAACTTGCCCGGCGTCTCAGCAGCGGAAAAATACTTGTCGCCGGTATTGATTTTTCCTTTACCCTGGACTCGTACCACGCCCGTTCCACGCCGGGACACAAAGACAAACTGCGCCGCCACAACCGCTTCCAGAGCCTTCTTAACGCCGGGGACGCTTTTGCCCCCGCCGCTTTCAGCGCCGTCTCCAAATCCGGCGGACAAGTGCGCAGCAACCCCGCCATGCGGAGCTACCGCAGTCTCTTTGAGCAGGAATTCGCCACCGAAAGCCGCCTCTTTGACATAGCCGGCAGCGGTCTCCCCCTGGGTATCAAAACCCTTTCGCCGGAAGAAGCCTTTGACGCACTGGGGGCAAGCGGCGCTTTAAAGGGCGGCAGCGCCGCACCTGGCGGCAATTGTGCGGCAAAACAGACCGCGCTTACCGAAGCGCTCAAGTCATTTCTGCAAAGTGAAAAAAATCGCCTAACGCTGCTGCGGAGTATCCTCACCGGCGAAGCGGCGGCGGAGCAGCTTGGCGCCCTCATCGATGAATGTGACTACCTTTGGGCGCACTTTCCCGACTACGCCGCAGCAGGCGGCCGCCGCCCGGTCGCGCAGGAAATCGCCGCAGGAACCCCCGCCGCGATTTCGTTCCTCAAGCGCCTGCGCGCCGAGATTGATCCCGCGCTTGCGCTGCTTGAGCGGGTGATGGAGTCTGTTCCAAAATAGGGAGATAGGCTCGCTATTACCAGTGATGAGGGGCTCTGAATCCTGATTGGTGTGCGGGAGCGCACAGGAAATTTACTCTGGCGCTCTGGGGCGGAAACTCAACCCTTTCACCTCGAAAATAACTCGGCTCAAGGGCTGATTTCCACCCCAGAGCGCCTTAAAGTATTTTTCAAGGTGCACTCCCGATTAGTGCCGGGATTCAGAGCCCCTCCCCACCGACAGTTGCGGGCAAATGCCCTATTATGAAACCATTGCTGAAAAAGGAGGCATTAGCCGGCTAATGCTCTCTCTTTTAAAGTGGCTTCAACATAAAGGGAGTTTACCCACAAATGCCGGTAGGGAGGGGCGGGGGCGGCTAGCGGGCGCTGAAAAATGTTTGGAATTCCCAAGAACCCACTTGCGTGGGGGAGGTAGTAGACCTGTCGGTTAAAGCAGCCCGCAGGGCTGAACTTAGCTGTAATAAACGCCGCCCGGATCCCTGGCTTGGAAGCAAGGTATAGAATATCTGAGTACTCAACGCTTGGTAATCAAGACAAGACCGGGCGGGGGCTACGAAGTTGGACTCTACAAGATTTTTCAGCGCCCGCTAGCCGCCCCCGCCCCTCCCTGCCGGTAATAGCGAGTGTATCCTTTATTTTGAAACAACGCGGCTATTCGTCCTTCGTCTTTAGCACAGCCAAAAACGCGCTCTGGGGAAGTTCCACATCGCCTACCATTTTCATCCGCTTCTTGCCTTCTTTCTGCTTTTCCAGCAGCTTACGTTTGCGGGTAATGTCGCCGCCGTAGCACTTGGCGAGTACGTCTTTGCGCAGGGCGTTGACAGTTTCACGGGCGATGATCTGGCTGCCTATGGCACCCTGTATGGGAATCTTGAACTGCTGCCGGGGGATTTCTTCGCTCAGACGTTCGCAGACCTGGCGGGCGCGGTCGTAGGCGTTGCCCCGGAATACCAGTTGTGAAAGGGCGTCCACCGCCTTGCCGTTAAGGAGTATGTCCAGTTTGGCAAGCTCGGTGGGTTTATAATCGGTAATATCGTAATCAAATGACGCATAACCACGGCTGATGCTTTTTAAGCGGTCATAAAAATCGAATAACACTTCCGAAAGAGGCATATCGTAGATAATCTCCACCCGCTTTTCGTCAAGGTAGGTCATGTTGGTTTGCACACCGCGCTTTTCCACGCAAAGTGTCATAATGTTGCCAAGGTATTCGGTTGGAGTTATCACCGCCGCCCGTATATAGGGTTCCTCGGCGCCTTCGATGCGTCCCTCGTCGGGATATTCCATAGGGTTGTCTACCATGACTACTTCGCCGCCGTCTCTGCCAAGAGACCCGGCTCCGCCAGGAGACGAGGCTCCGCCGGAGCCACGCAACCGCACCTTGTACTTTACCGAAGGCGCGGTGAAGATTACCGACTGGTTGAACTCCCGCTCAAGCCGCTCCTGAATCACCTCAAGGTGAAGCAGCCCCAAAAAACCGCAGCGGAAGCCGAAGCCCAGGGCTGCCGAAGAATCTTTTTCGTATATCATTGAAGCGTCGTTCAGCTTGAGTTTCTCCATACTGCTCCGCAGTTCCTCGTAATCGTTGGAGTCCACCGGATATATCGAAGAAAACACCACGGGCTTTACCTCGCGGAACCCCGGCAAGGGCCCGGCGCAGGGATTATCCGCCCCGGTTACGGTATCGCCTACCCGCACATCACTCACGGTTTTAATACCCGCGATAATGTAACCTACGTCTCCGGCGGAAAGTTCCCCGGTCTCCACCAGAGCAAGCTTGAACACGCCAACGGTCTCAACTTCGTACACCGAACCGTTGTACATAAAGGAAACCTTCATGCCTTTTTTGATCTTCCCGTCAAAGAGGCGCAGGTGTACCACCACACCCCGGTAGGGATCATAATGACAGTCAAAAATTAAAGCGCGTAACGGCGCGTCAGTATCGCCGGAGGGAGGGGGAATACGTTTCACAATCGCCTCAAACAGCTCGTCTACGCCCGTGCCCATCCGGGCAGAAACCAGCAGGGCGTCTTCGGCGTCAAGACCCAGGTCTTTTTCAATCTGTTTCTTGGTACCCTTCACGTCTGCGGCCTGCATATCGATCTTGTTGATCACCGGTACAATCTCAAGGTTGTGCTCCAGGGCAAGGTACATATTGGACAGGGTTTGTGCCTGCACCCCCTGGGTGGCGTCCACCAGCAGCAGCGCGCCCTCGCAGGAATTGATCGCCCGGGACACTTCGTAGGTAAAGTCCACGTGCCCCGGCGTATCAACCAGATTGAGTTCATAGTCATGGCCGTCTGCGGCAGTATAGGGAATACGCACCGCCTGGCTTTTGATGGTAATGCCCCGCTCCCGTTCAATGTCCATGTTGTCCAGAATCTGATCCTGAAAGTCGCGGTCCTCTACCAGATGGGCCTTCTGAATAAGCCGGTCAGCCAGGGTGGATTTGCCGTGATCGATGTGGGCTATAATGCAAAAATTGCGGATAAAGGGTGTCTCTGCCATTGGGGACACTATACAGGGAATGGAAGGAATGCTCAAGCTATGTCAGGACTGTTGGAAGACTCAACTTTCTGCTCATTTTCTGCTAGAATCAACCAATGAGCCGGTTTCAACGCGGTCTTTTCATTTTTCTCTTTTTCGCGCTGGACGTTTTTTTGCTCCTTCCACATTCGCTTTGGGCGCAGAATGTCAGCGATATTGTGGGTGATACGTTTGAGGAGACTGCGGGCAGGGGTCTGGCAATACGCACCAGACCGGCGGGGGTCACGGTCTTTGTTGACGGCGTGGAACGGGGGCAGACGCCTCTCAGTATCGATACTCTCCGCGCGGGGGAATACAATATCAGGCTCAGGAAGGATGGGTATCGGGACCGGCGCTTTAAGATAACCCTTGCGGAAAAAAGCAGACTCACTGTTTCTATCGAAATGGAAGAGGCCCTCGGGCAGGCGCTGGTTAATATTTTCAGAGCCGAAGGCAGTCCGGGCGAAGACACACTGCCCCTTAATCCGGCTATTTTTTCCGGTTCCGACGAAATGTACGGGCCTGTATTGAATCTGCCGGTGGGGCGCCGAACTATCAGAGTTCGCGCTTTTGGCTGGGAGGATGCATCCGCAACGGTTTTTATTGAAGAGAACCGTACCGCTGTGGTGAACATCACCCTTAAGCCGATGGTCTTCAAATTGAGCGGCGGAAACGTGAGCCGCCGCCGCTTTAATCCTGATAATTCAGGCAGTTTAGGGCTGGTACAATTCCGCTTTGAAGTTTCCGGTCCCGGATCGGGCGTCCTGACAATACTGGATAAAAACGGCGCTGCGGTGTACCAGACTCCCCTGGGCCCCTTTACCGCCTGGTCTCAATCGGCGGCATGGAACGGCAGGGACAGTTACGGAAACTCTCTGCCGGAAGGAACCTACACGGCGCTTATCGAGGCTTCCGGCGCCGCAAGTCCCCAGGGCGAAACAAATCTACAGGAAAGCGGCCCGGCAAAGCAAAGTCTCAAACTGCAAACTGAGATCAATTATTCGATTAATATTTACCCGCTGTCGCTGGCCAGCGGTTTTTCCGGGCTTGCCTTCGCCCCGGTTCCCTCAGTTCTTCCGCAGGGCAGTTTTCAGATTGAAGCTGATATACTCTTTGGCAGTTTTTCCGCGCCGGAACAAACTGCACAACCTGCGCGTCCCTTTTCTGCTCTGCCTTTTGAGATGGGGCTGCGCTTTACTCCCATTAACCGGCTTGAAATCGCGGCGGTTCTCAACGCCAACCCAAAATTTGACGGCGCAGCAGGCTGGGGCTTTACCGGCTCGGCAAAGTTCAAGATCCTCAACAGTGCCGGCGCTCTGCCCCTGGGCATGGCCGCAGGCATTTCTTACGCCTGGGCCGGTACAGACGGCGAAGCGCCCCTCGGTTCGGGCCGGGGCGGCGGCCTTTACCTGCCCCTTTCGCTGGAACTCCCTTCCCTTTCGCTGGTATTCAGCCCCGGTATGCGCTGGCCCGGCCCTGATGATCCCATCCCCCGGCTGCTCCTTTCAACCGGCGCCCTCTACCGCGGCCCCTGGTACACTGCCGGCCTTTCCCTCCGCCCGGAGTTTGATTTTACCAATTCCGGAAACCGTACCAACATTCCCTTTGCCGACCGGGTCAGATTTTTAACCGGCGCCGAAGCCCGCTTTTACCCGCCGCCCTCAAATCTGATCTTTTCGGTACTGGGCGGCGCATGGATACGCGGCTCCCACGCCGGGGGATTCGGCGGGCTGGGGATTGGGTTATTGTATTAAACAGTTTCAACTCATGGGGATTCACTCGCTATTACCAACGGAGAGGGGCGGGCGGCGCTGCGGGGGCTGAAAAACCTTGTAGAGTCCAACTTCGTAGCCCCCGCCCGGTTTTATCTTGATTACCAAGCGATGAGTACTCAGATATTCTCTGTCATGCTTCAAAGCCAGTGATCCGGGCGGCGTTTATTACAGCTAAGGTTCAGCCCTGCGGGCTGCTGTTATTAACAGGTCTACTACCTCCCCCACGCAAGTGGGTTCTTGGGAATTCCAAATGTTTTTTAGCCCCCGCAGCGCCGCCCGCCCCTCTCCGAGGGCATTTACGGGAAAATTCCCTATGTTGAACCTGTTTTAAAAGAGAGGGCATTAGCCCGCTATGCAGCCGCAGGGCTGGGTATGCCCGGCGGGGCAGCGGGGCGCTGAAAGTTTTCCGGTATTCTCCGCCGGAGCAGACCAGCGATCAAACGCAGCCCCGCCAACTACTGCACGGCTGTAAGCTGTGTAGATAACTAAATGCGGCATGGCGTAGCACCAGTAATGGCCATAGTATGCCGTATATGCGGGGCTGATTTATCAGCCCCAGCGTGCGTCAGGGCTGAACATAGCTGTTTCCATTGCCGCCCGGTTCCCTGGCCTTGGCATCTGCTCTGCATACCCTTAACTCGCAAGGTTCAGTATAAATCGCTCATCCGGGCGGGAGGCTGCATAGGTGGGCTCTTCCGGCACTTTCAGCGCCCCGCTGCCCCGCCGGGCATACCCAGCCCTGCGGCTGGAGAGCGAGTAACTTCCCTATTTTGAAACTGGTTCTACGTAAGCTTGTTACTTGCCGCTTATTCTGCTAAAGTATAGTGCGTATTTAAACGAAACATCTTTTGGGAGTTTTATGAAAGAAAATATTTCGGTGGTGCCTCTCCTGTTTTCCAAAGAATGGGGTTTGTCTGCAAAAATGTTCTACGGTTTCCTCAAAATGGGAAAAGCCAGATTTTTTCCCAAACGCAATTACCGTTACAATCATTTTAAAAATCTTGCGCTGGTTTATTTTAAACTCACCCCCGCCTGTAATCTCCGCTGCGTTATGTGCGGACAGTACGGTGATAAGGGAATAATGAAAGACTGCGCCGCGGAAGAAACAAAAAAGATACTTCCTCTGGAAACCTGGAAAAAATTTATTGACGAAATTGCGCCCCAAAGACCGGTAACTTATATCTGGGGTGGCGAACCTTTTCTCTATCCTGATCTCCTTCCCCTTGCCAGGTACATGGTACAAAAGGGGCTGTATGTCAGTGTGAACACCAACGGCACCCTGATGGAGCGTTATGCCGAAGACATTGTCCGCGACAAATGGAGCACTATCTTTGTTTCTCTGGATGCGTTCCGTGATGTAAATGACGCTATGCGGGGAAAAGGATCCTATGACAAGGTCATCGCCGGTTTTAAGGCTATCAACCGCGAAAAACAAAAACAGAAATCAAATTATCCCATTTTGGGAATCGTTACTGTTGTCACCAACAGGAATTACCTGGACCTTGCCAACCTTGCCGAGGCCAGCCGCGAGTACGATCTGGGTATCCACATATTCAACTTGGGTACATATACCAACGATAATATCGTCTCGACCCAGCGCCGTTTTATGAAGGAAAAACTCGATACCGACACCGACTGTCTTGATGGTTACAACACCGGCTACAACATGGACATTGACGGTCAGAAACTCTACGAGATTCTGCAAAATATTCATCAAAAAGATTACGGCCACCCCATGATCACCGTACCGGTTCTGAACCCTGAAAAAACCAATGTCTATTACAAGGAACTTGAAACCCCGGTACGGAACCACTGCATTGTTCCCTGGTGCCAGGCCAACATCAACTACAACGGCGATGTTCATTTCTGCGCCGATTATCCTGACTACATTTTGGGCAACATCACCCGGCAGCCGTTCAAAGAAATTTACAACGGCGACCGCGCCAACCGCTTCCGAAAAACCATCCACGCCTGCGAGGGTGGTATGTTCCCCGGCTGTCTCCGCTGTTATCAGAATATGCTCTTTGGGAAGAAAATTAAGGGCTATTAATGGAACCGGTTTCAACATAAAGGGATGTACTCGCTATTACCAGCGGGGAGGGGCGGGCAGCGCAGCGGGGGCTAAAAAACCTTGTAGAGTCCAACTTCGTAGCCCCCGCCCGGTTTTGTCTTAATTACCAAACGATGTGTACTTAGATATTCTATATCATGCTTCAAAGCTAGGGATCCGGGCGGCGTTTGTTACAGCTAAGTTCAGCCCTACGGGCTGCTATGATTGACAGGTCTACTACGTCGGGGAATTCCAAATGTTTTTCAGCCCCCGCTGCGCTGCCCGCCCCTCCCCGCCGGCATTTGCCGGATAATTCCCTATGTTGAAACCGTTTTTAAGGGAGGGCATTGCCCGCTAATGCAGCAGCAGGGCTGGGGCTGGAGAGTGAATAAATGCCCTACTGGCTAAGCACCTCTTCCCTGTCAGCCAGCGTAACCTCCAGCGTACTTGCCCTCCCTCCGCGCAGAATATCTACCCGCACTTTTTCGCCGGGCTTGTTGGCTTCCAGGGCGGAGTAAAGATCCGCCAGGGTGCCGGTCTTCATGCCGTTTACCGAGGTGATAATGTCGCCGCCAAGGTAGATCGTACTGCGGCCGTACTGGATTGGCTCGCTGCCCTGGCGCAGACCGGCTTTTTCGGCAAGGCCGCCGTGTCTGGTACGGGAGACCAGAAGACCCGAATTGACCGGAAGTTTCGCGTAACTGACGAGTCTGGGAAAAAGCTGCACCACGGTGGCGTCTATCCAGCCCCGCCGGACTTTGCCGTACTGGATGAGTTCAGTTACTACGCGCTTGGCGGTGTTCACCGGCACGGCAAAGCCTATGCCTACCGAGCCGCCAGAGGGCGAATAGATCATCGTGTTGATCCCTATCATCCGGCCCTGGGTGTCCAGCAGGGGGCCCCCTGAATTGCCGGGGTTAATCGAAGCGTCGGTTTGTATCATGTCGCGTATGATGTGCTGCCGGGAAGTTTGGATGGGTCTGCCAAGGCCGGATACAATGCCCACCGTAAGGGTGCGCTCCAGGGCAAAGGGGTTTCCAATGGCCAGCACTTTCTGCCCCACTTTAAGGCCGCTTGAGTCGCCGTAGGGTACAATACGCAGCTCGGTTCCCCGGGGAGGATCAAACTTGAGCACCGCCAGGTCGTTTTCGGGATCGGTTCCTACCACAGTTCCCTCAAGCTGGCTGCCGTCGGCAAGATTGATAAACACCTTGTAGGCCTGATCGATGACGTGGTTGTTGGTGAGCACATAACCCCTGTTGTCGATAATTGAGCCTGAGCCTGAACCGCCTTCCTGGGGCACCGGTTCCAGAAACCAGTTGATCGCCATAGTCTCGGTGGTGATGTTTACCACCGCCGCGTTAAGCTGTTCATAAACCGATATATTTTCCCGCTCGTCTTCGGTATAGGGGATAAGGTCAGCGGTGTTGAGCCCATCCCGGGACGGCCGCAGGTTAAGCGCCGCTTCGGCCTCAACTGTTTTGACGCCCCGGGTTTCGGCGTCAAGGGCAGGGCTGTTCACGGCTGTGATTTGCGCACTTTCGGTATTTCTCTTTGGGGGGAAAATATTGAAAAGCCCCAAACCCAGGGCAAAAAGGATCACAATAAGACCGCTCAGAAACGAGAAAAATAAAACCTGTCCACGGCTGTAAAGTTTCATTATGAAACCCTCCCTTTCAATCGTTCAATAATATAGAGTATAACACAAAAAAAGCCGATAATAGAAGCGGATATGCGTCAGTTTTTACCTAAAAAACCGCTTTTTTTCGCTGTTTGTCTGGCCCTGTGCCTTGCGGCTGCCGGGTTTGGCCCCCTTTTCGGCCTGGACCTGCCCGCCCGGCAAATTGCCGATGATTCGCTTTTCAGGATACGGATGAAAGATACCTGGCTTACCGAAAGCCCCTCCAGGGTACTCACCCGGCGGCCGGTTTTGCAGAATCTTGAAAGCGGCGAACGGGTGGAACTGCGGGTCGAGGTGAGTCAGGACGAGTTTATGATCATCTTTGCCCGTGAATTGATGGGCGGCCGTATTGCAGGCGGCGCAGGCTCCGCATCAGCGGCCATTCCCCGTACTGGCAGCGGCAATTTTCCCGGCTGGGCACAGGGTTCCTGGGTGCTCACCCGCCATAAAGATACCGGCACACCTGTCCGCATCAGGGTATTTCTCCGCAGCGATCCCTACACCTACGTCCAGTTCCGGCCTCTCAGTGCCGACAAGTGCCAGATGGACGTGGTGCTTTACAACGCCTATGTGGTGCGTTCCCTGCCCCTGCCCCTGCCCCTGGAGCGGCTTTTCACCATGCCGGTAAACGACGCGCTGAATCTGGCGGGGGACAAATTCCCCGGAAAATACTTTGATCCGGATCCGGCGAATTACCGTGACCAGTGGCAGTTTATCACCAAAGTCAGGGAACGCCTGAGCGAATTACACTTTGATGATGACGGCGCCATTGACGAAAACGGGAATTACGTCTTTATCGCCTCACTGGAGCGGCAAACACCGGCATCTTCAGCTAACGGAGAAATTTCAGCTAACAGCGCAATTTCCGCTAACGGCGGTCTTAACTGCTCCGGCTTTGCAAAGTGGCTCATAGACGGCATTTTGCGGCCCGTTACCGGAGAGCGCATGGCGATCCCGCCGCTTAAAGCTCCCTACGGCAACCGCGGCTCCTCGTTTACCGAACCCTGGGAGGCGCTGCGGGACCCCTTTTTCGGCCTTGACTGGATCAGAAACCTCGCCGCCGCCGCCGGCAGCACCCTCCGCTCTCCCGCCTACGGCGTCCTTGACGAATTTGAAGTGCACAGCGAGCCCTTCTCCCAGATAATCAAGCGCAGCGGCAAAAGTTACGCAATCAACAGCTACCCCGGATTTTTGGAAGACGCCGGTTACGGCGCCGAAGGCATACAGCCCCTGCTCTACACCCTGGCAATCGACGAGCCTGGCAAATTCTACCTCGCCGCGATAAACACCGAAATGGGCCCTGCCGCCACCGCAGACAACCCCCGGGGCCGTCCCCGGCTGCGCCAATATTTTCACATAGCGGCGCTGGTTCCCTACTTCAACGAGTACGGGGTTTTCCAGGTAGCGGTTTTTGAAAGCGCCGAAGAAACTTCGTTCAACGCCTTTAATACCCGCTACCCCGGCCATTACATCAACCTGGTACGCATCCCCCTTTCAACCGCTTTCGATCCGTAGAAAAAATCACTATACTCAATACATGGACAGCACAGTTGATCAATCCGCACAAACTTCCCGTTTAACCAAAATCGAAGCAATCGCCTTCGACCTTGACGGTACCCTCTACCCCAACTACCGCCTCAACATACGTCTCATCCCTTTTGTATTAAAAGAATGGCGCCTCCTCGTCGCCTTTGACAAAGCCCGTTCCACAATCCGCGCCCAACAGGAACAAACCGTTCCCGGAACCCCCGCCCCCCCCTTCCCTTCTTTCTACCAAACCCAATCCCTCTATGTAGCACAACTCCTCGGCGCCAACCCCGATCAAATAAAAGAAAAAATCGACCGTCTCATCTACCGCGGCTGGGAACCTTTCTTCAAACACATCAAACTCTTTTCCCATGTCAAAGAAACTCTTACGGCGCTCCGTGAGGCTGGTTTCAAAATGGGGCTCCTCTCGGATTTTCCGCCGGAAACCAAACTTGAAAATTTAGGCATCGCCGGCTATTGGGACGCGGTCCTCTGTTCTGAACTTTGCGGCGCCCTCAAACCCCACCCCCGCTCTTTTCAGGATCTTGCCGCCGCCCTCAACACGGCGCCGGAACGCATACTCTATGTAGGTAACAGTTACCGCTACGATGTGATCGGCGCAAAACAGGCAGGTATGCGCACCGCCCTGATAACAAACCCTCTCACCCCGCGCCGCCGCAGCCCCGCCCCGGATTTTACCTTCCACGACTATCGCCAATTACGTGATTTTGTGTTACAATTCCATTGATACTTATGATACTTATTTTATATGATACAGAAGATTCAGAAATGTATGCTTAAATAATGTAACATGGGGTGGCGGCGGTAAAAATGCCGCCCCCGCGCGGCGTTTTTGACCGCCGTCAGGACCCCAAGTGTATGCTTTAGTGCATACATTTCTGTTTCTGCCGTATAATTAAAGGGGTTGCATGGGCTTTTTTAGTATTGGGAATTTTATCACCCTCGGCATTGTGGCGCTCACCCTGGTTCTCTACCGGTATCTGGACAAGAACAACCGTTCTCTGGACAAAGTGCGCAAGTACGCCGAAAAATGCAAGGAAGACATTGGCGCATACACCGAGGAAAAAAGCGCGGCGGTCAAAAATTTCGGTATCGATCTGGATGTTGAACGGAAAGCGGCGGCGGAGCTGATGAAGAATATCCAGCGGCTTACCGAGGAAGAACTTGCCAAAAAAGCCGTTGCCATCAACCAGATTGACGAGCGCATACGGGCCTACGATTCTTCGCTGGAAGAGCTGGTCAAAATGACCGGCAGGGTTCAGGAGAACCTCAACCGTATTCGGGATGAATCGGCTTTTGTAGAAAGTACCGGTAAACGGGTGGGCGAAGCCCGGGAAAAACTGGAACATATTGAAAAGGAACTGGGCGCTACGGATAAAAAACTTGATGACACATGGCTTCGGTTTGAACAGCAAAATACCGAGGCCCTGAAAAAAGCCGCCCAGGAAGTGATCGCCGCCGCCCTTTCCAAAGTTTCCGATTTTGAGGCTAACGCCGAAACTATCGAGCGCAAAGTAGAAGAGCACCGGACAGCGGTGGACAAAATCGAACACCAGCGTCAGGCCAGCCTGACCCGGGATCTGGAGATCATCAACAAGACTCTAAAAGAGGCAGTGGAGCGCGCCGGAACCAGGGCGGATAAAATGGAAGAAGCCGCGCTGGTAAAATTGCGGGATCAGGCCCAGGAGCGAATCAATCAGCTCAAAACCGTGCTGGAAGAAAAAATCAAATCTACCCAGGATACGGTCAAAACCCGGCTTGGCGAAATTCAGGAACAGCTTAAAACCGGCCGGGAAGAATGGAAAACTGAATCCGCCGGCATCGAAACCAGGCAAAAAGCCTTTCGTGATGAATGGAAAAAAGACGCGCAGGAACTCAAACTCCTTGCCAAACAGCAGCAAGAGGAACTCAGCGCCGCCCTGGCAGCGCAAAAAGAAGCCTGGGGTCTCCTTTCCCGTGACACCGAGCAGAATATCGTTGCTGCTTCCGAGGCGCGTCTTGATGAATACAAAAAAGCCCAGGCCGAGTCTTTCAAACAGCTGAACAACCTTGCCGATGACGCCGCACGGCTGGAAGCGGAACTCCGGGGCGCCATGCAGGAAACGGTGAGCAGAGTCAACGCCGATTTTACCCGCTTTGAGGAAGAGTCCCGGGCCGCAAGGGAATCCGCCGCCGGCGCGTTTGCCGCACAGGTGCGCTCCCTGCGGGCGGAACTGGATGGGGTGGACAAGGAGCTTACCGGCCTTAAAGAGCGGGCTTTTGACAATATCTCTGAAAAGCTCAAGGTCTTTGAGGATGATTTCTTCGCCGGCCTTGGCAAGCGCAGCGCCGAAATTGACCGCAAACTTGCCGAATGGCAGCAGGGCATGGACAGCCGCCTTGAGAATATCGCCGGCGAAAACGAAACCGAACGGCGGCAGGCCGAGGCGCGTCTGACGGCGGAGCTGCGCAAAAACCTTGATGAGCAGGGCGAGCGTCTGGTGGCGGAACTGGACCGGCTCAAGCAGGAAGCCGCCGCTTTTGAGGAAGGCATACGCGACGAAATGCGCAACGCCGATGAATCCCGCCTTTCATTCAAGGAGCAGCTTGAGCGCGACATGGAAGAAATTCACGCTGCTGCCGAAAACGAAGTCAAAGCCAAAATTGGCCAGCACAACCTTACAGTTTCCGAAACCCTGCGCCAGAGTCAGCGCGAACTGGAAGCAAAACTTGAGGAATTCGCCGGCCGCTCCGAGACACAGTACGCCGCCCTGGAAGCAGCAGCCGATAAATCCCGGCATGGCATCGAAGACTGGCAGAATCAGTACAACGCCCAAATACGGGATCTTGACGCTTCAATGGAAGAACTGCGCCGCCGCAGCCGGGACATGGCCGCCGAAAACGACGAACGCGGCGCCGCAGCCCGCCAATCCCTGGAGGACATAGGCAGGGAACTCGCCGCCCAGGCAAAACTCTTTGACCGCACCGAGGAACTCAAGGCTGAACTGGAACACCGCATGGAGGAACTCAACGGTGACCTTGACCGACTGGATCAGCGCAAAAACGAAATCGCCCAGATCGAAAGCCAGTTCACCCGCATCAAGCGCCTTGAAGATGATGTGAACGCCAAGATGACCCGCTTCCTTTCGGAAAAGCACCGTATCGAGTTAATGGAGAACGATTTCAACCGTCTCATCCAGACCTCCCAGGCCGTGGAAGAAAAACTCACCCAGGTCTCCTCGTCAGACGACACCCTCCAGGCCGTGCAAGTCCAAATCCGCCGCCTGGAAGATTCCCTCAAAGAAACCGAGGAAAAATACCAGCGGGTTGAACGCAAAAATCAAATTCTGGAAGAAACCAACAACGGCATAGACCGAAACTTCAAGGCCCTGCAGGAATCCGAAACGGCCCTTAAAAAAGCCGGTGAAGATATTTCCCGGCTCTCGGACGAAGCGGAAACCCTGCGCGTCTCTATCCAAACTCTTTCCCTGGAAAACGAAAAAACCCTGGACGCCACAGACAAACTCGCCACCCTGGACGACTCCCTTACCCTCATCGAAAAACGCATCGCCGAAATGCAGATCGCCCGTGAGTGGCTTGCCCGTACCGAAACCGAACTGCAAGCCCTGGACAAAGACGCCCAAACCCAACTGCGCCTGACCCGCTCCCTCCTTGACCGTGAAGGCGGCAAAATCGCCGCCGCTGCCGGTAAATCACCTGCAGGCAAAAGCAAAGGCGCCCCGCCCCCCCAGGACCGGGACAACGTCATACGTCTCAAGCGCCAGGGCTGGAAAGACGAAGAAATCGCCAACACCCTGCACTTGTCCAAAGGCGAGGTTGAGCTGATTTTGGAATTGGGTTCAAAGGATTAGCGGCGGGCTCGAAAAAGTCCCGTTTTTTGTAATAGCAAAATGATAAACAAGGCACGCGGCCGCTTGACTTTTTCGGCATTTTTTCATAAAGTGTATTCACTTGGGCCGTTAGCTCAGTCGGTAGAGCATCGCCCTTTTAAGGCGGTGGTCGAAGGTTCGAATCCTGCACGGCTCAATATAAGTGCTTATCCTGTAAGAAATTACAGGATAAGCACTTTTTTACTTTCCGGCCTGGCTCAAATCCCTGCCCGCCTGCTGCGCAGTTCGGATTCTTTTTTCTCTATCACTTCCCTGACAGCGGCAATTTCAGTCAGCAGGGCTTTGATCTCTGGGGTGTCCCTGTCAATAGTGGGTTGATCCCGTTCAACAAAGGCGCTGTAGGCTTCGGTTCCTATACGGCTGAGCAGTTTTTGCGCCTGGCCTTCAAGCTGTTTTATCTCCAGCATCAATATGCCCCGCTCACCCAGATCCTGGGCCTTTGCGCCGGCCTTAACGGCAAATTCTCTGGACGCCGCCACTCCCTGATCCAGTAATCCCCTCATACGCTCACTAAACGTCATAACTTCTCCTTAACTCCCAACTAACAACTACTTCCTCTTAATTCCCAAAATAGTCAAATCGTCGTACTGGTCATCTTCCCTGACATGAGTATAATACATATACGCATCATTGCCAGGGTACTCGCGGGTGTACGAACAGTATTGGCGGTACTGCAGGAAGTGTTCTTTGAGGAACTCGTCTATCTTCTTGTCTACCAGTACCCGTGCATCCTCGTTGGCCTTTGGATCCTTGTAGCAGCGGAACATTTTTTCCACCGATACCATAGCCATGATCACTTCTTCAACCTTGCCGTCGCAGGCGGAAAAATCGAATTGCAAATCCTTTTCACCTTCAGGGTTGTGCCACTTGTGCAGGGTGTAGATTTCCCGATTCATTACGGCGTTGATAATGTCCTGTACCCGGTCGGGGCCCATTTCTTCATCGCCCTGGCCTGAGGTGTGATTCTCGTGGGGGCTGTCAACGGGGCCTTCTTCGCAGATGATCTCCCGGAAGGCGGGGCTGCGGAATTTGCGCTTTGCTTCTTCAATACCGTCAGTGTAGAGCAGGAGTATGTCGCCGGGATCCAGATTCATGGTCTGGACGGTATAGCCGCCTTTGGATTCCACCAGGAAATTGGGGAGGACGCCGGTGGCGGGGGTCTCCGGCAGGGTGACGGTTTTGATTCGGCCTTCGCTGGCGTCGTACAGGTGGACAATGTTGTCGCCGGCGTTGCAGAAGCGCAGCACGCCGGTTTGGCTGTCAAGAAGGCAGAGGGTAAAGGCGGCAAAGCGGCCTTTAAAGCCCAGGGTCTCGATAAAATCGTTGATCTGGTAAACCACTTCCTCTATGTGCATACCCTTGGCAGTGGGTTTCCACTGTTTAAAGTAGTTCAGGAACATGGTAGCCACCTGGATCATGATGAGGGCCGCGGGGATTCCCTTGCCGGCTACGTCGCACTTGATGATCGCATAATAGCGGCCATCCAAGTCATGGTAATCAAAATAATCGCCGGATACGCCCTTGGCGCCTTCATAATAGCCGAAGAAGTGGACATTTTTGGTATCTTTATAACCGGAACTGAGCTTGTTGCCGTCCCGATCCAGTTCCAGGGGGATAAATTTCTTCTGGATTTCCTTGCCGATGGAAAGGTCCGACGCGGCGGCGGCGGCTTTTACCAGGCCGTGGGTCATGTCGTTGATGGTGTTGCCCAGCACCGCGATTTCGTCATGAGTGGCAATGTGAATGTCCACGCCGGCAAGTTTTGACTTATCTTCGGTATCGCGGATTCTTTCAACATGGCTCACCAGCCGCCGTATGGGCCGGATGATGATTGTTGAAAGGGCCAATGCGCCTATGGCGCCGATGACGATGGCCGCCAGAGCCACAATGAGTATGGTCCACAGCAGACGTATTTGTCCGCTGAAAATTTCGGCGACTATCGAATCTATCGAAACTTCCAGCCTGATAAGACCCCTGAAGTAGTTGTCGTCTGAGCCCTGGCGGTACATAACGGGCTTGAAGAAAACATAGACCCTGCTGCCGCCGCGATCAATCTGTTCGGTGGAAAACTGGGGTTCAGAGCCTATCTGCCGGGAAAGGGTGGTTAAGGTTTCGTTCAACCTGGTTTCCAGAGAACGGGTAGTTACCTGAATGTCGTTAAGGCGCCGCTGACTCTCGGCGTCAAGCCTGGCGGCAATGGAGAGTCCTTCCTGATTCAGCTCGGTGATACTCCGGGAAAGATCCCCTATTTCGGCGCGGGCGCGGCTGTTGAGTTCGGCGCTTATCTCTCTAATACGGGGCGTAAGGGGATCGGTCAACAAAGATATACCCGGCTGGAATTCAACGGTATCTATCTTGTCAAGTATGTTCGGATCGTTGGTGGCCCAGACGTGCCTGAAGTCGGTCGTGGAACCTGTGGCATAACCGGTAATCGTCACATAACGGGCCTCGGGAACGGAGGATCTCTGATCCGGCAGGAAACTAAGTTCCACTACATTGCCGGAGGGCATATAGGCCCTGGCGCCCGAGGCCAGTCCTTCCATCAATACAGTGGAACGATCCCAGAGACCCTGCAGCAGGGTGTGCCGCTGGGTTCCGGTCATCATATAGTACAGGGGCGCGGAAACCATTGCGACTACCAGAAGCACCAGCGCTATCGTAAATGCCGCAAGTTTAAAGCGCAGCCCTATCCCCCGTTTATTTATTCTGACAATTCTTCTTTTCTTTTCCAATGGCATAAAATCTCCTGTAATAAGGGCAAGGGCCTCCATCTTTATCGCCGCGCTGTCGGCGATAACACTGCCTATGCCCCGAACCGAGGCGAATAATCCGATGATGCAAAGAATAACCATACCTATAACAATCGCCAAACTTGAATCAAACACATAACGCCGTTCCAGCCGGGGCGCCCAGGAAGGCTTCCATGACCGGGAATAATCGCCAAACTTGACCGTACCGGTTCTGGCAACGGCGATTGTGGTTCCGGCTGTGTAGATTCCCCGCTCCGGGTGTTCAAGTATGAGCCGGTAATCGCCTTCTTCCATATCCTCAATTAAAAGCCCGTCAATTTCCCGGTCTGAGCGTACCTGAAAATCCCCCCTGCTCTGCAGGAATTCCCTGCGGTAGGGCGGCGATCCTTCCCGATCCAGTATAATGCGCGTAACGTCCCCGCCTGCGGCAAAACCCCGGCCTATGACCCGCACCGCGAGCAGCCCCTGTTCATCCTGGCGGGAATCCACCCAGGTAACGTAGGTATGGGGGATATATTTGTCGGTTCTGAAAACAATGCTTGACTGGGGACCGATATTGCCCACTTCATCAATGGCGGACACCGTAAAGGCCCATGCGCCATCATCCTGATTTGAGAAGCTTACCGAATTGCCGGTTCCCATGATTCGCTGGGGAGGCGCCGCAATACCGGGCTCCATGCGGGCAACACGGCGCTCTTCGTAGGAATCGGTATCGCCCAGGTATTGCAGATTCCAGGTATAACCTGCCACATCGGATGCCGGCGGCGGATTCCAGCTCAGGGTGAAGTCATTGGAGCGGAGATAGCCATTTTCGTCCAGCTCCGGTGGAATGAGGTTTGCCGCAGGCGGCGGTGTGGTATCCCGAATGAACTCGACTCTGGCAGGGGCTGACCAGTTACCGGCAAAGTCCTGGGCCATAACGCTGAAATACCAGGAGCCATCCTCAACGGCGTTCAATTCCATGCCCAGGTCGGCGGTATTACCGGTATTGTAGGTAATCACCTGCCGGGCCGGCTCTGCGTCCTCATCCTGAGTCCATATCCAGGAGAAGCCGAAGATACCGGAAGGATCCGGAGGGATATTCCAGGAAAGCCTAATCCGCTCCGCACGGCTGCGCCTGGAGGGGCTGAAATTCACCGCAGCGATCCGGGGGTTTATAACTGAACGGTCCGGTGCCAGGAGGTAGATTCTGCCGGTATTTCTGGCTGTGGCCTGCCAGAATACAAAGAGACCGTCCTGGTCCGCCACTGGCCGGGCAAAGGAGGCTTCGCCGGCAGCGCCTGCAAGCTCGTGGTTCTGCCAGTCTATGCCGGTGTGCCGGGCAAGAAAAACCCGGTTGCCCCCCCGGCGGTTATCAAACCAGACCACCGTGGGAGTATCCTCATAAATAAAACCAATGGGATTATTGCAATATGCCTCGTCACTGTTGACCCGCTCCACCTGGCCGATAATGTTTCCGTCGGCGCCGATTATGGCGCTGTATATCTGTGGCGACTGGGTACCGTAGCATCGCTCCCAGACCAGAAAGAGGTTGTTTCCGTATTTTGTCAGAAAGGGGCGCTGATTGTCAAAACGATCCGCATCCGCCTGGGTTTGCATCACCGGGTCACGGAAGGTGGTAAAGCGCCGGGCAGGACTCCAGGTTCTGCCGCCGTCATCACTGGTCCTATAGAAAAGCTGAAAGTAGGAATAGGCTTCGGAGCCGCTTACAAAAGATTGAAAAAAGACAAAATCCCTGCGGCCTATGTTTCCGTGGACAGGGAGAAAGTTAAGCTGCAAGCTGCTATCCTGGACAAAGCGCTCAAACGGCGACCAGCTTATCCCATCATCGGAACGGGCATAATAAATAGAAAGGGATTGATTCATGCCTCTGGTAACAAAGAGGAGATAGCCCCCGTCTGCGCGGACAAAGATACGGGGCGCCACTGATGTCTCCGAACCCATACTTACCCGGCTGCGGGTAAAACTCTGGCCCCGGTCGCCGGAAATGAGTATCTCAGTCCCGGCGCCGGCGGCAACCGCAACAAGAATCCTGTCCCGGTTATCAATGACAATGCTCAGGATGGAAGGCTCGGTTCCCGAATAGGCATAAGGCCCGCCAATCACTCCACGGCGCTGCCAGTCTCCACCCGGTTCTTTAATAGCCAGAGAAATATTGATAAAACCGTCAGCCGCTACAGCGGTATTCTGGTTGGGCGCAAGTTCCTGCCAGGCAACAACCGAAAAATCGGGGGAAGAAGCGGAAACCGGAAAAGTACCCTGCCCAACGGAAAACAGTTCAGGCGCTTCCCAGTAAAAATCGGATTGAGCCGGCAGCAGCGGCGCAGCCAGAAAGCACAGGACCCATACAAGGGGCCGGTTTATTATGCGCATCATAATAGTACGGCCTGTATCCTTCGCTGCAATTCCACAAGCTTGGTGATATTCCGGTACCTTGTATCCTGCAAAAGCCGTTCAACGATTGAATGGGCCACCAGGTAATTACCCTGCTGAAACGCTATGGCCGCCCGGTTAAATTCAGCCTCGTCCTGGCTGCTCATTACAATGCCGCCTGGGGCGTTCATCGCAGTCAGGAGCTGTTGTTTTATCCGTGTAGCTCCGGCATTATTGGGATTGGCAATCAGGGCATCGTTAATCTGGACAAGGGCAACCTCAAACTGACTTGTGATATTGTTTTCAATAATACGCCTTGCCGAAGCGGTAAGTTCCGCAGAACGGGCAAGGGCCCTTGGGTCAGGCGGCGGCGGCCGGAACCCCATATCAATTTCCGCCTGGTTAATAATAGCCGCCAGGTTCGGATAACGGGGGTTTATCTGCGCCAGGTTTTGCAACTCCGCAAAAGCCTCGTTTGAATTTCTTTTTGTTCCGGCAATGGCGTCCCTGATGCGCTGGTCAAAAGACGCAGTAAATGCATTTGGGTCCGTAACCTGATCCATACGGAGTTCCAGAATACCCGCTTCCTGATTAACCGGAAACATGAGTTTTACTTCACGGGTTTTCCGCCGGGCTTCGTTGAATTTGTCGATTCCATCTGTCCTGCGTTCCGCGTTGATATACCGTACCCCTTCTTCGTAGTCCCTTTTCGCCTCGCTCAAAAGCTGGCTCATCTCCGGGTAGAGTGGCGCGGTGGGAAGAATCACCCGGCCGGAACGTATAGACAGGGCGTTACGCACAATGCCAAGCCAGTAACGCACCTCCGGCTCATCTTCGGAATTGGTAACGTGCCAGCGGTTCTGTGCTCGCACCAAAAGATCCTCGGCCTGTTCAAAATTGCCCACATAGTAGGTGTTACGCGCATTAGTCAGCATATTCCCCACATCCCTGATGACCATTTCGTTTTCAAGCCGGTTGATCTCCTGGCCCAGATTAACAAGCTGGGTATCCCAGGAAGTTCGCAGGGACCCGGATTCCTGTATTGCCAGAGAATTGTTAAAACGTTCGGCAGCCCGCTGTACCCGGTCGCGGGCAATATCGAAATTCTGCCTGCCCAGAGCGGTCTGGGCTTCCCTGACAAGCCGTTCCCCTTCCTGCCGGTAGGCCTCGGCCTGGGCAATCTGATTGCGGGCGGTGGCGGAAAGGGCAAGCCCCCGGAGCTGCAGGGCGTTTAAGTCGTCCATTATGGTCTGGGCGGAACCGCGCAGGGAAGAAACCCTCTGGTCTGCCAGAATATCGCCACCCTCGCTGTTGTAGCGGCTCAGCAGGGCATTGCTCTGCACAATGTCAACAGCGAGGGCTTCGGTCATACGGGTCAGTACCGCCAGACCTTCGGCGGGGTAGTTTTCAATAACCGTGCCGTCTGCAACTTCCCGGCGGATTCCCTGAATAAGCTGGTTTCCTTCGGCAAATTCCCCCTGCCGCAGCATAAGGCGCCGCCGAAAATCGTCGTTGGCGATGGTGTAATACCTGACTGCCGATTGACGCACCTCATCAATAACCTGAGAGCGCAGATTTTCTATGACCCTTTGCGCGTCATTGATATACGCCAGAATATCAACATTGCCGCGATCCTCCAGGCTGTCCCGGTAATTCCGCAGTTCTGCTTCTCTCTGGTTGGCCTGACCAAGGACACCCTCGATCTCGTTCTGTAAGGTGGTGATGGAATCACTGACGATCTGCTCCTGGCTCAATGCCGCTTCTGTGCCCAGGCTGCCGCCCTGCCAACGCTCAAACGAGTTTTGCTCATTGCCATTGAACTGTTCTACCCGTCTACCCACATCGGTTCCCTGCACAAGGTAGCCTATGGCCTGATTCATGGATTCAAATTTGAGGAATTTATCGGCGTCTTCCTGCAGCACTTCCTGATCAAAAATTTGTACCGTCCGGGGACTCTCCCCTGCTTTCAGCTCCAGATGTTTCGCGTACAGCGAAGCGGGAAAACTGATAAAAGATCCGGCGCGCTCAAAATCGTCCCTGGCGGACGAGTATTGACGGCTGCCGACCAATGCAAGGCCGGAGGAATAAGTCTCGTCCGCATGGCGCATAATAACCTGATCAACGCGGCCGGTGGCGCTGTTCCAATAACCTTCCAGCGCGCCCAACATTCCTTCCTGAACGGATTCCCCGGCGCGGCCGTGCATCAGACGGGAGAGGAAGGAAAGGTAGTTATGATCCCCCATCAGGGGGTCGGCGCTTCTGAATACCGCAAGCTGGTTATCAAAATAATTGACCGAGGGATAAAAGGACCGGTACAGTCCAATGAATTGATCCATAGCGGGTAACATACGGCTGTACATTTCCGTAAGCCTTGCCGACGTTATTCCCGGTTCCAGGGCAGCGCCAGCCATTTCAGAAGCCGCCGCCCCCAAAGGAGCGCTGAGCGTGGGGAAATTTTCCACCATCATGTTGACATTTTCAACATTACGAATAACCTGATCCTCTATAATTTCACCGTATCCGGCGGCAAAGAATTCGTCCCGGTAAACATCCATGCCTCCGGCGTAAGTCAAAAGGGCACCCTGGTAATCACCCTGATCGATAAGCATACGCCCCCGTGCAAGAATATCTTCCAGCCGCCGCCGGTTGACGTTGAACAGGGCAAGCTCCATAGTACGGGTAATAAAAGCCTGAAGCTGGGGATTGGAGCTGTCTTCCAGTTCCTCAAGCCGTATGGTTAAAGCGAGAATTTCCGATGAGTTTTCAGGATCATTCACCAGCGTATCAATCAACCGATCCGCCGTGGCGTTAAAATCATCACGGATCTGATAAATTTGCCGTAAACGGCGCTGGACCTGATCAAATTGGTTGGGATAGCGGCGGGAAACATCACTTAAAATAAGAATTGCCGCATCATATTTTTTTTCCTGAATAAGCACATCGGCCTTTGCCAGATCTGAATTATCCTTTCTGCCCCCCGCATACAGCGAAGGAATGGCCGCCAAAAACAGCAGGAAAAGCGCCAAAATACGGACCTTGGGCCTTTGGCTCTGGCGAGAATGCCAAAAAGCCGGTATTTTGAGACCATTTTTTACCTGTTGGGCCATATCAATTACCACAAATTTATACCTATCTTACTATATTGTATATCGGAAAATTGATAAAAACACTATACGCTAAACATCATAGATTTTTGTTTCTATCCGATATATATTATAAGAAGATGCGTCAGCGTAATTTTGTGGTTTTTGGTATTTTTTTCCTCTTTTTTTTAACGGCCATAATCTATGCCGCAGAGCCCTCCGACGGCTATGGCAATGTGGCGGACTACCTGGACGGCATTTATGGCATTGATGATAACGCCGGACTTACGGCTTTTCCGATACTCAATGTGCCTATGGGAGGTCGGTCCGAGGGCATGGCCTCGGCTTTTGCGGCTGTGGCGGACGATATTTCCTTTCTTGAGTACAATCCCGCCGGTTCTTCCATGCTTGGCAAATCAGAATTGGCCCTGTTTCATAATAACTGGATAGCGGATACCAAGGTTGAAGGAGCGGCATACGCCGGCAGAAAGGGAAATTTGGGCTTTGGCGGGGGTGCAAAATGGCTCTACACCCCCTTTACCGAGTACAATCTCTATGGAGAGCGGGTTTCCAAGGGCTATTATTCCGAAGCAGCGGCCATCCTCAACGCCTCCTACAACTTCTTTTCAAGGTATTACTTTTCCGGTGTTTCCCTGGGGATGAGCCTGAAAGGGGCCTTCCGTTTTATGCCGGATTACACCGATAACGAGGACAACATCATCGCCGATTCCGGCTGGTCTCAATCCGCCGCAATGGTCATGGCCGATATAGGCGCCCTGACCCGCTTTAACCTCTTCAAGTTTTACGACGCACGGGAAAAGAACACCGCCGCCGCCCTGGTGGTGCGAAATTTGGGCCCCCCCTCAATGGACGAGCCCCTGCCCACGGTAATAAGCGCCGCCTTATCATACAAACCCCTGCGGCCCCTGCTCTTTTCTTTTGATTTTTCCTGCCCCATCAATATGCTGGACCCTGCCCTTTCGGAAAAACCCTACTTTGCCCTGGGCACCTCAGTTACGGTAACCAGCTTTTTATCCATGCGGGCCGGCGCTTTAGTCAAACCCGGCGGCAGCCGTCTGGCAATAGGCAGCGCCATAACCCTGAACAAAATAGCTGTGGATGTGAACTACACCCTGGACCTCCTCACCCAGATGCAGCCCCTGAACCGCGTCAGCATCGGAGTCCGCTTCGATTTGGGCGATGGCGGCCGCCAGCAAAAATCCGACCAGATAGACGCCCTCTACCTCACCGGGCTTGACGCCTACGCCCAGGGAAAATACGCCGAAGCCCAAAACAACTGGGAAGAAGCGCTTCGCCTTGACCCCCGTTTTGACCCCGCCAAAGAAGCGCTGGAAATGCTCCGCCGGCGCGAAACCGTTGAACAGCGGATTGACGAGCTGCAGAGACTGGATTTTTAAGGAACCGGTTTGGGCCTGCGTCCCCGTACAAAGGTCAAGCAATCGGTTATGTACAGTGCCTTGGGTTTTATTTTACTATTATCATTTGTATTCCTGATAATACTAAACATATTTCTACAATGATTTGAAAATACTTCTTGGGTATTTTTTCCATTACTTTTTTACCCAAATAGCTTCCTAAAATCATTGTCGATCCTATAATAATTCCATATATGATAATATCCGTTTCAATTTCCAAATATTTCTTATATAAAATTGTTTTTATTATATGCATTACCAATGCCGTAAAAGCCTCACTTGCAATATAGGCATTTTTTGATAAATCCAATGCATTAAACAATAAGGCGCTTAATGGACCGGAACTTCCGGCAATACCGGATATTATTCCGGTTAACGCCCCGCCCAAATATATTCCTTTATTATTTACTTTCAATTTATTTTTCAATATTCTTTTACCAATTACAATTATTATCAATAACATGCCGACAATTATTTTTATAATATATCCATTTACATACAAAAATAACACACTGCCAATTATTACAAAAGGTATTGCGGTAATTAAAAAATTAAATATTGGTTTCCATACCAGTTCTTTTCTGCCAAACCAAACCCGTGAAGCATTTCCGAATATTTGAGCTATAGTTAATAACGGTATAGCCGTTTTTATTCCAATTGAATATGTCAATAGAGGCAATAATAAAATTGCACCACCAAATCCAACAATGGCAGAAATAATTGAAGCAATAAACCCCGAGAAAACCATAACAAGTATTAGCAAAATATGATCCATATGGTTTTATTCTATTTGAGCAGATAGTAATGCAGCAAAAATATCGGCGGATAACACAATGGAATATTCCTCCTCGCTGGAAAATGCTACTTTTTCCGCCTGAACACACGGTAATTGATATTGGGAAACACGTTGTGGCGGCGCTCCAGATTGGTGAGCCATTCGGTACTGATGTAGTTACTGCCGAGGGCTTCGTAAATCGTAGTAAAATTGCGCAACGCGCTTTCTATTTGATTACGGGCGTATTCGGTGGAGTCCTGTTTATACAGAAGCTTTGACCAGTCCGATGTTTGGGCAAGGAGAATCTCCCTGGCGGCCTGGTTCAATGTACGCTCTTTAAGGCCGGAGTCGTTGGGAAAGCGTTCGGCAAGCTCGACCATACGATTTATGGAACGGACCAGATGCCGGTACATCCAGTCGTTGGAAGCGTCAAGCCATGTTTCGGCGTAACCGTTGAAACCCCAGGAGGAAAACTCCGGCATCGAAATTTCAAAGGCGGAGATATTCTGCTTGAAGAGGTACTCTGCGGGAGTCATAAACTGAATCTCCCGGTATTCGGCGCCCAGGCGGAACAAGGCTTCGATAAATTGTGGGCCTTCATGCCAGAAGCGGCCGAAGCTGTCGGCGTTGCAGGCGCAGAGACTGAGGGGCGTCTCTTTCATGTGCTTTGCCGCTTCAGTGAAACGGGCAAACCTTGTCTCCAGAAAAGCGCGGGCGTGTTCCAGCGCCTTGTCAGAAGCCGCCGAAGGATCGTATACCGCGTTCTGCTCATGCCGCGCTGCCGCCCGCCAGTATTTAAAGCCGGTCTGCCGCCGCTCGCCGTCGGCGGTTAAAAAGGGGCCTACTTCTTCCGGCGAAAGTTCATACCCCACGTCCCGGTTATTGTCGCGGTAGACCCCTTCGCCACTCATCCTGTCTATGTCCCGGGCCGCGTAAAAATCCCTGGACAGAATAAAAACGCCCTCCGGTGTCTTCACCGGATAAAAACTTCCCCTGCGGGGCGCGGGCTTTCCAAAAATAAAACCATGGGCGTCCACAATGGTATAGCTGAAATTATAGGAACGCAGGTAAGGATCCAGATCGCCTGACCAGCCAAGTTCGGGAAGCCAAAAACCCTGGGGACGCCAAGCGAAACGCTGGCGGTAGTAGGAAATGGCCGCTTCCATTTGGGCCTGAATCGCTTCCGGAAAGGGACAGAGGAAGGGCAGAAAGGCATGACTCGCCGATGTGCCAAGAATTTCAATTTTTCCTTTCCGCTGATAATGATCAAAGGCTTTAAGAATATTACCCTCGTAACGCTCGGTAAAGGAGATCCGCTGGTCCACCGCCCTGTCGTAATAGAGTTTTGCCAATTTTTGCAGTTCAGGGTGGGAAGCAGTCCGCTCCACTTCCATCCTGCCGAATTCAATCTGCCGGTATGAATAGGCCAGGTATTTTTTTAACAGCAGTTCGTCGCCCAGCATCTGGCAAAGCAGGGGCGAAAGGCATATACCCAGACGGAACGGAATGTGATCATTCTCCAGGCGATCAAATACCTCAAGCAAGGGCAGGTATGTTTCCGAAAGGGCCTCGAAGAACCAGCCCTCCTCGGCGGAACCTGCCGGGAGACCCGCGCCGCCGGATTGGAACGGATCATCCCCGCTGTGGAAGTTTCTTACAAAAGGAAGATGGGCGTTAAGCGCCAGAGAAATCACATAACGGGCATCCATACTTACAGCCCCTTGGCTCTGGACTGACGGTCCGCACTTCGTATAACGGAAAAATCCTGCACCCCCGAAAGACATACTAAGGGATTGTGATACATATCCTGAATATCCTTTGGAACGCCGGCTTTCCGCCCCGGCGGCTCAATAAGACTGGGCAGTTTAAAAGGCCGGGAAACCGTCAGCGCCGTCTCGGTTTCTCCCCGCAGCGCGCAAAATTCCACCTGATAACGACCTTCAGCCGGCGGGAAACCCAGATACCAGGCAGTATCGTCAACCCCCACCGTTACGGTAAAAGAGTCTGCCCTCTCCGCTTCGCCCTCAAGAGGAATAACCCGCAGGCAGTACCCCTCAAAATCCGGCGCCTTTTCGTACAGTTCCCGGTCATGGCCCTTGATCTCCCAAAAAACAAAGACCCAGAGCGGATCCCGAATCATAACTTCGATGTATGAAATATTGTACTGCTTGGGCAGAGCGGCAGCCTCCAGAAAATCAGGATGAACGCCCAAGTCATTCCCGGGACCATACTCATCCTCAAGGGCAAGCTCCAACAGCTCTTCGATAATAAAAATCCGTTCAAGCCCAAAGGGAATGTCAACGCCAAAATTATCGGCCAATTTAACCAGTTCTTCGGTGCTTAAACTTTCCAGCCAGGGCCTGGTTAAGCGAGTTTCATCCATACCCGGAATATTGTGGGAAAAATGAGCCATAAAGTCAATGGACTTCGGAGGACTCCTGCAGAATTAAACCCAGGGCGCCAAAATAATCCGGCAGCGGCGCCTTCACATCGATCTGAAAGCCATCCCCGTCGGCAGCGTGAATTACCAGCCGGGACGCATGCAGCAACAGCCGCTTGAGTCCCGGGGTTTTACGGAGTTTCCTGTTAAGGGCAAAGTCGCCGTACTTGTCATCCCCCAGCACGGGATTCCCGGTCATGGCCAGATGCCGGCGTATCTGGTGCATCCTACCCGTACAAAGCTCAAGCTCCAGCAGCGAGAATTCAAACTGTTCCAAACTCCCGCTTTTGATCACCCGGTACCGTGTCTCCGACTTTTTCATGCTGCCTTTAATTTCCAGATCCAGGCTGATAAGACCCGTCTCTTTTTCCGGCTGCCCCGCGCAGACCGCAAGGTACTGCTTAATCACACCCTTTTCACCCGCAGCGCCATCTATCCGGCCAGCAGCAGAACGCTCACCCAAAAGCTGCGAAAATCGCGCCGCAGCCTCCCTGGTTTTGGCAACCAGTATAACCCCGGAAGTATCCTTATCAAGGCGATGCACCAAAAGCGGCGGCGGAGACCAGTTTTCCGCCAGAAGCCGGTCCAGTGAAGACTTCACCCCCTTGCCGCCCTGCACCGCAAGGCCGGCAGGCTTGTTGAGAACCAGACAAGAGTCATCTTCATAGAGCAGTTCTATCCGTTTGAGCATATTTCAAAATAAAGAAAATTGAGCGTATACACAAGCGAGTATATTCCCCTTATTTTGAAACCAGCTAACCCGATACTTATAATATGAAAACAAAGCTGCTATTCCTGCTCCTTATACCGGCCCTGTTTCCGGTTTTCGCCGAGCCCCTGTATTCCCCTGCCTGGGGATTCAGGCTGGATCTGCCGGAAGGTTATGAATTTACCGATGGAGACGGCAAAGACCGGTTTTCCTTTGCCGAGTCCGGCGGGGCGCAGTTTGATATACGGGTGTATAATGGCGCTTACAAAACCATGAAAGACATGGTGGACGATGTGGGCCGCCGCCTGAAGAATCAGGGGGATGTAACTTTTTTTGAGTATCGGGACAAACTCGCAGCCATTATGGAGCTGCGTTTTGAGGAATTTTCCGGCTGGGGGCTCTGCGTGGAACTTGCCGGCAGCGGCAATGGAACCCCGCCCATGCTGCTTGCCCTTTCCTACGGCCCGGTTGGAAAACGGGAACTGGAACTGCTCCACCTGTCGGCGCTGGATTCCATTGTTCCTTCCAATGGGGAACGTCATTACCCCGGCCCTATTATGGAGTTTGGTTTTCCCAGGGGCGAGCAAAAACGTACCGCCCTTGCGAAGCCCGGCATAAGCGCCATAATACGGGAAAACGACGCCGAGGCCGCCCAGGCCCTGATAGACCGCGAGTTTGCCCTGCTTCGCAAATATCAATTTTTGGAAAACTGGCAGGAAGCGTGGATACGTTTTTACCGGGTAATCTACCGCGATTCCTGGGACCGGGTAGCGGATGCGGTTTTTCAGCTTGAACGAAGCTGGAACCAAAACCCCGGGGAGGCCGCTACCGCGTCGGGTCAGGCCGAACGGACCCTTGCCGAGAAAGCCCTGGCCTGGGTGCAGACCTTCAAATACGAACGGGACTTAATGGGAAGCGATTTTGTGAATCTGGTCAGCGCCGTTACCGAAGGCCGGGGCGACTGCGATAGCCGCGCCATGCTTTGGGCGCTTATCCTCGCCCAGGCGGACATCCCCGCTGCAATCATGGTTTCCCGGGAACATAACCACGCTATGGGCCTTGCGGACATCGCCGGAACCGGCGCCCGCTTTGAAGCTAAAGGGATCAAATGGCTGGTAGCCGAAACTACCGCCCAAGTAAACATCGGATTAATAGGACAGGATGTAAGCGATATCGAATCATGGCTGGGAGTTATTTTCGAGTAACATCATTACATCGCGTAACGGCTATTTCCCCACCATCAGATCATACACTTCCCGGGTACTCTCCGCTTTTAGCAGAGAATCCCGCAGCTCGCGGTTTTTAAGACGGGCGCTAAAAAAGGACAGAGTCTGCAAATAGTAAGCGTGCTGGTTATACGAAGCCGCGATCATAAAAACCAGACGCACCGGTTCATCATCCAAAGGATGAAAATCGACAATATCGGTACGGCTGACGCCAACTGAAACCACCAGGTCGGTAATCGATGAAAGCCTGATATGCGGAATGGCAATACCCCTGCCGATGGCGGTACTCATCAGTTCCTCGCGCTTGAGGATTTCGATGGACAGTTCCTGCTTGTTTTTTACCTGGGGCGCGGAGGCAATATTTTCCGCCAGGGCCAGGAGCACATCCCGTTTGGTCGAGTAATTGAGAAAGAGCACCCGGTCAGGGGAAAGGATAGTTTCGATATGCACCGAGTTCGGTTGGGGGTTCAGTCTGTTTACCGCAAGCCGGTCGTTCACCCATTTTTCGATCTCGGATTTTTTAAAACGCCACACGGTTCCGATTTTGCCCGATGGAATTTCCCCTTTCTGTGCCCAGTCGTACACCGTCCGGTCAGATACCCGCAGATATTTTGCCACTTCTTCTATTGTAAGAATGTCGTCATCAATCATTAGGGCATTTTAGCGCTATACCGCAGAAAATGTCAATAAAACGCATACAATCATGTACCCAGATCATGCAGCGAATCATACGGCAGCAGCTCGCCCATGGTGGTATTCACTTGCTGGCTTCCACTGCCGCCAAAACATACCGGCGAATCCAGGGGCATGAACTCGCTTAACACCTGGCGGCAGGCGCCGCAGGGGCCAACAGGATCCTTTGAGTCGGGGGTTGAAATTGCCAGGGCGATAAAGGTTCGTTTACCCCTGGCGACTCCCTGCAGTACCGCATTGCGCTCGGCGCAGATGGTGAGGCCGTAGGAACGATTCTCCACATTGCAGCCTGAAAAGACGGTTCCGTCATCGCAGAGCAGAGCGGCGCCAACCCGGAAATGTGAATAGGGAGCATACGCAAAATTCGCAGCCTTCCGGGCTTCCGCAAACAGGGCGTCCATTTGTTCCTTACTAGCCATACAAGCCTCCTCTGTTTATTATAGTGGAGGGGAGGGAGTTTGTGGCAAAAAAAAAGAAAAAAATCTGGCTTATTGCGCTGATTGTGCTTTTCATTGCGTATTTTTTTACTGCCGCCCGGCCTATCCCCCGGGAAACAATTCTGGCTCCCCGCTGGCTGAGTTCACTGGAATCTGATTTTCCGGTATTAATCGGTGAGAGTTCTCCCTCAGCCGTTGACTTTGAGAACCCGCTCCCCTTCACGCTGGGGAGCCGTTTTGGGTATGTGGATTCAAACGGGCGTTTTCCGGTGAATCAGATTAAAAAAGGTGATATTTATCTTTCGGAAAAACTGTGGACCGAGTACGAAGCCGAACCTGCCCATATCGAAATTAAAAACAATACCGGCGAAACGGCGCTTACCATTGAGGATCCCAGGGCATATCCCGTTCTGCTGGATAACCGAATTTTTTTAATCGGCGGCGATCAGAACGCTTTTTCGGAAGTTGACGCTTCCGGCAAAATCCTCTGGACATACGAATTTGCAGCGCCTCTTACCTGCATTGACGCCGCCTCGGGACTGGTGCTGGCCGGCTCCCTGGATGGCATAGTGGCGGTTTTGGATAACGAAGGAAACTGTATTTTTAATTGGGAGCCCGGCGGTTCCCGTTACGCGGTGATTTTAGGATGCGCAATTTCACGTGACGGTTCCCGACTGGGGATTATCTCCGGCATTGACGATCAACGTTTCCTGCTGCTGGAACGTTTTGGCGGCGTAAACCGCGAATACAAGGTGATATACCACGAGTTTCTGGAAGACGGTTTCAGGCGGCCGGTACATATCACCTTTATAGATCAGGATCGCTGGCTTGTATTTGAACGGGAGGGTGGCATAGGCGTTTACGATATCAGCGCACGGCAGGGAACAAAAGTACCCCTGACAGGGGAAATCGCCACCATTGAGCACGTCGGAGGGCAGGGGCTTTTCTTTGTTGTTACCTCTCCCTCCGCCGGACAAAAAGACCTGATAGGCATCAAGCTTCCCGATACCATCGTTATTGAGGCTCCTTTTAAAAGCGCCGACGCTTTTTTGGGCCGAAGGGATGCAAAGCTCTTTGTAGGCGGCGGAACAACGCTGGTCTCTTTTGAACTGGAGAAAAAATGATGTATCGATTTGCCATATCATTGCGGGTAATATTCACCGTTGTTTTTATAACGGCGCTTATTATGGTTTTTTATGTCGATTCGTTAGGCGCCATGGATTGGCCTTCGCAGGAAGCGGTCATGGTCCGCAACTTCGGCTGGAACGACCGGGGCAAGCCGGTATTGGGAACTGTCTTTGAAGGAGAAGGCCCGGTGCTGGCAGCCGAAACCGGGGAGGTAATTTTCTCCAGGCGCAAAGACGATATCGCTTCCCGCCTTCCCTCTCCCCTTGGCGCCTGGACTGCTCTGGATCACGGCGACGGCCTTATCAGCATTTACAGCCGCTATGAAGACTCCGGCGTCATCCGCCGGTCCGGTGTTGAACGTCAGAGCCCCATCGCCTCAGCCGGGACTTCGGGCTGGTCAAGCCGTAAAGGTTTCTACTTTATCCTCTACGACCGGCGGGAACGGCGCTGGATCAATCCCTCAATGATCATCACCCCCTTCCATGATACCAGGCCGCCCCAGATTCTGACGGTGGATCTGCGGAACGCCCAGGGTGCGCTTATTCCCAGGGGCCAGACCCGTATGGGCCAGGGCCGTCACACGATTTTGGTGGCTGTCTCTGATACCATGCTTGATGCCCGGGAAAGCCCCCTTGCCCCCCACCGCATTGTCTGCTCGGTGAATGGTGCCGAAATTGGTTCCCTCAATTTTGAGACCATATCCGCCAGAGACGGAGTGCTTATGGTATACCGTAATGGTCTTGCGCCGGTAAAGCAGGTTTATGCGCCCTTCCCCGCTTTCGAGGCCGGTGAAGTGTTTCTGACCAGGGGCCAGGCCAGTCTGGAAATAATCGTGCAAGATATAGCGGGTAACTCCCGAGGCACGATAACCCGTATGATCGTTGAATAGGTATGGTAAAAACCTGGTCTACCCCGGTCTCCGCCGAAGAAAGCCGGCTCATCCCCTGCAATCTCTGCGGCGGCAGCCGTTTCAAACCTGCCCTTAAGTGCGAAGGTTTTACCTATGTCCGCTGCGCCCGCTGCGGCCTGGTACAGATGAATCCCCAGCCTTCCGCCGCTGCCGTAGGCCGCCGCTATCAGGATGCATTTGGAAGCGATTACCTCTCATATGAACTCGCCAACGAGGCCGCCTTTCTTAATCTGCAACTGCTCGCCCTTAAAGACGCCGGTTTTGATTCGCTGGAAAAGGAGTTGATGCGGCGGACGGTGGAAGCGCCAAGAGTACTTGATGTTGGCTGCGCTACCGGCTCCCTGCTTCTGCATCTGCAAAGCCGTGGATGGCACGTAACAGGGGTGGAAATTTCCCCTGCCGCCGAATTTGCCCGCAGGGAACGCGGCCTTGATATACGGAGTCTCCCCCTGGAGGAAAATCATTTTCCTCCGGCTTCCTTTGATCTGATCCTCGCCTCCCATTTGATTGAACACCTCAACGATCCCGGCTCCTTTGTCCGCGAGGCGCGGCGTATACTCAGTCCCGGCGGCCGAATATGTATCACTACCCCGAACATTGCCGGCTTTCAATCCCGTTTATTCGGCAGCCGCTGGCGCTCGGCGATTTTTGATCATCTCTATCTTTTTTCGGTACAAACCCTGCAGGCCCTTCTTACCGGTGCGGGTTTTACCATTGAGGGAGTGTATACCTGGGGAGGACTCGCCGCAGGCGCCGCTCCGCCCCGGCTGAAAAAAATTGCCGACCAGGCGGCAAAGCGCTGGGGCTGGGGAGATGTGATGCTGCTCAGGGGCGCGCCTTGCAATTTTCGGCCGACGGAAGTATAGTAAAGGTATGGACGCTGATGACAAAGTAGTTTTAAGGCGGATAGCCGATGGCGTTGACCATCTGGTCGCGGCCATCCCAAAACCGGAAAGCAGATTGCGGCGGGGCATCGAACTGGCCGCGACCATCGCCGGGGCGATGGGGCTTATCGGTGTTGCGCAGATTATTCTAGACTGGGTACGGGGGTAAATATATGTTACAGCTTATTTTAAGTTTAACGCTTATCGCTTTGTCGGTTTTTCTGTTCTGTCTTGCTCATGCTTTGAAAAAAAGAGGGCTATAATTTAACGGGGTATTATGATATGTATAATCATAAAGAGCGTATCCTGTTGGAGTGTCTGGACGATATTTCGGCGAAGTATGTACAAAACCGCGCCGAGGCCAACCACAAGACAGCTGCCCAAATCATCGGCGATCTGGTACGTGAAAAAATCGCTGCCTCGGCGTAATTCAGGGACGTAATTCGAGGCGTTGACATTGCTCCAAAAGCGTGGTAAATTGTGGTACAAAGGCCTTTGTATGAAGGCCAAATATATCCCAAACCCAAAAATGGAGAGTACCATGCAGAATGAACCGACTAATGCCCGATTTCCGGGTATGCTGGCTGCCGGCGGCTGTTTATACACAAGCGCCCCCGGTAATGTAAAAACCGATCCTTTATCCCCCCCCCCCCCCCTATTATCGTCGAGAGGTAAAATAGGGCTTGTTGCCCTCTTTTTCACCCTCACCCTGTTTTTCGCGGCCTGCAGCGATCCTACCAGTCCGAATACCAACGTAGCCGTTACCGGCGTTTCTTTGAACAATACCAGCGGTACTATAGCAGTGGATAGTACCGTGTCCCTGACCGCTACAATAACGCCCACTGAAGCTACCAACCAGACCGTCAGTTGGGAGAGCAGTGATGCCACCGTAGCCACCGTAAGCGGCAGCGGCTTACAAGCCACCGTAACAGGCGTAGCAGCAGGTCCGGCAACTATCACCGTGACCACCGAAGACGGCAGCCACACCGCTACCTACGCAGTCACCGTAAAGGAGCTGCAGAGCATCAGTGTGAGCATCCCGCCGACCAAAACTATGTACATAGTTGGTGAGGAATTTGACCCCGAAGGTCTGGAATTGATCACCACCTTTACCGATAGCACTATCGATACGGTTACCTGGAGCCCCGGTCTTGCGGAAAGTTTTACTTTCGGCAACTTTAGCCCCGACAACTGGAACACTACCGCTGCCACGGATCTGTCCCTTTCCTTCGACGTTACCTACGGCGGCCAGACCACCAGATACACCTTCGATATTCAGGTTGATGACCTCCCGCCTCCCAACGTAGCCGTTGCCGGCGTTACTCTGGACAATGACACCAGTAATATAACAGTGGGCGATAATGTGTCCCTGACCGCTACAATAGAGCCCGTTGATGCTACCAACCAGACCGTCAGTTGGGTGAGCAGCGACCCCGATGTAGCCACCGTAAGCGGCAGCGGCAAGACCGTCACAGTAGCCGGTGTTGCGGCAGGCACGGCAATTATCACCGTTACCACCGCAGACGGCAGCCACACCGCTACCTGTGTTGTAACGGTGACGTCCCCGGCTGTGCGCGGACCCGGCTTCTACATCGGCGCAGACACCACGTCCGTCGACCTTTCAAGCGGGACCGGAACCATCCTTGACAAAGCCTTCGCCTACATTGCAGCGAACACCAACCCCGAATACACCCTCGTCTTGGGCGAGGACATTCCCGCCCAGACCGATACTATCACTTACAACAAGGCAAACACAATCGTAACCATCACCACAGCTGACAGCACCGAGCGCACCATTCAGAAAGACGGCAACGGCAGACTCTTCACCGTGGGCGGCACTGCCAGCAATGCCAAACTGGTGGTAGATGGGAGCGTTACCCTCAAGGGCATTGCCGCCAACAGTGCCGCTCTGGTGTTAGTAGAGTACTGCGGCCAACTGGCGCTGAAAGGCAACGCCAAGATAACCGGGAACACTTCCTCCGATCTCAGCGGCGGGGTGCAACTATACGGCAACAGTAACGACAACAAAGTAACCCTCACGCTGGAGGGAAATGCAGAGATAAGCGACAATCACCTGAAAATAAGCGGGATTGCCTTGGGCGGCGGGGTCATTGCGCAACAATATGCGAACATTACCCTTTCGGGCAACGCAAAAATTGCCAACAATAGCGCCGAATCAACCACCAACTACACCTTGGGCGGCGGGATGTATCTCGGCAACACCGTAACCCTCACCATGAGTGGAGGGGAAATAAGCGGCAACCTTGCCAAATCAGCCACCAGCTATGCAGTGGGTGGCGGGGTAAGCATGGGCAACACAAGCACAACCTTTATCATAAGCGGCGGGGAAATCAAACTCAATAAACTTGAGTTTGCCACCTTCGGCCTCGGCAGCGGCGTCAGTAATGGCGGCGTCTTTATCCTCAGCGGGAGCGCCAAGATAACGCCAAAAACCGACGCAGCCGGATACACCACCACCGCCGATGACCGGAACAGCATCTATATGAACGGCGTGAGTCGTCGCATCCGCATACAGGGAACCCTGAGCGAGGTCACCGTGGGTCTGATTGATCTTCCCAGCGCTTGGACAGCCAGTGACGCAGTGCTTGTCGATGAAAGCGGCGGTGCGTTAACCAATGCGCCGGTTAGTAAATTCAGCCTGGGTTATAAAATCCTAACCGCCTCCCCATACACCCTAACGGACATTTCCGCCAAAACGCTGGGAACCGACGGGAAAATTGGCGATCTGTAAAAAGGAGTAAGGAAGAGAGAAAGAATATGAACCACAGACCACACGGACAGCACGGACAAAAGAATGGGATTTCTAAGCAAAAGTCCGTGTAATCCGTGAGGTCGACTTTTCCACTCTTTGGGTGGAAAAGTGGTTCAATTTGGAATTGCTGCCTGCCAGGCCCTTGCTTTGCCCTGCCGGACAGGGTATATTTGAAATGAGGGAGAAACCTGTATGTATGCCACTTATCACCTGAAAGCGGATGAGCTTAACGCCAATGTTATCCGGACGCTGAAAAACACCTATCGCCAGCGTGATATCGTTATTTTGCCAAAAGACGAATATGATGAAATGGAAAAGGCGCGGCACAATGCGGCGTTTACCGAGGAATTGCAACGGCGCATGAAAGAGCTTGACGAAGGCAAAGGCATAGTCAAGACTATGGCGGAACTTGAGGCTCTGGCGAATGAATGATGTAATTTTTCATGCCAAAGCCTTTAAGGAATACATGGATTGGCAGACCGAAGACCGCAAAACCCTGAAAAAGCTCAATGACCTTATAAAGGACATTCAGCGCAATGGGCTTATGAAGGGTAAAGGCAAGCCGGAACCTTTAAAACACATGAAAGCATACAGCCGCCACATTGACGATGCAAACCGTCTCGTCTATACTGCCGATGAAAAACAAAATTTGCATATTATTTCCTGTAAAGGCCATTATACATAACTCGGCATTCGGCCTTTCATTTCATTATCCCTGTTGAAATCAAGTAATCAGTAAAAACCACATACTCTTTTTCCATCAGGGCCAGGGTTTCCTGCTGGTCGGTAAAGCCGGGGCGGTCCATGTATCCGGCGCTCCTCATAGTAAGCACATATGGTCTGGCACTAACGGGTATGTTTAATCTGGTATGCAAGGACAAAACCGGCAATCCAGAGAGGGAGCATCACCAGCACAATTCCAACAAAATACGTCATAGTTTATTCCTTCGTAATGGCTAGAAGTATAATACCCAGCACAATGAGCAATAGGCTGGTGGCAAAACCGCCTATCAGCAACGCTAATGGCTTGATATCCCCGCGCAAAATTCCGCCCAAGGCTATGCTGCCCAATACCAGTTTGCCGATATCTATCGACACTTTTCCAATGTCGATGATAATCTCGCGTTTTTTTCGCCTTTTTGCAGCATTAATTTCCGCCTCATCCATACTGTAATTCTAGTACACTACACATGCTTTGTCGAGCGGTGTGAGAAAAAACGCAAGCTTGTTCTCGCATGAAAAGAACAGAGTTATTATAAAAACTCTTTCATAAATAGCGTTGCCAAAATGACAAACACCATATACGTTTCCCATTTGGGTCATTTTGACACATCCCCAAAAAGGTGACTGGCACCGCGCAGGGCGTGCGTACATGGGCGTGCGTGCGTGCGCGCGCGTTGACATTGCTCAAAATGTGTGGTAAATTATGGTACAAAGGCCTTCGTATGGAAGCCAAATATATCCCAAACCCAAAAATGGAGAGTACCATGCAGAATGAACCGACTAATGCCCGATTTCCGGGTATGCTGGCTGCCGGCGGCTGTTTATACACAAGCGCCCCCGGTAATGTAAAGACCG
>BNVF01000029.1 GCA_025997895.1 Spirochaetia bacterium
CCGAGTTATTCCCGAGGTGAAAGGGGTGAGTTTCCGCCCCAGGCCGCCAAGTAAATTTTCTGTGCGCTCCCGGGGACAAATCAGGATTCAGGGCTCCTTCGCTTGTGGTAGTACGATAACGTAACAGTGCGACAAATTACCGTTTACTTTACTATCTGGGGCCGGTAATGGCAGTAACCGGAAAATGGTCCAGGGAATTTTTTGAATCTGATAATATTCAAGGCGCTTCATCCAACTCTCCAAAATACCGCTGAATCGCTCCGGTAGAAAAACCTTCACTTTTGAGCAAAAATTTAAGCGTCCGCAAGGCATCAAAACCCCACCGGTATTCGGCCGCCTTGGTCTCCGCATTACGAAAAGCCCGTGAGCGCCGCTGTTTGGCGGCAAAACGCGCCAGAAGCGCCTGTTCGGTCTCATCGTCAAGGACCGCTTTCAGGGCGGATTCGGCATCGTCATGGTCTATGCCCCGGGCGCGGAGACCGCCAAAGAGCCGCCGGGGGCTGGCAGGGCGTAGCAGCCGGGTTTCCAGCCAGAGCCGGGCAAAGCGGCGATCATCCAGCAGTTCAAGATCGATGAGCCGGGAAATCACGGCACGGGTGCAGGCCGGCGTACAACCCCGCCGTTCCAGCTTGCGACTCAGGCCGAAAACACTCTGCTCCGCCCTGGCAATGAGCCGCAGCGCCGCCTTTTCCGCCCGTAAACAGGCCGAGGCAAAGCGGAAACCTTCCTCTTCCCCGGCGTCAAGTTCCCGACCCTCAGCCATTCCAGGTGTTAAAAGACTCTCATTGGTAAAAATAGGGGGTAAGTAGCAGGTTTTGAATGAAAAAAAAGAACCATCGGAAAGCTCAACTCGCCTGAGCTCCCCGGTAGTTCCGATTTTAATAGAAACAATCGTCATTTTTCAGACTGCAATGCCGCCGCAGGGCGCACATACAGGCCAAAGTATTGGCTGTGCTAACGGCGCAATTAGCGGCGTTAGCTGCGCAAAATTTAGCGTTTGGAGAACTGGAAGCGTCGCCGTGCGCCACGCTGGCCGTACTTTTTCCGCTCCACCATACGGGAGTCGCGGGTAAGGTAGCCGTTGCTCCGCAGGCTGGTGTAGTTGGTGTGATCCACCTGGCAGAGCGCCCGGGCAAGACCATGACGGCAGGCGCCGGCCTGACCATTGGACCCACCGCCGTACACATTGATCAACACATCAAACTTGTTCTCGTTGGCGGTAACCATCAGAGGCTGGCGAACCATCATGGCGTGTTCCCCCTGGGGGAAATATTGGGCCAATTCCTTGCCATTTACCACGATTTTGCCGCTTCCGTCCCGAAGATACACCCGGGCCACCGAAGTTTTCCTTCTGCCAGTACCGATTCCAAGATTCTTAACCATAAAATACCTCAAATTCCTTTTATAGCTCGATAAGCGTTGGATTCTGGGCGCCGTGGGGATGCGCTGTGCCGGCATAGACCTTGGCGTTTTTAGCCAATTTCCGGCCCAGGGGCCCTTTGGGAAGCATACCCTTGATAGCATTCTCCAACGGCTCCGTGGGGTGCCGGGCGGCAACTTTCTCGTAAGTGTGCGCCTTTAGCCCACCGGGATAGCCCGAATGACGATAATACATCTTCTGCTGGGTTTTTCTGCCGGTAACTACGATTTTATCCGCATTTACCACCACCACAAAATCCCCCATCTCCTGATGAGGAGCGAAAATCGCCTTGTTTTTCCCCCTGACAATGGATGCAACCTTGGCCGCAACCCTGCCCAGGATTTTACCTTCAGCGTCGATGACAAACCATTTCCGTTCCACCGCCGCAGGTTTTACAAATACTGTCTTCATTTCAATAACCTTTCCAATAAACTTCAAATCGTAACGGGTATAAAATCTTGCCATACAAGGGGGAAGAGTGTCAAGGGCTTTTTTTTAAGAATAAATAAGACTTCAATAACGGCTTCCGCCTGAGGGGCCCCCTTGTTCCCGCTACCGTATTCCCTTATAATCAAAGAAACGCTGTTTTTGAATAGCGCATTTTTTCAAGGAGTTTTAAAAATGAAGAAATTTATCAATTTATTCCTGATTGTTTGTATGGCTCTGGGCTTTATTGCGTGTGCTTCCAAGCCTTCCGGCGTGCCAGCTGCTTCGGAAAGAAAGGTTCCCGGCAGTTTTCCCCAATTTGTAAAAGATGCCCTGAAGAAGGCCCCGGAAGATGTACTGGTGGGTATTGGTACCGCAAAGCTGGCCAGTCTCCAACAGTCAAGGACGGTCGCCGCAACCAGGGCACGGGCGGAAATTTCCCGGCAGATGAATACCGTCATTCAGGACATGGTGCGGGATTATCAGGCTTCCAGCGAGCTTGACCCCGGTTCGGCGCTTTCCTTCCAGGAGAATATCACCGTAGCCCTTTCCAAATCTACATTGACCGGCGCCTCGGTTGTTGAAGAAGACAGGGATTCAGAAGGCAATGTGTGGGCCGTGGTTATGTTGAGCAAAACCGATGTAGCCAATGAAATTAATCAGGCCGCCGCTGCCGCCAAACTTGCCGTTCCTGCGGCCGCTTCTTTTAACGCCGAAGCGCGGATGAATGAGGCGTTCAAAAATATTCTTACCGAAGAAGTCAGAGCAGCTAACAGAGACTAAACAGGTGCGAATAAATTGAAAAGAAAAATTTTTGTCATTGTGATTTGTGCGGTTTTGCCGGTTCTGGTTTCAACCTGTTCCGGTACTCCCAAAGTTTCCAGGATTGATGCGGATACCCAGGTTGATCTCAGCGGCAACTGGAACGATACCGATGTCAAGCAGGTATGCGAATCCCTCATTTCCGGCGCCCTTTCCTCCCCGCGTATAGATTCCTATATCAAGGAGTTCGGCGCCAGTCACCGGGGGGAGCTGCCCACAGTCATAGTCGGCAGGTTCAGGAACACCAGCAGCGAGCATATTGATACCGGCATCATTTCCGGCATTATGCGCACCGCCATTATCAACAGCGGTAAACTTGAATTTGTTGAAGGCGGCGATATACGGGATGATATTCGGGCGGAACGGCAGGATCAGCAGAGCAATGCCAGCGAAGAAAGTGCCGCTACCCTGGCAAACGAAACAGCCGCCAATTTTATGCTTACCGGCGAGGTAAAGTCAATTGTTGACAAGGCAGGAAATACGATGATGCGGACGTATTTTGTCAAAGCGACAATGACGAATATCGAAACCAGCAGGATAATTTGGGAAGGTGAAAATAACGACATAAAAAAAATTATCACCCAGCCCAAATCAAAGTTTTAGCATGAGAAAAAAAATTGCGTTATGCGCTTTTGCGCCGTTTCTAATCTGCCTGCTTCCGGCGTTTTTTTCCTGCGTCAGCGCCCCCGCCGTCCAGGACGGTAATCTGTCCGGGGCTTCCTCGGTTGCGCAGTCCCGTGCCGCTGCAGACGCCGCAATGGCGGACATTGACTCTGATGATCCCCTGGAAAGAGCGGCTGCTGTGGCAAGATCTTCCGTACCCACTTCCCCGGCTCCGCTCAACAACAGTAAAGCCCAGCCTGCATGGGTAACCGCGCAGTATTCGGTTTTTAGCGAATCCCGGTATGTGGCGGAAGTCGGTTCCGGCGCCAGCCGCGATCTGGCGGAGAAAAATGCCTTGGCAAATTTGATCGCATACTTTGGACAGACCATTCATACGGACCAAAAAATAACCAGTACCTATCAGGAAGCGGTAAAAAACGGCGCGGCCGCAGACTGGTCGGAAAAAACCGCAATCGATAATACCATAACCACATCATCGGCGCTGGATTCCCTGGTAGGCGCCGAAATCCGCGATGTCTGGTATGACGGCAAGAGCGTCTACTATGCCGTGGTGGTGATGGACAAGGCGAAAACAGTCCCAATTTACAACGATTTGATACGGGCCAATCAGTCAATGATTGATAATCTTACCAATATGACAAGCGTGGAAAAAAACACCATCGAAGGCTATTCCCGGTATCAATTCGCCGGCGTCGTAGCTGATATTAATATCGCGTTCGGGAATTTGCTTTCCCTGATTGGCTCCAGGCCCCCGGCGGATCTTCCCCGGGGCGATATGTACCGCGTAGCCGCCGAGGATATCGCCAAGACCATCCCCATAGCGGTAGAAGTGAAGAACGACCGGGCAGGAAGAATCCAGGGCGCCCTTGCAAAGTCCCTTTCGGATTTGCGTTTCAGAAGTGGCGGTGCCAATTCGCCATATACGTTACGTGTAGAAATCGATCTTGCCGAAGTCCAACTTGCCAATCAGCAAAATAAATTTATCCGTTATACGATAACGGCCAATCTTGTGGATGCCAAAAGCGGGATGGTGCTGCTGCCCTATACCATAAGCGGGCGGGAAGGGCATCTGACCATTGCCGAAGCGGAAAACCGTGCCATTACTGCGGCGGAGCGGAAGATCGGCGGCGAGTACAAAGATAAACTACAGGAGTATATTTCCCGAATGTTGCCGAAGAAATGATAAACAAAAAGGGGAGGGGATATGCCGGATCAGTACGTTTACAGACACAATGAATACATCAAAATTCTGCCGGCCTGGGCTCAGGAACTGGCAAACAAGTACGGTTCCAAAAAAACCAACCTGTATATTCTGTATGGAAATATCAGGGATTATCTTCCACATCAAAAAAAAGAAGATCAATTTACCTTTACCCGGGTTCAGGAATATATCTCGGAGGTTCTGTTCGGCAATCAAAATATTATTGCCTACTATGACCGTTCCAGCGGCGTTAGTTTTTGCGAACCCGAAATGGAACAGGACTACTTTGCCGCCATGCCGCGGATCTGCCTTAACCCTGACGTAAATCAGGATGATTTTGTTTCTTCTGATCCTGAAAAAAGTTTCCCCTTTCTGGAAAAATATTTTCTCTCCCGGATTCCCAAAAACAAGCGGGAAAAATGCCGCATGGTGCTTATTATCGATTATGCCGAAACCATAGTCCCCGCCGGCGATCTAATCCGTCTCTCCGACGCCGACCGTTACTGTATGGTAACATTTAACCGCTGGGCTACGGATCCAAAATTTATCAGAGGCGATATTTCGATCATTCTGCTGACGGAAAATCTTGCGGATATCGCGTCACGGCTGGTAAGTTCCCCTTCCACGGTGAAGATCAGCGTACCTTTCCCCGATGAAAAAGTGCGGGAGAGTTTCCTCAAGTCCAGGGAAGCGGAGGGCAAGCTGCTCCTTGAGCGGGGGCTTTCGCCGGAGAAACTCGCTTCTATTACCAGCGGCGTCAATCTGATGAACCTGGACCAGTTGGTATCGGAAAGTTTTGAGCAGAACCGGCCCCTGTCTCTGGAGTTTATGCGCCGCAAGAAAAAAGAAATCATCGAAAACGAGGCTGCAGGGCTCCTGGAATTTATGGAGACTTCTTTCAACCTTTCCCATGTGTCAGGTCACGACTTTGTAAAAAAGCGCTTCAAAAACGCCACAAGGGCAATCAAGATGGGACGCCCCGACGTACTCCCTATGGGCTACCTTATCGCCGGCCCTGTAGGTACCGGCAAGAGTTTTATGGTCAGCGCCTTTGCCGGCGAAATCGGCATTCCTATGGTTAAATTCCGCAATTTCCGTACCAAGTGGCAGGGCGAGACCGAGTCCAATCTGGAAAAAGTCCTCAATATACTCAAAGCAATGGCCCCGGTAGCGGTCATGATCGACGAGGCCGACGCCTTTTTGGGCGACCGCGATCAGGATGGCGACTCCGGCACCAGCAACCGGGTTTTTGCCCAAATCGCCAGCTTCATGGGCAACACCGAGTACCGGGGCAAGATCATCTGGTTTCTTATCACCTGCCGCCCGGACCTTATCCCCATCGACTTAAAGCGCCAGGGGCGCGCCGAGGAACACCTTGCCCTTTTTTACCCCGAAACCCTTGCCGACCGGGAAGACCTCTTTAAGACTTTGGTGCGCAAGCTGAATCTTGATATACGAAATTTTCCCATAACGGATCTTTTTAAAAAATACAAACACGATTACTCAGGCGCCGATCTTGAAGCGGTGCTGGTTCGCGCAAAACTCATTGCCGCTATGGAAGACCGGGTCTATGTCAAGCGCGAGGACATGGAAGAAGCTATGGGCGACTTTGTCCCTGCCGCCTATCCCCACGAAGTGGAACTGCAAAACCTGGTAGCGGTGCTGGAATGTACCTCCAAGGAAATGATCCCCAGGGAGTTCCGCGACATGGCGCGTACCAAAATTATCAATGACATTCAGGAGCTTAAGGCGCTGTTGGGGGAACGTTAACCGCTCAGCTCCGCAAGTTCCGCCCTGATCTTGCCTGTCAGTTCCGCTGCTGCCTTGTCCAGTTCCACCATGCGGTTTTCTTTCTCGGAGCGGCGCTTTACCTCAACCTGGGGGATTGACTGGGCCAGTCCTTTGTCGCCAATCACCACACGCCAGGGGATACCGGTGAGGTCGGCGTCGTTGAATTTGACGCCAGGGCGCTCGTTGCGATCATCAAGGAGCGATTCAATGCCGGCCTGTTCAAGTTCGGCGGCGAGGCGGTCAGCGGCGGCTTTTACCGCGCCATCGTATTTAATGGGAACGATAATAACGTGATAGGGCGCTACCGATGCGGGCCAGACAATGCCGGCATCATCGTGGTGTTCTTCGATTACCGAGGCCAGTGTGCGGTCAAGGCCGATGCCGTAACAACCCATAGTGGGGGTAAGGCTTTTGCCGTTTTCATCCAGGCAGCTTACGTTCATGGAGCGGGTGTATTTGTTACCCAGTTTAAAGATGTGTCCCAGTTCGTTGCCCATTTTCTCGTAGAGTTCGCCGCCGCACAGGGGGCAGCGGTCGCCGGCCTTGACGGTGCGCAGATCGGCGAGCATCCAGCCTTCAAAGTCACGGCCGTAGGCGGCGTGCTTAAAATGCAGGTCTTTTGCCAATGCGCCGGTTACGGCGTCGTTCATGCCGGTAACGGTGTGGTCAACGATGACAGGCAGGCTGGTAAGACCCACGGGCCCGGCAAAGCCCACAGGCGCGCCTGTTAGACGCACTACATCGGCGTCAGAGGCAAGGCTTACCTCACCGGCCTTGAGCTCTGCAGCGAGTTTTACTTCGTTTACATCAAGATCGCCGCGTATGGCCACGGCGAAGAACGCCTCCGGGTACACATACGGCGCATCGGGTGCAGGCTTTTTACGCTCCAGCTTTGCGCCACCATCGTCTGCTCCACAGCCATCGTCTGCTCCACAGCCATCGTCTGCTCCGCAGCCGGGGGCTTTCGAAAGATCAAGCTCCACGTTTACGGCACGATAGATCAATGTTTTGATAAATTGTTTTGAACTCATGGGCGTGCCGTCATCGTTTTTAAGGAAGGCGCAAAGTTCGTCTATGGTTTTGACTTCCGGGGTGTCGATTTTTTCAATGGGGGGAGTATCGGCGGCGGCGCTTTTGGCAAAATCAACCGAGGGGCGGGGGTGAAAATCGGGTTGGCAGCCTGCCTTTTCCACGTTGGCGGCGTAGTCGCAATGTTTGCACAGGATCAGGGTGTTGTCGCCGATTTCGCTTTCTACCATAAATTCCTCGGAGCCGCTGCCGCCCATTGCGCCTGAGTCGGCTTTTACGGGAATCACCGTTAAGCCGCAGCGTTTAAAAATGCGGCGGTAGGCCCGGCCCATAGCCTGGTAGGTTTCGTCAAGGCTTTTGTCGTCGCTGTGCCAGGAGTAGGCGTCTTTCATCACAAATTCCCGGCCCCGCATGACACCGTAACGGGGGCGAATCTCATCCCGGTATTTGGTGTTGATCTGATAGAGGCAGAGAGGAAGCTGGCGGTAGCTGGAAAGTTCGTCCCGCACAATGGCGGTAAAGGCTTCCTCGGCAGTGGGTGAAACCACAAAGTCGTTGTTCAGGCGGTTTTTTACCCGCAGCAGTCCATCGCCCATAGAGTCCCAGCGGCCGGATTCTTTCCATAATTCGCCGGGCACTACCACGGTGGGCTTGATTTCCAGCGCGCCTATGGCGTCCATTTCTTCCCGGATGATCTGTTCCACCTTGCGGAAGGAACGGAGCCCCAGGGGCAGATAGGCGAACAGGCCGTTGGCGAGTTTGCGGAGCATACCCGAACGGAACATGAGCCGGTGACTGGCGATAACGGCATCGGCGGGAACTTCCCGCAGGGTGGGGATAAAAGTACTGCTAAAATTCATGGTAGATCCTTCAAAAAAATTAAAACGATTCCAAAAACCGGAGCGTACTTTATACTATACTAAATTTCTGATAGGGTACAGAGACCTGTATGAAAATTCCTGAGCTTTTTAGCGACAAACAGTTTTACCGCAGTCTCTTTGCAATCGCCCTGCCCATTATGTTTCAGAATTTTATCAACTCATCGGTGAATATGCTGGACACGGTGATGATAGGCCGGCTGGGAACCGTGGAAATCGCCGCAGTGGGCCTGGGGAATCAGATTTTCTTTCTATATAACCTTGCCCTCTTTGGCCTCTGTTCCGGGGCATCGATCTTTACCGCCCAGTTTTGGGGAAAGCGGGATATAAGCGGCGTACGGAAAAATGTGGGTTTTAGCCTGATTCTTGCCGTGATAGGCGCAAGTCTTTTTACCCTGGCGGCAGCCCTTGCGTCGGACAGGATCATCGGCATTTATTCCCGTGACCCCGAAGTTATCGCCCTTGGCGCTGAATACCTGCGGATGCTGGCCCCCTCATTCATTCCCTTTGGGATAAGCATGATCTTTATGCACACCCTGCGCTCGGTGGAAAAGGTCAGGCTTCCCATGACGGCTACCTTTGTCGCCCTGTCGATTAATGCCATATTGAACTACTGCCTTATTTTTGGCGCCGGGCCTTTTCCCGCGATGGGCGTGCGGGGCGCGGCGGCCGCCACGGTTGTGGCCCGCATTGCGGAGATGCTCATTCTGTTAGGTGCAAGTTATGCCAAAGGTTATCCGCCGGCCGGCAGCCTGCGGGAACTGTTGGGTTTCAATGGCCTATACATTCGGCGCTTTATCCGTATAGTCCTCCCGGTGCTGGTCAATGAGATTATCTGGTCAGCCGGCATCAGTCTCCAGAGTCTTATTTTTGCCCGTGCCAATACCGGCGCCATCGCCGCCTTTAATATTGTCGGCACGGTCAATCAGCTTACCTGGGTGCTCTTTATCGGCCTGGGCAACGGCGTGGCGGTGCTTATCGGCAAAAAAATCGGCGAAGGAGACGAGACAAAAGCCAGGGATTATGCGGCGCGTATAACCCTTTTTTCGCCACTGGTTGCGATAGGGGCGGCCTGCGCGCTGTTCGGCCTTTCGTTCTTCCTGCCCCTGGTCTTTAATGTGAATGAAAGCGTCATAACGGCAGCCCGGCTTATGTTCATTATTCTCAGTCTTATGTATCCCTTCCGTTCCTTTAACATGGTCATGGTAGTAGGGATTTGCCGCGCCGGGGGCGATACGATTTTCTGCGTGATCTACGACGTGGCTTTTCTCTGGGCACTTGCCCTGCCCCTTGCCGCTGTCGCAGGATTCGTTTTTCATGCCCCGGTCTGGGCGCTCTTTCTCTGCCTGAATTCCGAAGAATGTTTCAAGGTGATTTTGGGCATTTGGCGGCTCCGCTCAGGGAAGTGGCTGCGGAATGTTACCGGGGGTATATAGCCTGTGGATTTTACACAGTTCCGAAAATCGCAAGTGCTTCCTCCAGATCACGGTACTGCCGCCATACAGTGGCCAATACCTCAGGCGGCGGCTCGACCAGATCTTTTATAAATACCGAGCGTATTTCCGCAGCGTACAGCCCCCGTAGGCCCGGGGCGGAGTCTTCAAAGCCTGCGCAGCCGGCAGGGCTGACGCCGAGCCTGCCGGCGGCGGCCAGAAAAATGTCCGGCGCGGGCTTTCCGTTTTTGATCTCATCCCCGCATACCATGAGGGAAAAGCGTTCCCGTATCCCCGCCTTTTCCAGTTTCCAGAGAGCGGTCTTGCGGTCTGTTGAAGTTGCCACCGCAAAGGGGATATTTCGCCCGGCAAGATAATCAAGCAAGGTGATAAGCCCCGGCCGGAGGGCGATGCCTTCCCGCTCCAGTTTTTCTGCCATGAGACGTTCCGTTTCCTGCCGTATTTTTTCGTAGGGAAAATTATTTCCGTATTCGTTGAAAAAAAGCGCCCGTGTACCGGCATCGTTGGTGCCGATGAGACGCATCGTCATTTCCGCCGGTATCTCCTGGCCAAAGTTCCGGCCGGCAATGGTCCACAGCTCAAGTACCGGCCGCTCGGTATCCAGCATCAGGCCGTCCATATCAAGAATAACGGCCTTGGGATGAAAATGCTCCGCTTGTTGTTCCATCATTGATCCAGTTAAAACAGATTCTTGCAAAAAAGCAACTGGTTTCAAAACCTGATATCTCCCTTTCCTCAATCTTTCATTTTGCTATATACTAATGTAAGGAAAAATGAAAGTACCAAAAAAAATTTGCGCTATTCTATCGACACTGATCATTATCACAGCAGCGGTATTTATCTTATCATATTTTGACAGGCAGGCTGCTGCAAATACCGACCCGCTTTATGTCGACCTGACGGCAAGCCCCGCTTATGTGAGGGAAGGTTTTACATCATCTGATGCAAAAATCGTGAATCCTGGCGATTTGGCATGGGATGCAATATTGCCTGCAGGTCATGGCGCTGTTATTACCCGGAAGTGGAACGCTGACGGCTCAAAGGGGAAAAGACGATATTTTTCGCCCTATGATCAAGCTCCGGGAGAGTACACCATTCTTATTCAGTTTGAAATGCGTCCTGAAGCCATCGCAAAAATGTTTGAAGCTCCAATTAAAGCCCCTGGACTATTCCTGGCAGGTATCGGAGACAATTGGGAAATATATCTGAATGGCAAAATTGTAGAATCGAATGTACATCTTGACGACAGGAACCGGATAACAACACATCGTGCATGGCGTAATGTGGCTGTTCCTCTGGATCGGGAGCTTTTGAAGAGCGGAACCAACAATCTGGTCTTCAGAATCATTGGATCTCCAAGCGACAAAAAGACAGGTCTGTTTTACTCTTCTCCATACCATATTGGCGAGTATTCATTAGCTGTTATGCATCGCATCAGTCTTATAACAATGATGTTCTGCGCGATATATATCTTTGTGGGCATCTATCATATTTTATTGTTTTTTATGCGCCGAAGTAATATGTATAATCTTGCCTCCGGATTTTTCTCTATCTTTATTGCTCTCTACTTTCTCAGCAAAACTGCGGTTATCTATTCAATTTCAGAAAACTCAAGTATTACACAGCGTTTGGAATATGCAGCACTCTACCTGATTCCTTTTCTGCTTGCTTCATTCATTGAGGACCTTAATTTTAAAAAATTACTGCTTCCAACCAGAATATATGCCCTGCTGTCCCTTGTATTTATAATCTTGCAATCTATTTTTTCCATTCAATTCGTTATCGATTTGCTTAATGTCTGGCAGGTGGTAGCTATTCTATTTATGCTATACATCTTTATCTACGATATTGTCATTACATTTTTCGTGCGTCTTAATTCGCAGCTTCATAGTGACAGGAGCGGTACCCACAGGCTTAATTTAACAAGAAAGAATTTAACCGGAACTTCGCTTGGTAATATTTTCCTCATAAGCATTATCTTATTTGCAACCTTTTCGTTTGATGTACTGGATTCAGCTATTTTTCATACAGGTATCTCGCTGACCAGCTACAGTTTCTTTTTCTTTACCGTCGGCGTTGCCTTGATTCTTGCACGTGAATTTGCCAGCTCCTATAATCAGATGAATCAATTGAATGAGATTCTTGAAACACGCGTTAAAGAACGAACCAGAGCGCTTGAAGAACAGGTTGATATTGCAGAAAAGGCATCCCGGGCAAAGGGTGTTTTTCTGGCGAATATGAGCCATGAAATGCGGACACCTATTAACGCCGTAGTCGGCATGACGGTGATTGGCAAAGCCGCAGCAGACATACCCAAAAAGGATTATTGTTTTGATAGAATTGACGAGGCTTCCACTCATTTGCTTGGCGTCATCAATGATATCCTTGATATGTCCAAAATTGAAGCGGATAAACTGGAACTCGCTGAAGTGATCTATAATTTCCGGAAAATTATAGACCGGGTTGTACATGTTATCACTTTTAAAACAGAAGAAAAACAGCAAAAGCTAACCGTAAACATCGATGAAAAAATCCCGCTTTCCCTGATTGGCGATGATCAACGTCTCGCCCAGGTCATAGCCAATCTTCTAAGCAATGCAGTCAAATTCACCCCTAAGTGCGGAACCATTGAATTAACCGCTGCTCTGGTTCAGAAAACAGAGGAAGACTGCGTCTTGCGCATAGAGGTTAAAGACAATGGGATCGGTATAAGCGAAGAACAGCAGGCAAAACTCTTTGTTTCATTCCAGCAGGCTGATAACAGTACTTCGAGAACCTACGGCGGAACAGGGTTAGGTCTTGCCATCTCCAAGAGGATTATTGAGCTCATGCATGGCGAAATTTGGATAAAATCTCAACCTGGGCAGGGGGCTGTCTTTGGATTCACCATTCACGAAAAATGTGTCCAAAACGGCGAAAAGCCCCAGGAGATAGTTTCCGTTAGTGAAATTATTCAGGACGAATTTAAAGGGCGTGCGGCATTACTGGTAGATGATATTGATATCAACCGCGAGATTATTATTTCCATTCTTGAGGAAACCGGGTTGTCCATAGAGACATCAGGAAACGGAGCAGAAGCGATAGAGCAGTATATACATAATCCGGGACGCTTTGACATTATACTAATGGATATTCAGATGCCCGTTATGGATGGTTATACCGCAACCGAGCAGATACGGGCTCTCGAAGCTAAACAATTCGAAAGTGCGAAGCATGTTCCAATCATTGCCATGACCGCCAATGTCTTCAAAGAAGATATAGAGAATTGTAAAAAAGCAGGCATGGACGAGCATATAGGGAAACCAATCAATTTGCCTGAATTACTCCTTGTGCTCCGCAAGTATTTAAAGCAGTGTTAAGCCCCGCAACATTTTTTGTATTTTTTTCCGCTACCGCAGGGGCAGGGATCATTGCGGCCTATTTTCGGTTCGGCGCGGCGGACAGGTTGGGGAGGGGCGGCTTCCGGATCTTCGTTAAAAATACCGGAGTCGCGCGTTTGGTCCTTTTGCTTTCTCAACCATGAGCTCCGGCAGCAGATTCGCTATCTTCTTTATCTCCTGGTAAAAAAAGCCCAGAGGGAAATCCGGAACACTTTCAAATATCATCATGAGGGCCTCTGCGCCGGATTCCCGTGCGTCCCGGCCGCCTTCGCGTATCAGGCGGGCAATTTCTTCTAAATAGCCCTTGTTGGTAACGCGCCGGTTTTTTCAGGAGAAGTGGTAAAGGCATGGGAATACAGGTAGATTTTTTTCCATTCGTTTTCCTTAACCCCGGTAACGGTCTTAAGCGCCTCTTGAACAACGATACTCAGTTCATCAAACACAACATTTTTGTCAGGAGTGGCCCGTACTTTTGCGACAATGCAGTCAAGGAAAAGAGACCACGCATCCAAAGAATCTGGATCAAGGGTGATTGCGCGTTTCACCTCGACTTCAGCCTTCTTATGCCAACCCCGGTCGAAATAACACTCGGCGAGTTTTTCTGAGTAATGAACATGAGAAGGATTCCGCCTGCAAAGCTCTTCCCAAACATCAGCGGCCTTGCCGGTTTTTTCGTCCTTGGTTAAGGATTTGGCATATTGTTCCCGCACATTGTCCAATTCAGGATGGCGTTTCAATATTGTTTGATATAATTCTGCTGCCTTGCTGTGTCTGCCCAGGTGATCACACCATTGGGCCTCGTTAAAAAGTGGCGCCATGGAAGGCGGTATCTCGCCTATAGCATCGTACTCAGCGCGTTTTTTTGTGTCCTTAAGGGTTTCGTAAGCGGTGGCGGCCCTGGACCAGCTTTTTTGCTTTATAAGAACGACGGCCTGTGCCGGTATTTGTTCTTCGCCAATATCGCCGTCAAGCTCGTGCCGGCAAATTTCCGCCAGATGCGAGGCGTCATTGTTTTCCGGATCCATGATGAAGGCGTATTGCGCATAACAAAGTGCCGCGCTTAAGTATCGCTGCTTTGCCGCTGCCAGCCCCAGCCGGTAATAGTGACGGGAGCGGTTCAATTTCACGGGAAAGCAGTTTATTTAGTTCTGTTTCAAAATCCAGCATGATATAATGAGTTTAGCATACACCATGACAAAAAGTATTAGCAAGCGGGCGGCCCGAATTCCCAAAGGTGACACCAAATGTTTACGGACAGAAACATTTGTCTGTAAAAACGCCTGTCTCATTTTTAAGGACGATGTCTTCAAATTTGAGGACATCGTCATCATTTTTGATGACACATCAATTCAGCTTTACTCCATCAGCCATTCAACAATATTCCGCTGTTGTATCCCCTCGTAGTCGGTAAAAGGTGTTCTGTCCAAAGAAAGAATTATTTTTTCATAGTTATCGTCAATGGTTTTCAATGGGGCCAGTTCCCGATCCAGTACCTTCTTACCCTGCAGGAATTGGGTAACTTGGTAGTAACTGGTGATGCCGTCTTTCATGGCAATAAAATCAACCAACCCAAGAACCCGCTGCGCGGGGGAGGCAGAGCGGACGGGGTATGGTTGTTTAGGTAAGGTATTTGTCTCAGGGTACATACCCTTTTTAACGCCCCAGAGGCTCCCCCGCGTAGCGGGTTCTTGGGTATGTACCCTTCGCAGACAATCAATTTCATGATCTTCGTTGCCTTTTTGGGGCTTGGGCAATTTGCCTACGAACACCTGGTATCCACGGCGTATTAATTCCAGGTATACAATGTTTTCCAGAACACTGCCTATGTCAACACCTTTTTTACCCAGGGACCAGTACCGTAAACCTGCATCGACAATATAATATTTTCCCAGGGTCTTCATTAATGCTTTTCCTTTTATATCGTACCGGGGTGCGCGATACAGGAAGAAAGCTTTTTCCAGACTATCCAGATAGGCGTCTATGGTTTCGTGGGAAGTCTTGCGGCCTCCGCTGGTAAGGTAATCGCTTAATTTTTTTGCGGAAATAATATTACCGATATTGCCTGCCGCGAACCGGGCAACTTTTTCCAGCAGATCCGTATCCCGCACCGTATTCTGCTCGACTACATCTTTCATCAAAATAGTATTATAGATGCCATTCAAAAAAGAGCGGATAAGGTTTTCATCCTTTTGCATTTCATGCAGGCCGGGAAAACCTCCGTACGCCATATTATGTATACAGTACAGGAAAATCCATGTCAACATGAAATGCGGTTATAATCGCAAAAAATATGATTTTATCATATTATGCAATTATAACCGCACAATATTGAAATTTATAAATTTTTGCGGTTACAACCGCATAATGTTGACCGGGGATTTTGGGCCTGCTTTTTTGCCTGTCCTGTGGAATTCGGCGGTTTTTTATGTTAGCCTGAGCGAGAGGAGGCCCCATGAGGATCGCGCTGGTGCATTATCATCTAAGGCGGGGCGGGGTTACGTCGGTAATTTTGAATCAGGCCCGTGCCCTGGCTGAGGCAGGAACCGGGCTTTTGATCATTGCCGGCGAGGCTGCCCCTGACGGAATGGCCTTTCCCTTTGCGCTGGTGGAAGCCCTGGCTTACGACAGATCCGGCACGGAACCTGCCCCGGGGGATACGGCGGAAGGCGCACAGCGGCTTGCCGATGACATACTCCACGCTATGGAGCGGCGCTGGGGCGGGGCCGCGGACATTGTCCATGTGCATAATCCACTTATTCAGAAAAATTCCCTGCTCATACCGGCGCTCAGCATTTTGGGCGGGCGGGGCATTAAACTCTTTTTGCAGAATCACGATCTGGCCGAAGATTTCAGGCCCGATGTGTATACCGGCAATGTGGAGTACCCCGTGGACTGCCACTACGGAGTGATCAACAGCAGGGATTACCATTTTCTGGGCCGCGCCGGACTGCGGAGCGAGGGGCTGCACCTTATCCCCAACGAGGTTGCGCCGTTACGCGCAAGCCCTGGCCTGGAACGGACCCGCTATCTGTACCCGGTCAGGGCCATCAGGCGGAAAAACATTGGCGAGGCGCTGCTACTTTCGCTCTTTATTCCCAAAGGGCGGACTGTGGCGATTACCCTGCCACCATCGGAAAAAGACAGCGTCCAGTACCGGCGCTGGACCGCCCTTGCCGCGAGTCTCAATCTGCCGGTGGAATTTGAGCTGGGTTTGAATCACAACCTGGCGGATCTGTTGGGAACTTCTGTCTGCGCCCTGAGCACTTCTGTTAAAGAGGGTTTCGGCTTTTCTTTTCTGGAGCCCTGGACCGCCGGGCGCAGCCTTGTGGGCAGGCGCATTGATTATGTATGCGGTGATTTTGAGCAGGCGGGCATTTCCTTTGATGGTCTGTATTCGTCGCTGGAAATTAAACGGAATCAAATCGCCGCCGATAGGGCCGACGGTAAGGCCGACGGCAAGGCCGACGGCAAGGCCGACGGCAAGGCCGACGGCAGCCTGGAACAAAAAATGCAAAATGCCATGCGGCGTATATATGCATCCTTCGGCCTTGAAGCGTCTGATCGCATAATGCAGGACATAGCTGATGAACTTGCAGCTCTTGAAACCATTGATTTTGGCCGGCTTGATGAAGAATCGCAGGAGGCCGTTATCCGCAATCTTAATGAATCCGATCAGGCGCGGCGGAATATTGCGGAGCTTAATCCCCTGCTTGAACGTCTGGCAATCCGGGAAGATGATGCGGGTCTTATAGAAGCCAACCGCCTGGCAATTGAGAAACACTACGGCAGGGAGCGCATTGTGGAGCTGCTCCTGAAGATTTATCAATCGGTGATGGATCATCCGGTAAGCCAAAAAATATCGAAACCGGCGCTCCTTGAGCTGTACCTGGACCCCCGGCGCCTTTCGCTGGTAGGTATCAGCGATGGATGAAGCTGAACGCCTGCGGCTAGTGTCCCTGATTCGGGAGTCCGCTGTTCCGCTTGCACCTGAGCTGCCGCCATTGCCGGCCGCTTTTGGGGAGCTGCCTGCATTAGCGCGTAACGGAAACAAAATCCGCGCCGTGCTTTTTGATGTGTATGGGACATTGTTCTGTTCCGCTGCCGGGGATATTAGCCACGCCGCGAAAGATGCCGCATCCTCGCCGGGCGCGGCAAGCGCCGGCGCTGCTCTGGATGCCCTGGCCCGGCAATACGGGCTTGCCGGGGAAGAAATGCGTTCCTTTTTCCGCCAAAAAGTCGCCGGCATACACCAGATGCGTCTGGCTGAAACACCCTGGCCCGAGGTTCAGGTTGAGGAGATATGGGCGGATTTTTTGTATCAGCGGAACAGCGTCCCATTCTGCAACGGCGGCGCCCGCAGCAGCGCCGCAAGTCGGGAGCTTGCCCTGCGTTACGAGCTGGCGGTCAACCCCGTGTACCCTATGCCCGGTGCGGCGGAAATCATTGCCGCCCTGCAGGACGCCGGCTTTGTTATGGGCATTATTTCCAATGCCCAGTTTTTTACTCCCCTCCTGTTCGAAGCCTTTTTTGGTGCACTGCCTAAAAACCTCGGTTTTGATCCGGCTCTGCTCATCTGGTCTTTTGAAATGGGCGAGGCAAAACCTTCCCCACTCCTCTTTGAAACCGCCGCCCAACGGCTTGAGACCAGGGGCATCGCCGTCGCAGATTGCGCCTTTGTAGGCAATGATATGCTTTCGGATATCTATGGCTCAATAAACGCCGGGTTTCAGGGCGTGCTCTTCGCCGGGGACAGCCGTTCTTTGCGGCTGCGTGAAGGGGAAGCGCTGGTACAGGGCTTGTGGCCATCCTCTGTTATTCGCAGCCTTGGGGACTTATCTGCGATTTTAGCTTGATGGTTTGTCCGTGAATATTTTCGCCAAATCTGCCGATAATAATACAATGTTTTCAAAAGAGATAATGGGTTTATTGATACAGGTAGTCAAATCGTGGCAGGTTATTGCCGTAACCGTTGCCATTGTACTGTATATGTCCCTTGTCTCCTACGTGGCTCGTATGTACCACCGCCCCCATGCTTCAAGATCAAAGTCGAAGAAAAAGCAGAAAGCAGCGCCTGCCGCCGCCGGTCCCGAGGAAACGGGTATTGGCTCGGATTCTAATGACGAGCTGGGGCTTGAAGAAGCGTAGTATTACGGTATAATCACTACACATGAGTAACAACGAGCAAAAACAGCAAACAGGCCGGGACATGGCCTATCACTGGGCCGATGAAGCTGCGGCAAAGATTATCCGCGAAAAAGGCGAAAAAGAACTCTACACCTGCGCATCGGGAATCACCCCTTCGGGTACGGTGCATATCGGCAACTTCAGGGAGATCATCTCGGTGGATCTGGTGGTCCGGGCGTTACGGGACATGGGTAAAAAGGTGCGGTTTATTTATTCCTGGGACGATTACGATGTGTTCCGCAAGGTGCCCAAAAATATGCCCAGGCAGGAGGAGCTGCAGAGCCATCTCCGCTTTCCCATCACTATGGTTCCCGATCCCTGGGAGCGGGACTCAAGTTACGCCAGGCATCACGAGGTTGATGTGGAAACCATGCTCCCTGCAGTGGGGATTTTCCCTGAGTATCTCTATCAGGCCGAACGTTATCAGGCTTCCCGCTACGCCAAGGGAATTCGGCGGGCACTTGAACACCGTGACACGCTCAAAAACATTCTTGATAAATTCCGCGATGAGGATCACAAGATACAGGGCGAGTGGTGGCCCATCAGCGTCTTTTGCGGCGCCTGTAATAAGGACGAAACCGATATTGACGGCTGGGACGGCGAATGGGGCGTAAGCTACCACTGCAATGCCTGTGGTCGCAAGGAAACCGCGGACATATGCAGCGCGAAAAATATCAAGCTGGGCTGGCGTGTGGACTGGCCCATGCGCTGGGAACATGAGCAGGTTGATTTTGAGCCTGCCGGCAAGGATCACCACAGCCAGGGCGGCAGTTTCGACACTGCCCGCCATGTGTGCAAGGATGTGTACAACTGGGACGCGCCGGTTACGTTCCGTTACGACTTTATCGGAACCAAGGGATTGCCGGGAAAAATGTCATCTTCATCGGGGAATGTGATCACTATTGAGGATGTGCTCAAAGTGTATACCCCGGATGTGGCCCGCTACCTGTTTGCCGGTACCAGGCCCAATACGGAATTTACGATTTCTTTTGATCTGGACGTGATAAAAATTTACGAAGACTACGACAAGACCGAGCGTATCGCCTGGAAACTTGAGCCTGCCAAAGACGAAGCCGCCTACCGCCGGGAGCGGCGCATTTACGAGCTTTCCCAGGCCGCAGTCGGCGCGGACAGCAAAACCCTGCCCCTGGAAGACAGGGCGTCTCCCTATCAGATACCCTTCCGCCATCTTTGCAATTTGATACAGATTGCTGATGGCGACATTGAAAAAGCATTAGCGGAGGTTTGCGCTAAAGCTGCGGCTGCCGCCCCAACGCCGGAACAGCTTTCCGCCCTGCGGACAAGGGCCGTATGTGCAAAATACTGGGTGGAAAACTGCGCCCCCGAGGAATTCTGTTTCCGGCTGCGCCCGGCAGGCGAGCAGGCGGAACTGGCAGAAGCGGAAATTACGGCGCTCAGGCTGTTACGCGACGATGTAATCGCCCGGATAGAAACCTTTGCCGATGACAAACCCTGCGCCGAGGCGATTTACGCCGTAGCGGAAAAGGCCGGCCTTGAAGGCAAGGCCCTGTTCCGCGCTGCCTACCAGGCCCTTGTCGGTAAAGACCAGGGCCCCAGGCTGGCGAGTTTCCTCAGATCCATTGACAAAGAGCGGCTCTTAAATATACTCAAGGGCTACTAGACGAGATACCCCTGCCGCCTTGCCGGAGCTTGTACGGTATTTACTCATCGTGGGCAGGCACCTTGTAAAGCGCTATTTTATTTTCAAGCAGCGCCGCCTCGGCTTCAGCGGGGATTCCGTCGTCGGTGTAAACGCCGGCAACTCTATCAAGCCGTACAAGGCCAAGTGCGCTCTGGCGCTGAAATTTTTCCGATTCGGTCAAAACAATTACTTCTTTTGCGCGATCGGCCAGATCCATTACAGTCTGGGTCCGCATATGATCCTTGCCGGTAAATCCGAATTGGGGCATGAAACCGTCAGCCCCGATAAAGAATTTGTCGGAGAAAAATATCTCTCCATTTTTGACGGTCATAGGGCCAACCAGCACCTGGGACTCTGGCACATAATAACCACCCAGCAGGATAATCTTAATAGGCGGTTTGTGGCGTACAAAATTGGCGATAAAGATCGAGTTGGTAATAATGGTAACATCTTTTTGAGCCAGCGCCAGCTCTTCAACCAAAAAGGCGCAGCAGGAGCCGGACTCTATCATCACCGTCTCGCCTTCTTCCACTGACTCAGCGGCGGCCTTGGCGATCCTCCGTTTAATGGCGTAATTGTACGCCATGCTTTTGCCCACATTGTCAGTGCCATCTAAACTGGCGTACCCGTGTATACGGCGAATAAAGCCCCGTCCCTCAAGATGATCCAAATCCTTGCGCACCGTCACTTGGGAAACATCCAGAATCTCCGCTAATGTAGTAACTTTTGCACGCTGGCGTTTAGCCAAAATTTCGAGAATTTTAGTATGTCGGTCAGTCATCAGTTTCCTCTTTCGTTTGTTAGTAACAGCGCTGTAGGGATTTGTTTATTACCATCCCTTATATATAACATACAAAAATTACTAAAATAGTCAAGAAAATTCGTTCGTTTGAAATAAAATTTGTTGATCGCAAATACAAGTACATTGTATCTACTGTATGACACAGGGAGTTTCATTTCCGCCCTGCCAGGTGATAAAAACCGGCATAGAGCCCGCTTTTATGTCAATTTGCGCTGAAATTGCAAGAGAATTCCCTGAAACCGGGTCATGTCTGATATGGCCGGTTCCGGGAAGGGTCAGTTGCAGTGTCTTTGAACCGGGACCGTCATTCCAGAGGATCAGCGCACCGCCGCCGCTTCCCTCAAAATAAAAGGATTGCAGGGAATTGGGTACGCCGTCCCGCAACGGTTTTTCAGGGTAATAAGCGGCGCCTGAAAGATATGCGGCACAGAGACGAAAAGCCTCGGCGCCTTTGGAAGTGTAGTCGCGTCTGCTCCGTGTCAGACCGAAAAAATCCTCGGAGTCTTTTCTTACCCGTTTGTTGGGATCAAAAAGCTGATACCAGAGAATTTTTTGGGAGCCCCTGACTGCGAGATTCACAAAGGTCTTAACCACATAGGCGGGGAATTTTTTTTCCGTAACTCTGGTGGGATACCATCCGCCGGTTGGATAGCCAACTTCGGTGATCCAGATTTTATCCCCAAAGCCATAATCATCAACAATATGTTTGAATCGATCATAGAGCTTCGCGGTACGACCTGGATTAAGTTCATAGGGATGAAAGGCTACGGCGTCAACTTTTTCCATAGCGCCGGATTCAAACAGTCCGCGTATATAATCTTCGGGCAGGCCGAAAATGCCCCGGTTAAAGGCGCCGCTTATAAGCGTCACTTCGCTGTCTGCTTCCCGAACTGCATCCGCAGTCTGCCGGGCAAGTTCCAAATATTCTGCTTTGGTTCCTTTCCAAAAAACAAAATTCGGCTCGTTCCAAATACACCAGGCGTCAACCTTGCCCTGATAATGGCTTACGGTCTTACGCACATAATTCAAAAAACCCGGTATATGCTCCGGGGGAATATATTTGTGGGTTTCCCTGTCGGCATGAATCCACCAGGTGTCATACGCCAAAATGCCGAGCACTTTTATTCCTGCCGCATTGGCTTTTTCAACAAGGGCATCGTAATACAGAAAATCCCATTCCCCGGGTTCGGGTTCAATACTGTCCCAATTAAAAGTGTGAAGTATCCAGCTTACGCCCAGATGATCCAGATAGGCGTATTCCTTTTGCGTTCTGGTTCCACCTGCGTGTACTACTCCGGCAAAGTCCGCAGGAATAACAAGCTCTTGCGTCAAGACCGGTTGGGGAGCCGAAGCGCAGGAAAACAACAGCGCTGCCACCGGCAATATTAGCGCCATTGGAAAAAATGCCGCAGCCGGCAGTAAGCGCTTCATGTTACAAGTCCAGATCCCGGCTTTCCGCTTTCTTTACCGCGTAATCGGCAAATTCCGCAATCTTCATCGCGGGGAGTTGTTTGCCGTCCCGCAGGCGTATGGACACCGTGCCTTCATCGGCTTCGCGCTGGCCAACTACCAGCATATAGGGGATTTTGCGGGTCTGGCAGTCGCGGATTTTGGCGTTGAGCCGGCCATCGTCCAGCTCTGCCGTTACGCGCAAATCGCGGGTTTTTAGTTCAGCGGCGATTTTTTTTGCGTAATCGTTAAAACTTTCCGCAACGGGGATGACGGCGATCTGCTCCGGGGCTATCCACACGGGGAATGCGCCGCCAAAATGCTCGATAAGCACGCCGAAGAAACGCTCCAGGCTTCCCAAAAGGGCGCGGTGCACCATATAGGGGCGCTTGTGCTGGCCATCGGCATCCACAAAGGTCATGTCGAAACGCTCAGGCTCGTTAAAGTCAAATTGAATCGTGGTCATCTGCCATTCGCGGCCCAGGGCGTCTTTTATTTTAAGGTCGATCTTGGGGCCGTAGAACGCACCGCCGCCTTCGTCAATTTCGTAGGCAAGACCCTCGGCCTCCACTGCCTTGCGCAGGCTTTCCAGGGCAGCATCCCAGCGGCTCTGCTCGCCCACGCTTTCCTTGGGCTTGGTCGCCAGGTACGCCTTGATGTCCGTAAAGCCGAACACTTTCCACAGGCTCAGGCTAAAGCGCAGCACTTCAAGAATCTCGCTTTCCATTTGATCCGGCGTGCAGAAAATGTGGGCATCGTCCTGGGTAAAGCCCCGGACACGCAACAGGCCGTGGAGTACGCCGCTGCGCTCGTAGCGGTACACCGTGCCCAGCTCGGCCCAACGCAGGGGCAGTTCGCGGTAGGAGCGCCCCTTGTTCTTGTAAATCATAATATGGAAGGGGCAGTTCATCGGCTTGATGATGTAGTCCTGGTTGTCAATTTCCATGGGGCTGTACATATTCCCCTTGTAAAAGCCCAGGTGCCCGGAAGTTTCCCAGAGCCAGCTTTTACCGATGTGGGGGGTGTAGAGAATCTCGTAGCCGTTGCGGTAATGCTCCTGCCGCCAAAAATCTTCGATGGCAACGCGCATTCGTCCGCCGTTGGGGTGCCAGTAGATGAGCCCCGCGCCGGCTTCCTCGTGGATCGAGTAGAGGTCCATTTCCTTACCCACCCGGCGGTGGTCCCGCTTTTCAACTTCCTCAAGAAAGGCCAGGTATGCCTTGAGGTCTTTGGGGGTTTCCCAGGCCGTGCCGTAAATGCGGGTAAGCATGGGCCGGTTCTCGTCGCCCCGCCAGTAAGCGCCGGCTATACTTTGCAGTTTGAAGGCTGCGGAATTTATTTCCCTGGTGTTGGCAACGTGGGGCCCCCGGCAGAGGTCAGCCCATTCAGTTTTGCCCTCGGCATTCAGGTTTTCGTAAATGGTGATTTCCTCGTTGGCCGCCAATTCATTGATCAGCTCGGTTTTGAATTCCTCGGCGGCAAAACGCCTCAGCGCCTCATCACGGCTCACCGTTACCTGCGCAAAATCCTGCCGCGAATCAATGATTTTTTTCATTTCCGCTTCAATGGCGGGCAAGTCTTCGGCGACAATGGGCCGGGGCAGGAGAAAATCGTAGTAAAAGCCGTTTTCGATGGATGGACCAATGGCGACCTTGGTCCCCGGAAAGAGCCTGGTTACCGCCTGGGCCATGATGTGGCTTACCGAGTGGCGGATGATTGCCAATTTTTGGCTGGCGTCCAAATTTTCAGTTTGTTGCTTAATATCGGGCATGGTTCAGCGTAGCATATTTGCAGGGGGGAAGTCTATTCTGCGCAACAGAATACCCGCCAACCTATTGTGTTACATACTCGACGCCCCGTTGATCCAAAATAGTAAGATCTGTCAAGGCAAGATACAAATAGGGGTAGCCATCTTCCTCATAGGTCTTTAAGACACCAACCGCTTCAACCCAATCATCTATGTTTGGATACGTTTTAGCCGCCGTAGGGGCAGTGCTCCTCTGTTCATTCCATGCAACCTCAAATCCGGCGTTTCCATCACTCCCGCAACAACCGGGTCCATAACGAAGCACGAAACAATAGAGCGGCGTATTTTCGGCATATTGCTCCGCCTTAAAAAGCCCTTCCAACTTAATTGTTTTTCCAATATAGTCCTCCGGGTTCAGGTAAACATCATTGGTCTGTGCAATAAACATTTTTTCTCTGATTTCTATAACGGTGTTTTCCTCGCTTGATTTTACCGGAATTGGTGAAACAGTTTTTGTGTTTCCGCAACCTAAAAGCACAAAAATAACAATGAGAGAGACAATAGATACCTTTTTCATAGCCCTTTTCTCCTTTGTAAGGGTGTTAATTCCCCAGAATAACAAGAACGCAATAATATTTATTATGACAACGCTTGCGCCGGTTGGCGTTGCGTATACATACGAAATAATAATGCCGATAAAAAAACAAATGATTGAAAGAATTGCTGAACAAATAGTAACGTTTTTAAATTTTTTGAGTAGCCGCATTGATGTAAGGGCGGGGAAAATAATAAGACTTGAAATAAGCATTGCACCCATCATACGCATACCCAATACAATAGTGATTGCGGTCAAAAAAGCGATAAGCATATTATAGATACCTGTTTTTACCCCTGTCGCTTTCGCAAATGTTTCATCAAATGTTATGGCGAATAATTTATTATAGAACACGATAAAAAGCGTCAGAACCGTTACCGATAAGATAATACTCAAATGTACATCGGATTTGCTCATGGCAAGAATACTGCCAAAAAGATAATTGCATACATCGGTATTCATTCCGGTGGTTTGCGAAATAATCACTACACCTATTGCCAATGAGCTGGTAGAAATAAGCGCAATAGCGGCGTCCCCTTTTATTCTGCTGTTTTCGCTCAAACGCAGCAATAGAAAAGCGGCGGCTAGTACAATCGGTATTGAAACAGTAAGTGGGGCGACATTCAAGGCGGTAGCAAGGGCAAGGGTTCCGAAACCGACGTGGCTTAGTCCGTCGCCGATCATGGAATAGCGTTTTAATACCAGGCTTACGCCGAGCAGGGCGGCGCAAATGGAAACAAGAGAGCCGACAATAAACGCCCGGACAATAAATGTGTACGAAAACATTTCACTTAAAGTGGTGATAAAATTAGAAACCAATGTTTGCCTCCAGGTATTCGTGGGGTGTACCGAAAAAACATTGTTTGTTTTGTACATGCAGTATCTTTGTTGCGTATTGTACTGCGGCCTCAATATCGTGGGAAACCATAATTATGGTAATATCCATTTCCCTATTGATTTTTTGTAATAGGGTATAAAGCTCCGCCGCAGCCAAGGGGTCAAGTCCGGCGGCTGGTTCGTCCAGCACAAGCATTTGTTTTGTGGCGCACAGGGCGCGTCCTATGAGTACCCGCCGCTGTTGTCCGCCGGATAATTCGCTAAAACTACATTCCTTCAGGTCCGCTATTCCAAGATGATCCATATTTTCCAATGCCAGCTGTTTTTCTTTTGCAGAATAAAACGGGCGAAGCCCCATACCGCCCACAGCCCCGGAAAGAACTATTTCAAAGACACTTGCGGGAAAATCTTTTTTTACGACGGTCTGCTGGGAAAGATAGCCAATATTTTCCTTTTTGAACCCCTTACAAAATGTAATTTCGCCTTGAAGCGGATTGAGCAAGCACAACATACCCTTGATAAGGGTACTTTTGCCGGAACCATTTTTTCCCACAATACAAAGGTAATCACCTGCATTAACAGTAAAATTAAGTCCGTTTATTACCATATAACCGTCATACCCGAAACAGGTATTATGACAGGTGATGATTGTCATTGCAGCGCCCTCCGTAAATTCTCAACGTTCTGCCGCATAAGGTCTATGTATGTTGAGCCGTTTTCAAAGTCTTTTTTTGAAATATTGTGGCAAGCGTGAAGCAGTAATTTTTCCGCGCCGGTTTCTTCTGCGATGGTGTCTGCCATTCGTTCGTTTCCCAGTTCAATATGAAAAACCACGGGTATCTTTTCCGCCTTGATCTTGTTAATCAAAAAAGCTACAGTTCCCGCACTCGGTTCTGTTTCGGTGGAACAGCCGGGGAAAGCGGCAAAATAGATGAGCCCATAGCGATCTGCAAAATAGCGAAAGGGAAAGCGATCGCCGAAGACCATTGTGTTTCGCTTTGCATTATCTACAACCGACTGAAATTCGGCGTCCATTTTTTCTAATTGCGAAATATAGTCATCCGCGTTTCGACGATAAAATTCAGCGTTTGCGTTATCTGCATTACAAAGAGCGTCCGCAATGGAGCGCACTATATGCACCACGTTTTTGGGAGAAGTCCATACATGCTCATCATAGGCGTTCTCTTCTTCCTCCCCTTCCATGCCTTCTACAACTTCTTCTTCTACCACATCAACGGTGTCCATAAGCGCAATAATGGTCATATTGCGTGTGTCCATAGATTCCAAAATTCTATTGACCCATTCATCGGATTCGCCGCCCACATAGATAAAAATATCGCTGTTTTGAATGGTGATAATATCTTTGGGAGTGGGTTCAAATGAATGGCTCTCCTGAGCCGGGGGCAGAAGCATTGAAAGATGTACCTTGTCTTTTGCAACTGCGCGGACAAAATCATAGGGCGGAAAAATAGTTGCGGTAACCGTAATTTTTCCGTCCCTGCTTTGCGTAACGGCGTTTTTCTTTTGTGTGCAACCAGCGATATTGAATATAACCGAAAACAATAGCATAACAACGATCATGGTGAGTAAAAATACTCGTTTCATAAAATAACCCTCTCTATTAGTACGGCGAAAGCGCCACGGTTTAATCGAAGCTGAAAGATTAAAACTTCGTTAATCGGAGAAATACTTTTTGGAGGTTATTTTCAGGAGTTGTATTGTACTTTTAACCCGACGAGGGTTTGGGGGAGAACGGAAAAGCATAAACGGCTTTTAAGTATGACAAGGATTTGCGGGATGAGGCAGGCGGCAAAGGTAAATAGCCCAATACGAGCCAACCCTTCAAGCAAATTTTGAGCGATTTCTATTTGCAAACAGACGGAACAATGCTCTCCGGTGCAGTCATGGTCAAGGCTGGTAAAGGCAAAAACTTCCGCAGAAACGGCGGCAAGAGCCAGGCACGCCGTTAAAACGATGAGCGAAAGTCGCAGACTTCCGCCGGGGAGCTTTTTTTGAAAAACTTGAACCATATTTTATACTGTATATTGGCGAAATATTTTATGCAAGGGGCTAATTTTCAGATTCGCGCCGTCATTTTGTTTTTTAGGAGACGACGGATTTTCGGTGTGCTTTAACCATTAGAGGGGGCCATAGAAAAAGCGGCGCAATCATAAACCATTACTCCCCATCCTCGCCGCCTTGGCAAAAATATCTTTCAAGTACCTCCCTTCCTTTTCGGTCAGCCCGGCCCGTGAAATCAGATCCCTGAGAAAGCGGGTCTGCTCCTCCCTGCCGGGGTGTTTGTAAAAACCCAGGCCGGCCAATGTGTTGGTGATGGAACCGGTAAGTTCATCAACATGGGCACGGTTCAGGGGCGTCCATTCGCCCTTTACCGCATTGCCGCCCGGTTCTGTGCCATCTGCCTCGGGCAGGGTCGACGGCAAGGTCGACGACAGGGCCAGAGAAAGTTCGTACGCATAGATCTGTACCGCATGGGAAAGATTAAGCGAAGGAAAACTATCGGAAACCGGAATATGCGAAGCAATGTTGCACAAGTCCAGTTCCGCATCTTCAAGTCCGGTACGCTCATTGCCAAAGACCACCGCTACTGGCGCCGTCGGCTGAGCCGCCGTCGGCTGCGCCGCTGCCGTCTTCTCCCATCGCCTTTGGCTAAGCCAGGTTGCCAGGGTGTGGGGATCCATGGTGATGTTTTTTCGGCGGCGGCCGCGGCGGCGGGTGGTTCCTGCCAGCAGGGAACAATCGGCAGCAGCTTCGGAAAGGGTGTCGAAGAAAAGGGCATTGTCCCAGAGTTCCCCGGCATGGACTGCCCTGGCCCGGATAAGGCCCTCTTCCGGGCTGCCCGGACAGCAGGAGGGAGCAGGGGAAACCAGCCGCAGCCGGGAAAGACCCATGTTTTTCATGGCCCGGCAGACAGCCCCTACATTGCCTGGTTCGGAGACCCGGCACAGGATTATCACTATATCTGACAGCAGCATAGCATAGTATATCCGATTTTTTTATATTTTTTCAAAAAACATGATTTTTGCGGCTGCTTGTGATATATTGATCATGCCTGGTATTAAAAGGGCATTGTAATATATATAAAAATTAGAGATAATAATATAAAGGGGGTACATTCAGAAACTGCTATTATAAAGAAATTTCTTTGGGGATTTGACATTATTGCCGAAAAATAATAAAATAGGTTGATATGATCCGTATTGCTATATACAGGAAAATATGAAATAATGAAAAACCTTTACTGTAACAGTTTTGGAATGAAGGAAGTGTCATGACAAACAACGATATCGTTCCTGGATTTGACGATGAAAAAGATGAAAGTCTCAAAATAAAGCTTCAGAAGGTTACCGAAGTAGAAGGGTGCCTGGTGTTGTACCTTACCGGGTATATTGACACCTACAACTCCAACTATTTCCAGAAACGTGTCCAGAAAGCTATCGAAGGGGGCTTCATAAAGCTGATTTTCCAGTGCGGCGGGTTAAATTATGTCTCATCCACGGGTATTGGTTCTTTCACTGCCTTCCTCAAGGCCGTAAAACCCCGGGGTGGAGATCTGGTTTTGCTCGAAATTCAGCCCAAAGTCTATGAAGTGTTCCAACTTCTCGGTTTTTCCCAATTTTTCAACATCAAAGACAACCTGGACGATTCTATTAACTTCTTCCGCAGCGGTTCAGCTTCAGAAGCGGTTTCCCTGTTTCCCAAGGTTTTTGCCTGTCCTATCTGCTCCAAGAAGCTCAAAGCCCTTAAACCGGGCCGCTTCCGCTGTTCAGAATGTAAAACGATCCTCGCTATTGATAATGCGGGACAGGTTTTCCTTGGTTAAAATCGCTTAAAGAGACTATGGACAACAAAATAGAACAGTATCTTATTGATATGACACTCACGTATCAGCAGATTGAGCCGAATATCTGGCTGCTGGATGATGAGGAACGCCGTTTGCAGGGCGTGGCGGTAATGCTGGCGGAGCCGCTGGTTATTGTCAGGGTGGAAATAATGGATGTCCCCAGGCAAAATCTGTTGGAACTCTATACCAAACTGCTGGAGCTTAATGCCGCCGATGTACTGCATGGCGCCTATGCGTTGGAAAACGGTAAAATCATACTTATTGGTACCCTGGAATACGATACTATGGATTTTGGGGAATTCCGGGCCACTCTGGATTCTTTCAGCCTGGCCCTAACTCAGCACTATCCGATTCTCTCAAAATACCGGGAAAAACCTGCCGGCAAGACCGACGGCGGTGGGCGTTAAAGGGAGGCCGGAATGGGCATTTTTTCACGACTTAAAACCCTTATTTCTTCAAACGTAAACGATGTAATCAGCAAGGCTGAAAAGCCTGAAAAAATGCTGAATCAGCTTATTATCGAGATGAACGAGCAGCTTATCGAGTCCAAAAAAGCGGTTGCTATGGCCATTGCGGACGAGAAAAAGCTGCAGCGGGAAAGGGATAACCAGCAGGCCCAGGCACAGGAATGGGAGCGCAAGGCCATGTTGGCAGTGCAGGCAGGCAAGGACGACCTGGCCAAAGAGGCGCTGCTTCGCAAGCAGGAATATGAAAAAGCCGCCGCAGAGTACCAAAAACAGTGGGAAGCCCAGAAAACTTCGGTGGATCAGCTCAAGGAAAGCCTGAAAGAGCTGCAAAACAAGATTGAAGAAGCCAACCGCAAGAAAAACCTGCTGATTGCCCGTGCCAAACGTGCCGAAGCTCAGCAAAAAATCCAGAATACCATCTCCAGTGTTTCCGGCAACCGCAGCGCCTTTGACGCTTTTGACCGTATGGCCGCCAAAGTTGACCAAATGGAAGCCCAGGCCGATGCTGCCAAAGAGATCGAAGACCTGGGAAAAGATACCAATCTGGAAAAACGCTTTGCCGAGCTGGAAAAATCCGACTCCTCTGCGGACTATATGCTTCTGGAACTCAAAGAGAAGATGAAGGCCCTGCCGGATAAGGGGCAGCCCTCATAGGGATAATTGCTGTTCTTTCCACGGTTTATCCACAAGCCTAAAGAAAGAAACCTGAGACAGTTTTGTTAAAGACCCAGTATTTTCAATTCCCAAATCAGCTAATTGCTTAAAACAAATCACCTAATTCTTTGTGCTGTAAGGAATTAACAGCATGCGTTATTTGTCGTTTTTAGCGAGAATTCGCCGCATTGTATGGAAATAGATACACTGTCAGGGTTATGCAGATATTAGTAACAAGTTATCCACAGGTCTAAATGCAATAACAAAGTGAGCAAGTTTCAAAATTCGACACTATTTTGAAACCACCTCAAATACCTTTCTCTTGCTACTTATTACCCGCTATGTTACCCTTAAAGGGTGAAGAATCTGGCCAAGCTGGTGCTTTTCTTCAGTCTCAGTTTTGCCGTCATCTTTTTGGCAGCGGCGGGGGTTCGTTTTTTGGCCTTGCGGGTCGAATGGGTGCGGACTTTGCCGCAGGGGCCGGAAACGGTGCTGTCTGCACTGATTGTTGCGGCGCATTGGGCGTTGTCTCTGGGGCTGTATGGGGCGCTGTTGTTGAGTTTAAGTTATGCCGCCAGGGAAAAGATTTTTGTGCCGGCAGCGGTGGTTTGTCTCATTGTACTGTCTATGGGCTTCTGCTTTGGTGTTTCAGCGGGGCTGGAGCATTGGGGCCATGTGTCGCCTGAGCAGTCCGTCAGGAGGACGCTGGGCGGGCCGGGGCTGATTCTCACCAATGCTTTGAGCAGTAATGAAACGGCGATTGTGCTGCTTAAAGGACCGGCAGAGCCCAGGGGGCCAAGGGTGGCGGCGATTCCGGGGCGGCCGTTGATCTATCAGGAGGAGGCGCCGGGGCCGGAGAGTATCGATCTGCCGCCGGTGCCGTTCAGGGATGAAAGTCCCTGGTTTCTCAAAAGTATCGCTATTGATATCAGGCTGAGCGCCGGACAGATGGCGCAGTGTTTTAGCGCAGGCTTATTGCCCTTTTTGATCTACACCGGAGCGCTGATCTTCTGCCTGAGTTCTTTGGGGTTTATTCTTAAGCTGAGCGCCTGGCCGCTGGCGAATCTTTTTCTGGGATGCCTTGCCTTCCGGGGTATTTTGGCGCTGGAAACTTTTTTTAATTCCCCTGAAATGCAGGATGTGTTTGAATCTTTTTTGGAAAACCGGCTGCCCCTGCAATTAACGGTTCCGTTGATCTTTTGTGCCTTTGGTTTGTTGGTTCATATCTATTCAATTTTGGTATTTCTGGCGAAAAGGCGGAGCGACGATGACTATTAATAAAGAAACGTTCCGTTCCCCGCATTTGATCTTCATTTTATATATGACTGCCGCAAGCCTTATCATTATAGGTTTTCGTTTTATCTTTCCGGGGGGGGCCGCGCCGCTTCCTATTTTTTCCAGGGACTGGCGGCTTGTGCGGGGGCTGCTGGATCTGCTCAACCTGTTCCCGGCTCTGGCGTTTTCCGCCCTGGTGGTTCCGTTCGGGCTGGTTTCTTATGAGGATTATCATACCAGTTTTTCACCGCAGTTTTTCAAGCGCCTTATTGCCCCGGTTGTTACCGCAATCTGTGCGGCTGCGGTGTATGGCCTTATCTTTTTTTTGGTTCTGCCGCTGATTCGAAATTACGAAGAGAATATGCGTTTTAAGGGGGAGTTGTACCGGCTGGCAAAGGAGCGCGCTCAAATTCACAGTAAGGCCAAAGACTGGCTTGAAGCTTCGCAGTTTACCGGTATATGCGACGGGATTTGGCCAAACAGTCCCGAACTGGCGACGCTCAAAACCGAGATAGCGATTCACCTGGATGAATCCCGTTTTAGCGAAGAAGATGTGCGGGCGGCGGCAAGGGCGGCTCTGGCCGGGGACCGGCGGAGCGCGGCGGTATCGAGTCTGCCGGGCCAGCGGCAGCCGGCGGATGCAGCTGAAGCCATCACCATGAGCGAGACTGCTTTAAACGAAGGGCGCTACTATGACGCCCACTGGCTTGCCACTCTGGGCGAACGGATCGCCAGACTGGGCAGCCCGGAGGCGGCAAGCGCAGCCCGGCTTGCGGGCAGGGCGTGGAATCAAATAGAATCTCTGTCGCCGAACCGCCGGGAGGAACGGCTCTATTCGCTGTACCATTTGAAACGTTCCGGTTATCAGGCATTGAACGCCGGAGACTGGATACGGGCTTTTTATATATTTCAGGAACTGGTTGGACTGACTCCTGATGATCCTGACGCGGCGCATTTTTTTGAGGTGAGCGAGCAGGGAACCAGGGAGATTGCTTTTTTTATTGATGAGATGGGTTTATCCCTGGGGGAGATTCTCACCGGCGCAGTGTTTTCTCTTTCTGACGGAAAGGGCGGCCGGGCGGTGCTGCGCTTTTCAAGCCTTTCTTCCTCACCGGATTACGCTTATGGAATGGGGCTTGAGTACCTGAGCTTTGACGCTCAGTCCCGGCCGCTGACACGCCTGCAGGCGCCCTACGCAAAACTGCTGCCCTTCACCATAGACGGCAAGTCCCAGGTGCTGGTGCTGATGCGGGCACTGGATCGCCATGATTCAGGAAAAAGGTGGGAGCCTGAGTGGAGTCTTGGCGGCGGCCCCGGTACGGAAGCCCAGATCACTCTGGATATTAGTTTTGAAAATTTTCTGCTCCTCTCGCAGATACGGCAGGGTCTTCCCAATATGCAAATAGGGGATCTCTTTACCGCTTCAAAAATATTCGCCGCCGCCGGATATGTTCCCCAGGTGTTTGAGGCCGAGGTACTCAACCGGCTGGGTACGGCGCTGTTCTTTTTGCCTATGGCGATTTTTTCGATCATCATCGGCTGGCGTTACCGGGCCAGGAGCCGGCCCCGCTATCTTTTTATTTTGCTGCTTCCCATTCTGCCCATTGTCTTTAACGGCATCGCCTTTCTGTACCGGACTGTCTTGAACACGGCGGGGATTTGGCTTGTGCTGACATTGGGTTTTTCCGCCGCCCTTGGAATCTTTATCGCCGTACTGGTGGTGTCTTTCTTCCTTTCGCTGATAATATTAGCAGCGCAGCACGGTTAAGCGGATCTTGAACACCTTCCCCCCTATATCGTAATATTGCCATATCATGCCCAAAATTGAAGTCAACGAAGAAGTTTTTTACACATTAGCCGACCCTGCGGGGAAAGGCCGCCGCTGGGAAAACCGGGAAGCCTTTGAGGAAGCCCTTACCTGTGCCAAGGCCGAGCTTGACGAGGATAGTGACAAGAGCCTGCCCGCATCGGAGCGGATTCTTAAGATCGAACTCAACGATACCAACCGGCCCGATCTCTGGGCGACCGCAGGCTGCGCCCGGCAACTGCGGGTATACTCCGGCGACAAGCAGCCTGAGTATCCCTTTTTCTCCCGGCCCGGCAGCGCCCAAAAAACGGCCTGGAAGGTCAAGGTTGAAAAAAGCGTCAAACAGGTGCGGCCCTACCTGGCGGGTTTTGTCGCCACAGGCAAGGCGATTACCGATCCTTCGTTACGCGACATGATTCAGACCCAGGAAAAACTGGCCTGGAATTTTGGCCGCAAGCGCCGGACTATTTCTATGGGGCTGTACCGTATCGCCATCATCAAATGGCCCATCATTTACAGAGGGGCAGACCCGGATGCAGTTTCCTTTGTACCCCTGCAATGGGATACGCCCCTTACCCTGCGGGAGATTCTTAAACAGCACCCAAAGGGCAAAGAATATGGTTTTATACAGGAGCACGAGCCCATCCACCCCCTGCTGCTGGATTCCAATGGTGCAATTCTCTCCTATCCGCCCATTATCAACTCCGCCGATCTGGGCGCGGTGCAGGTGGGCGATACCGATCTCTTTGTGGAACTCACCGGGACCGATCAGCCTTCGGTAACGTTGGCGGCCTCGATCATGGCCTGCGATCTGGCTGACCAGGGCTACACCATTGAGCCGGTGGAAGTTGAGTACGAGTACGATACGCCCTTTGGCAAAAATGTAGTTACTCCCTATTATTTCCAGGAGCCGGTGTTCTGTTCCCTTGACCGTATTGAACGCTTCCTGGGCGAAAAACTCAGCGCCGGTGAATGTGTGCAAGCACTGGAGCGCATGGGCGTACAGGCCGATGCCGTAAAGGATCGTGAAAAGGGCACGTTAGCTGAAACTGACGGCGTTAAGGCATGGCCGCCTGAATACCGCAACGATTTTCTCCACGCTGCCGATGTCGCCGAAGATGTGATGATAGGCCGCTCTCTGGGTTCCTTCAAACCCGAACGCCCCAGCGATTTTACCGTGGGGCGGCTTATGCCTATCACCCTGTTCAGCAGGCAGGTTAAGGAAATTCTCGCCGGCATGGGCTATCAGGAAATGATCTACAACTACCTGGGCTCCCGCAAAGATCTGGTAGAAAATATGCGGGGCGACGGTGGCAAGATCATCAGAATATCCAACCCCATGACCGAAAATTACGAATATGTGCGGGACTCGGTGCTGGCATCGCTCATGGCAAGCGAGTCTGTTTCGGGACACTCGGTGTATCCCCATCAAATTTTTGAAATAGGCAAGGTGGCCTACCGGAATGATGCGGAAAATTACGGCGCATCCACCCGCCAGTACGCAGGTTTTCTCCACGCCGACAAGGACGCCAACTTCAACACCGCAACGGGCCAGCTTCAGACTCTGTTCTATTATCTTTCCCGCGAATACGATGTGGAAGAATCCGATGACCCCCGGTTTATCCCCGGCCGGGCTGCGGCTGTGCTGTATAAGGGCAAAAAAATCGGCGTCTTTGGCGAGGTTCACCCTGAGGTGCTGGAAAACTGGGGCATTACCGTACCCTGCACCGCAGGCGAGATCGATCTGGATTCGCTTATCGAAGCATAAGGCTGCCGGGCGCCATGTGTGTTACCGCATTTACGTTATCCCATATTGAAAATTGCTAAAATATATGGTATCGTTGTTATGAGGGGCGCGTATGACCATAGAACAGACCATAGAAATACCGGAAAACCACCGGCTTTTCTTTGACATTCCCTGGAATATCCCGTCAGGCCGGGCAAAAGTCGCTTTAACCGTAACACCGGAACAGCCCCCAAAAGGTGATTGGCGCAGCCTGTGCGGGAAATATAAGGATTCGCGGACAGTTGCGGACTTTAACGAAGACCGCGCCTGGGACAATCTTATTGAGGAAGTCCGTATGGCCGACCGGAATGGCCGGGCAATTCCCCAACAGGTTTTGGATTCAGCCAGACGGCATGGCTTCACCATAGAAGAATTGCGGAATGGGACATACCGTTGAGTGAAATTTACTGCCTTGATTCCAACGCGCTGATTACCCATTTCAAGAAAGAACCGGGTTTTGAGAAAGTACACGGCCATCCATCGAAATGACCGCCATTTTGAAAGACATTCGTTCCCTTCCGATCACTATCGTCCATGAGACAAGTGACAACATTGCCCTTGAAGCCGCTCGTCTCAAATTTACCTACCACATCGCTCTTGGTGACGTATTTGGCCTTGCCACTGCCAAAGAACTCGGTGCAGCCTTTGTCACAAGCGATCACAATGAAATGGAACAAATCGAAGAACACGAACCTATCTCTTTTTTATGGCTCCCCGCCAAACCTAAAAAATAATCCGGTATTAAAATACTTTCCCGGTGTCAGGCACCATTTGCGTTACTATTGAAAAAGCAGCAAGACGCGGCGTTACTCCTGTGGTGTAGGGCTTTTTCCCTGGAAGGGGGGCTAGCGGTCATGCCTTTTCCGGCATACCGCCGTATTTTCTGTCGCCCCCCTTACGCTCCATAGTCCTCACTCGTCGCTTCGCTCCTCGCTCCGGTCTACTGCGCTATCCCCCATTGGTAAACCAAAAACAGTGCCTGGCACCAGTGCGCCCAGAAATCCCCCGTCCCGAACTGATTGTATTATACGATGGACCTGACACCGATTGGGATACACAAGAGTAAAAACTGTCCGACGCATTTGAGGATGTTTCAGAGCTGGGAATAGACAGCACAAAACCGCCCCCGCTGGAGCTTTCTGCCGTGGTATACAACATCAACCAGGGCCACAACAAAGCCCTGCTCGAAAGAAGCGAAACACTCAACGGATACAGCGCGTTTATAGACAAGGTGAGGGAATTTAACAACGAACCTGGCAATTTGAAAACCGCTATTAAAAAAGCCGCAGAATACTGCATAGAAAGAAATATATTAAAATCGTTTTTGAAAACACATAGCTCGGAGGTAATAAATATGTTATTCGCGGAATGGAAAGACGAAGAAGCCCTTGAGTACCGGTTCACCGAAGGTCGCAATGAAGAGCGTAGAGACGGTGCCAGGCGGGCGTTACGCGAAGGTCTTGCGATAGACGTTATCCACAGAATAACCGGCCTTGATACGGAAACCATACAGAGCCTGTCCCAAACTACAGACACACAGACAGGGAACAAGTAAGTGTTATTCGCCGGCGCATAATTTGCCGGACAGGAAATCGTGTCAAAATGACCCACCACAAAAAGCGTGCCGCCAGCAAAGCTGGCCGCCAGCAAAGCTGGCCGCCAGCAAAGCTGGCGACACCACCAGTTCATCCCTAAAAGTTATGATCCGGGTACGCGCCGCCTGTCCCGCGGCTGTTGGGTGAAATAGTTGTACCGAGGGTCCCGCTTATAGTGAAATTACCGGTTTTGTATGCCCCGCCGCCGGCATCTGTTGCATAATTATAATCTATGGTACCGCCGTTCAGTTCGCCTTGATAAGAGCCGGATGTTACTTCTATATAAATACCGCCGCCGTATCCGCCGGCACTGCCGGAGGCAGAGGCCAGATTCCTGGTAATATGACCCCCGGTCATAAGATTCTTATAAGGATTAGAAGAAGCGTTTTTAAAGATAAAGTGTATTCCCCCTCCCAACTGGGCGCGATTCTGCCTGATTATACCGCCCACCATACGGAACCAGCCGCGGTTATCCTCATAATAGTTTAAAATCGCGCCATCTTTACCAAAATTATTCTGCAGAATCACCCCCTCGTCTATCATTAAATACCCCTGGGAATTACATACCAATGCCAAATTATTCAAGTTTCTATTACCCGAGAATTCACTCTCTGTGGCATAACCACTGCCGTTGGTATCCGTCCAGATCGCCCCGCCGTCCAGAGTAAGGGTGTCTCCATACTCGCTTCCGTTAAGGATTAAGCAGCGTGTATAATCCTGAACATGCACGAGGTAGCCGGTGAAGTTGTCGTCCCGTTTCAGCGTTACATTGGTTACCGGTTCCAGGTAAGTGTAACCTGTTGTCCCAAGAGTAAGAGTCGCATCCACGGTAATCGTATTATTCGACGCTTCGGTCCCCGCGATATACACGGTTCCGCCCTTATTCATGGCGCTCTGAATTTGCGCAAGGGTAACAACCCCCGGCCTGGCTCTTTGTACCGCGCTCCAGTCCCCCGCAATGCTGCCGGTTGCGGAACTTGTCCGTGCCCGTACCCACATAAAATATGTGGTTCCGTTGGTAAGGCCCGAGAAATTGCGCGACGAACCGGTTAAACCTGATACTGTCGCCGATGCCGCCTCCGTGCCGTTTTCCGGCGCGGTGCTGCTGGTACTCTGGTATACCTCATACGTTGCCACCCCGTCCACAGTTCCCCAATTTGCCGTCAATCGCCGCGTCATCGGGTGCGTAATAGTGAGAGTCGGTGTTGCGGGTTTCCGCGTTACCGCAAGGGTGTAGGATTTTTGTACCCCGTTAAGACTCAGGTTAATAGTGATGGTATTATTCCCACGGGCAACGGCTGTAGACTTGGCCGTACCGTTTGTGGCTGTACTGCCGCCTACGGTAATAGCCGCACCGCTTATGTCTACAGGGATAATATCAATCGTCGGCCCCGAAGAACCTTCCAACATCGTCGTAAGCGAATAATGTGTCTGCGTTGGGCTAAATGCCGGGTTGAGCATATAATCGTTTACTATCAAGTTGCTCAGGCCCACCGCCGTTACCGCAAAACTTGTCGTCTTTCCCTCGGCGCTAACGCTAATGGCTTTTACCCCCGGCGTTCTAAAGTCATAGTTGCCCACTGTATAACTGCTTATATCCCAACTATTCCCATAGGCATCCATGCCGGTAACCGCCAGCCCCGTGGTAACAAGCCCCGTATTGGCGTCTGTCTGTACCGCGTAGGTGGTAGTCGTGGGGGAAGTCGCGATAATCGCCGTGGCGGGGGCGGTATGGGTGAATGTCCCGCCCACCGTAACCGCCGAAGAAGGCATGGTAAAGGTATACGGCGATGCCGATCCGTTCACCGTAACGCCGCCCGTTACCGTCGGCGTCCCCGAAAGACCATAGCCGGGGATCGGCTGTACCATAAGGTTTATCGTTTCCCCCGCAACCCCATAGGGTTTTGGTACGGTTATATTGCCGTTACTCAGCGTCTCCACACTGATACCGTAGATCGTCAGGGACAAGGGGGAGGAAATGGTAAAACCCTCCGCCGGAATAGCGCCTGTGGTAGTAGATTGCGATGAATATGTGTAACCGTTTGTGTCAATCACGCTTGCCGTCCAGTACAGGGTCGTCTCCGCCGCCGTCAAAGCGGAGGGCGCGTTCATCGTCCACGTTTGGCTGGTTCCCCCGGTGCTGCCCATCCCTCCGCTAAAAGAAGCGGTGACAGTACCCAACGTTTGCCCTTCGTGGCTGCTCTTCCGCGCCGTTACCGTTACCGCATTTACGGTGAGTGCGGCAGGTTTAGCCACCGTAACCGTCCCGGAAATGGGTATGCTTACAACACGGTTGATGATAACCGTATACGTCTGCGTATAGGCTGCATGTTGTGCGGTAACCTTTACTGTAAAACTGGTGGAGTAGGACTCCCCCCAGGTAAGTATTCCGTTGTTACCCGAAAAATTGATTCGCCCATCACCCGTAGTTTTTTCCGCAGTTATTTGCGCGGTTGCGGCCGCGCTGGTAGGGTTTGCGGTAACCGCCAGATTGTGCGTTGCCGCATAACCTAAATTCAGCGTGTAATTTGTATTGCCCCCCGTGTCGTAAACGGCCGATGTCACGGTGTCTTGAATATTGAATGTGCCTAAAGCAACTACCGTACTCAAAGTCTGCTGATTGCTGTACTCGCTGTATATTCTGCCCCGGGCTCCCCCGTCAACATACGAGCGCACCCAAAAATAGTAGGTGTTCCCCGAGGAAAGTCCGCTCACTTCGGTATTAACCGCGGACGGTGTTGATTCCTCACCCACCTTGATACTGCCCGCGGAGCTGGAAGCAGTATTCCGGTATACCTCGTAACCCGCCGCGTTAGCGATGGCGCTCGCCCAATGGACCCGCACTTTATTGTCGCCCATGCTGTAATCAGCGGCAGCAAAGGCGGTCAAATTGGGCGCCGCCGGTTTTTTATACAGCAAAATCGTGTAGGTCTTTGCCGTACTGCCATCTGCCGGCGTTACGGTGATATACAGGGTATTAAGCCCTATGTTGTTAATGCCTGTCGCGGTAAAAGATGTTCCGGTAATATTTGTTGAATTTGAACCGCTGTTCATTCTCCAGACAACCGTTTGTCCACTGTCCCCGCGGGTAAACGTTACCGTTACGCTGGTTACACCGTTTCCCAGATCCTGCTGTAATTGATATTCCTCAGTATTGTAATAAAACGTGGGAGTCAGCGTATAGGAAGTAACTCCCAGAAGCTGCAGTGTATTATTACTCCCCGGTATCGTTGCGGATTTGTTA
>BNVF01000030.1 GCA_025997895.1 Spirochaetia bacterium
AAGAAGTTTCCGAGCGGCTGCATATCGAACCGCAGAAAATCTGGGTAGAAGTGATACATAAAAAGAAATATGCCTGCAAGACTTGCGAAGGTTCCGGTGACGAGGATAAAAAAGCGGTGCGTATGGCGAAGACTCCCGGAAACATCATGCCGGGCAGCATTGCGACGCCGGGCCTGTTGAGTTTCATATTTACCCAGAAATATTGCGATTACATGCCCTTTTACCGCCAGCAGGCGGCATTTGAACGCATCGGGGTGCATATTTCCCGGCAGAATATGGATAATTGGCAGAAAGGGGTGTGTGCAAAACTTGAGCCGCTTCTTGCGTTGATGAAAGAACATCTTAAAACCGGGGAAGTAATCAATATGGATGAAACCACCATGAAGGTGATGGATGAGCCGGGGAAAGAGAACAAAGCATTATCGTATATGTGGCTTGCCCGCGGCGGGCCGCCCGGCAAAAAAGTTATATGGTATGAATACCATGAAAGCCGCGCTGCAACACACATTGTGGAAATCCTCTCGGGTTATTCCGGTTATTTGCAAACCGATGGATATGACGCCTATGAAAAAGCGCTCAAAGAACTTACAGGAACAATAATACACGTAGGATGCTTTGCTCATGTCAGACGGTATTTTTTTGAAGCGATGAAAATCAGCCGGACACCGGGAGGTGCGGAGGATGCCCTTGCGCAGATAAAAGGGCTCTACACGATTGAAGAAAAATTGCGAGAAAAGCTCGGTCAAAAAAAATTAAGCGGCGAAGAATTTCTCCAGGAGCGGAAGAAAGAATGCGAACCAATATTAACGGCCTTTCATGGGTGGCTGGAAGGCCGGCAGGGGAAAGTACTTGATTCCTCAAAACTGGGAGAAGCGGTAAACTACACTCTTGGTCAATGGCCGCTCCTTACTCATTACCTTGACCATATTGAATTGACCCCTGACAACAATGCCGCGGAACGCGCGATTCGTCCGTTTGTGATGGGGAGAAAAAACTGGAACATTTCCGGTTCCCCCGCAGGTGCAAAAAGTTCCTGCCAATTATATACCCTTATAGAGACCGCCAAAGCAAACAAGCTCAACCCGTACCAGTATCTCAAAACTATTTTTGAACAAGCTGCCGAAATGAATCCTTCCGGCGATTGGAGTAAACTGCTCCCCTGGAATTTAAACCAAAGCTGAAAACTGAGAATTAACCGTTTAAGTCCCACCCTTGATTTTTATGGGGTGGGTAAAATTGACGTCTACGTTGTATGGTGAGCGGGATGACAAATATTTGATTTTTGTCATCCCGCTCACTATGATAATGCGGGAACGTATGAGGCAACATGGTTGCTTGCATTTTTTGAGTAAAGGGATATACTTTTCTGGAGTGAAATACTGTAGGGAGAGATAAAGTGGTATAATCACTGGTGAGGAGGAAGAATGCCAGAAATAAGTTTATTTTATGGAATAAGAATTACAATGAACTGGGATGAGCATAATCCACCGCATTTTCACGTAGAGTATGCTGAACATAGAGCCACAGTTCTAATTCAAGATTGTATTATTGCCAGAGGATATTTACCAAACAAACAATTGAAGCTGGTACTTGCCTGGTGCGAGATACATAAAGATGAACTAATGCAAAACTGGGAACTGTCCAGAAACAGCCAGCCATTGAATGATATAAAACCGCTGGTGTAAGGAAACAAAAAATGAATAAATTGGATACAAAATATTTTTGGCCAAAAGTAATACAAGTATTACCAACCGATAATTTTGAAGTATATGCGTATTTTAATGATGGCTCGATACGACTGTATGACACCAAGCCTCTTTTGAAGAAATCTACGGTATTTGAGCCGCTTATGGATATTCGGATATTTAAAGATAAGCTGACGGTTATTAACGATACTATCGCCTGGGATATGGGCGGCAATCGTAATCCACGTAAATGTATAGATATTGATCCATTTACTGTATTTGAACAACCCGCAGTTGCTGATCCCTGCTAAGGAAAGCGCAGGAGTGTCTGGCGCCATTTTCATCGGAACCAGCGGCTACGATTACCCCGAATGGGCAAGCGTTTTCTATCCCCCAAAGTTGAAACGCCCTCACCGCAGTAGCCGAAAGCCTTGCCCTCAAATACCCCGCAACCCGCAGGGGCTAATACTTGTTAAAAAATTTCAGCTTCTAATTCAGTGCCTGTCACCCGTAGTTTACACCGGGTATGGTTCTTCTCCTTCTTCAAGGTATCCGTTTAGGTTTGAATAATGTCGGAACCTGAATTCAATACCAATGCCTATGGGTAATAGCACTATTCGCTACAGCAGTACCGACTGAGCGACCTTGCTCCCTTCGGCTTCGCCTACCAGCTTGCCAATTATCGCCACGGCGAATTCGCCTGCGGTGCCTGCGCCACGGCTGGTGATGATTCCACCCCTGGCGTCATCGCCCCTGGCGTTAGCGCCGTCAATTACCACCCGGTCTTCTGACCATTTGCCGTCTTTTACTTTTTCTTCCGTTCCGGGGTAGCAGGTAAATTTTTTGCCGGATAACAGGCCCAGCGGGGCGAGCACCACCGCGGGGGCGGCGCAGATGGCGCAGACCCATTTGCCGGCAGCGGCCATTTCTTTGATCAGCGCGCCGGTCTCGCCGGAAGCGGCCAGGTTGGAAGCGCCGGGCATACCGCCGGGAAGTACGACGGCATCAAAAGATGACGATGCATCCCAGGAAGCGGCGCCGGCTTTTCCCTGCTTCACAAGTTCCCCCAGGGTGGTGTCCGCATTCAACTGAATGTTATGGGCGCCGGTAACGGCCGGACCCGCCTTTATAGAGACGGTGGTAACTTCCACTCCGGCCCGGCGAAGGTAATCGATGGGGGTAAGGGCCTCAACTTCTTCAAAACCGTCGGCCAACAGGACTATAGCTTTTTTAGGCATGGTATCACTCCTTGTTATGTATTTTCAGCTTATCAGAGATTTGCAAAACAGAAAACTACAGCGGCTCCGGCACGAGCTTTCCGCCCATCTTGTCCAGTCTAATCCGTACCTTGCGCAGCGGCTCATCAACAAAAAGCGCAATCTGGCAAATTTCTATCAGGGTGCCCGGCGCTATTTCCCCGGTAACTTCAACCACGGCGTTTTCATCGGTGTTGATCTGACCCAGAAGATCCGTTACCCTGGCGCCTGCGGTTCGCTGCTCTTCTTCAAGACGGCGCTCAAGTTCTTGCATCTTGGCTCTTTTTTCATCGTCCAGATCCGGCGCGGCCATCAGTTCTTTGAGCTTTGCCAGTTTCGCCGCCAGGATGTGCAGATGGTTGTTGTTTTTTTCTTTTTCCTGCTGAGCGGTAAAATCTATGCCGCAGTGAATACGGGTGGCCTTGCCGGCTTTTCTGCCTATGCCGCCGGCCTTGATCCCGTGTACGGCATAGATATCGCCGCCCAGTATAAGGCCCTTGTCGCCCATTTCGATATTTTCCATGGTGAATACGCTGGAATTGATAATGTCCGAATCTACGGTGATGGTTTTGCGGGCCGCTGCGCGGCAGTTCTCGATAAACTTGGTTCTGATTCCACCGCCGACTTTGAGCAGACCCGCGCCCCTGCCGATGATTCCGCCAGCGACTGCAAGGTCCCCTTTGGTGATCGCCTCGGTAACGTCGAAGGTCTGCTTGATGACAACTGAGCCGCCTGAGTAAATTTTAAAACCATCCGAAACCGGCCCCTCGATCATGACATCGCCGGGAAAAATAATGTTGCCGGTACTGTAGCCCACGCTGCCTTTGATAACCAGATTCTCCTGCACCTGCAGCACTTTCTTTTTTTCAATGAGCTGGCCGTTGATATTCGAGAGGATCAGGTTTTTTTCCGTTCTGGTGTTTTCGCCGCCACTTATACCTTCGGGGCGTATCATCGCGAAGGGGAGGCTAACGCCGTGTACATTTTTTCCCTCTTTGCCGGGTTTGCGGGGACGCAGTTTTGCCAGGGCCTGATCTTTTTTTACAATAATGAAAGGAGAGTGTGAGCGGTAATCGATTTGGGCATTGTCGTCGGCTTGCTGCCTATTCTGGTTGAGCGCCGGGTTCATCTCAAAATATTCGGCAACTTCGGCTGCCGGAGCATAGCCCTTTGCGATGAGTATGTCCGGTACCTGGCGCCGGCCCATAGTGCAGTCTTTGATTGCCTCGTTAATATCGCCCCAGAGTACGCCGTAGGTTACATTGATTTTTCCCAGTATAAGCGCCACGGCGTCGGAGGTAAGGGGCTGTCCCGCACCCAGGGGAGGAATAAAATCGGCCCGGAGTTCCAGGTCTGATTCGGAAAAGGAGACTGCCAGATGTCCGTCGTTCTGGTTTCCAAAGAAGATATTTTGACGGCCCGAGTTTTCCTGCGGCCCGTCCGGATTTCCGCTGCTGCTTTGTTCCATAAATAGGTCTCCATTTTGATTATCGGAAGGCCGGAGCTTGAACTTTTGCTATTATTCCCCCATTATCTTTTATTATATAAGGATTGAACGAAATGTGGCTGTTTTTTTCGGGAATTATGATACTGGTGTACACCGGCCTCTGTGTGTATATTGGCTTGCGGCTGCTGGCTTTTATCAGGTTTTTCCTGCCCGGTTGCAGCGCCCTGGTGTATTGGCCCCTTTTTGCCCTGCTCGCGTATTCGTTTATCCTGATCAATCTACTCCGCCTGGACAGGCTGCACTTTTTGCGGCAGTTCGGCGTATATTTTATGGCCGTCTTTGTGTACCTGCTCCTCTCCCTGCTGGCCTTCGATCTGTTGCGGCTGGCGCTCTGGTTTGCAAAACGCGGCGTCTTAAGCCCCCGCTTCAGCGCGGCCGGTTTTGGCGCTGCCCTCTGCGTTACTATGCTGGTAATTATCTACGGCGTTTCGCACGCCCGATCCATTTACACCAGCAATTACCGCGTGAATATTGCCAAAAGCGGCACGGATATGCGTATTGCCCTGATTTCGGATCTGCACATAGGCGCCACCGTTGACCGCGCCTGGATTGCGCGTATTGTAGATAAGGTTAATCAGACTGAGCCTGACATGGTCTGCATTGCCGGTGATATTTTTGACAGTAACCTTGGCATTGTGGAAGATATGAGCGGTATTGCCGCCGAGCTCAGACGGCTTAATGCGCGTAACGGCGTGTATGCCTGCCTGGGTAATCACGATGTTGACCGGGTCCGCCTGCTGCAGGGCGAAGGCAGTACCGAAGGGATAGCGAATTTTTTGCGTGACGCGAACATTATCCTGCTGACAGACGAGGCCCTGCCTGTTGCGGATAATCTGTATATTGCAGGCCGCCGCGACGCACGGCCCATAGGTATGCAGCAGGCAAGGATTTCCGCCGCAGAGCTTGTTGCCGCTCTGGAAGCGAACACCCGCAGCGGCGAATCCCCTTTCGGCCGGAACACGACCCTCATCATGCTGGATCATCAACCCATTGAATTCCCCCAAATTGAGAAAGCCGGCGTGGATCTCCTGCTCTGCGGCCATACCCACCGGGGCCAGCTCTTCCCGGCGAATTTGGCCACCAGGAGTATGTATAAACGGGCCGGCGCTACCCACTACGGCTACTGGCAGGGCACAACCATGCAGGCTGTGGTAACATCCGGCGCCGGGCTCTGGGGGCCGCCCCTGCGGGTCGCTACCAATTCCGAAGTAGCGGTGATTGAATTGGTAAGGGAGTAGTTTTTCATGGGCGGAAATATTTTTGGCGAGCTTTTCAGAGTAGTAACCTTTGGAGAATCTCACGGGCCGGCAATGGGTTGTGTCATAGACGGCTGCCCTGCGGGCCTGCCACTTTCCCTCAGCGACATTGAGGGGGAACTGCGCCGCCGCCGTCCCGGGCAGGGCGGCGCGTCTACTGCCAGAAACGAAACGGACGAATGCGAAATTCTCTCCGGTGTCTTTGAAGGTAAAACCCTGGGAACCCCTATCGCCATACTCGTTCGCAATACAGATCATCATTCCGCTGATTACGACAATTTGCGGGATATCTACCGGCCCGGCCATGCGGACTGGACCTGGGAGGCCAAATACGGCTGCAGGGATCATCGTGGCGGCGGCAGGTCTTCCGGCAGGGAAACCCTCTGCCGTGTTGCCGCAGGCGCAGCGGCAAAAGTATTTCTTGCCGCCCAGGGCATAACAATCCGCGCCTGGACATCCGCAATAGCCGGTCTGGAAATGCCTCTTCCAACAACGGCAGGTTTTAACCTTGACGAGATCGAACGGAACCCCCTGCGGGTACCCAGCCGCAAAGAAGCGGAAAAAGCCCTCGCAACGATAGAAGCCCTCCGCGCCGAAGGCGACAGCGCCGGCGGCGTGGTGAGCTGCTCCGTATGGGGAGTTCCCCCCGGCCTGGGCGAGCCGGTTTTTGACAAACTGGACGCCCGCCTTGCCGCCGCAATGCTCTCCCTGGGCGCTGCCAAAGCCATCGAATTCGGCGCAGGCTTTGCCGCCGCCAGTCTGCGGGGCTCTGAAAACAACGACCCGATAGTTCCGGCAGTCTCGCCGGTAGTCGCGCCAGTTGTCGCGCCAGTTGTCGCGCCAGTTGTCGCGCCAATAGTCGGCGGCATCCCTACGGTGAACTTTACATCGAATAACTCAGGCGGCGTCCTGGGCGGCATCTCCAGCGGCCAGCCACTGGAATTCAACATAGCCTTCAAACCTGTTGCCTCAATCTCAAAACCCCAGCGCACCATAGACCGCGCCGGAAACATCCGTGAACTCATCATCAGCGGCCGCCACGATGTCTGCATACTGCCCCGGGCCGTCCCGGTAGTGGAAGCCATGACCGCTCTGGTCCTGGCCGACTTCATCCTGCTGCAGCGGGCCGCACGGCCTTAGGAGTGGCGCCGGTACAAGCGAACAAATTCCGTTATGCGAAATTACCCCTTTCTGATATACAGCGGAATAGTCCCCGCTTCTTTGTCATCCATAAACAACACAAAATTCACCACCCCCGAATTCTTGAAGTGCAAATTGGATATGGTGAACACCAGATGCGAAACCGCAGTGGCGTTTCCCACGCCTTTGACATCCACATTACCGCTGATGGCTTCCATGCTCATCTCGCCATCCAGATCCCGGGTTTCAATACGAAATTGATGGTTGGAAAATTCCCAAATATCAAAACGCAAACGTATAACCACTGAAAGCTGGGGGTGGACGCAGGGGAATTTGCGGGAAATAATAGTGTCAAAAGTACCCACGATGGTCAGTTTACCGCCGTTTTCCTGGGCAAAATCGCAAAAGGTAAAAAGCTCTATTTTCATGGTATAAGTATAGCATATTTGTATCTCCGTGGCTGGGGAGGCACACGTCCCCTGTTTTTTTATCCCGCAATTTGCTACTATTTCTCCGGAGGTGCGCATGATTTTCAGAGATTACGGGCAGACCGGCAAAAAGGTTTCGCTCCTTGGGTTTGGCGGAATGCGGTTCAGTCATGTGGATGATCATGAGGAATGTGTCCGTATGATGGTTGCGGCGGCTGAGGGCGGGGTAAATTATTTTGACACCGCGCCGGGTTATTTTGAAACAAAAAGTGAGATCGTATTCGGCAAAGGTTTTGCGGAACTGCGGCGGCGGAATCTTCCCTATTACGCGGCTACCAAAACCTTTAAAACCACTGAAAGTGATATACGCACAGAAATTGAAGGTCAACTGAAGCGGCTGGATATTCCGGCTATCGATTTTTACCATATTTGGTGTATAACCAGCCTTGATAACTGGCAGGATAGAAAAAAGGACGGTATTTTACAGACTTTCAAAAAACTCAAGGAAGAGGGGCTCATCAGGCATATCTGCGTTTCAAGCCACCTCATAAAGGATGAGATTCGGGAACTCCTGATGGAAGGGGTTTTTGAGGGCGTGCTCTTTGGGTATTCAGCTTATAATTTCCAAACCAGGCAGGAAGCTTTTGATGCAATCAGAGCCAGAAAACTCGGCGCAGTGGTAATGAACCCCCTGGGCGGCGGAATCATTCCCCAACACCCGGAGCTTTTCAAGTTTTTGCACCGCCCTGGCGATCCCGGTGAGGGTACCGTGGCGGCGGCCCTGCGCTTCCTCTGGGATCATCCAGAGATCAGCGTTACCCTGGAGGGCTTTCAGACCCTTGCGCAGGTGCAGGAAGCGCTGAACGCCATAAACGGATACCAGCCCCGGACAGCGGCGGAACTGGAAGCGGTCAAGGCCAGGGCCGACGCTTCCTTTGAAGGCATCTGTACCGGCTGCGCCTACTGCGACGAATGCCCCCAGGACATTCCCATTCCCCAATTCATGGACGCCTACAACCAGAAACTGCTCAACAGCAAGCCCGGCGTGGACCCGATTGCGGACCGGCTCAAATGGCACTGGCAACTGGACAAGTCCATTGCCGGCAAATGCGTAAGCTGCGGCCAGTGCGAAAGCGCTTGTACCCAGCACATCAACATTATTGAACGGCTGAAGGAAATCGCGGGATAATATGATGCGCTATATAACGACAAGGGAAAGCCGATGATCGTTCTTAAGGGAATCTCCAAAACCTATGCCTCGGTGGCGGCGCTGCGGGATGTGAATCTCTCCATTCCCGACGGTTCCATTTACGGAATCATAGGCAGGAGCGGCGCCGGAAAATCTACCCTGCTGCGTATCATGAGCCTGCTGGAAACCCCGGACTCTGGCGAGGTCTACTATGATGCGGAACGGGTAGATACCCTGCGGGGCAGGGAGCTGCTGGAACGGCGCAGGAAGATGGGGATGATATTTCAGAATTTCAATCTCCTTGGATCACGTAACGCGGCGGCGAATATCGCCTATCCCCTGGAAATCGCGGGGCTGCACAAAAAAGTGATAGACCAGCGGGTGGACGAACTCCTTGAGTTAGTCGATATTAAAGACAAGCGCAGGGCCCGCCTGCGGGAACTTTCAGGTGGTCAGAAGCAGCGGGTGGCCATAGCCCGTGCGTTAGCCGCAACTCCACAGGCGCTGTTCTGCGACGAGGCCACCAGTTCCCTTGACCCCCAGACCACCCGTTCCATACTCTCGCTTATTCGCGATTTGCAGCAGCGTCTAAAAATCACGGTGATACTCATCACCCATCAAATGGAAGTTATCCGCGAAATATGCCATGATGTGGCGGTGCTGGACGAGGGAACCATTGTGGAACAGGGAACCGTCGCATCCGTATTTGAAGCGCCCCAAACCCAGGCCGCCAGGGAGCTGATCCATGCTTAGCGAAAAAATTCTGGAAGTGTTATCCATGCTGCCGGCGGCCACTGCGGAGACGATCTACATGACTTTTGTGTCCACCATCTTCGCCTGTCTCATGGGTTTTCCCCTGGGGGCATATCTCTACATCAGTTCCCCGGCAGGACTCGCCCCCCGGCGCATCAGCTACAACGTCCTCTCCCGGCTGGTAAATCTTTTCCGTTCCCTGCCCTTTATCATATTGATGATACTGCTCATCCCCCTGACCCGGCTCATCATCAAAACCAGCATAGGCCCCACTGCGGTGATTATCCCCCTTTCGATTGCGGCCGCTCCCTTTGTGGCCCGTGTTGCCGAGGCGGCCCTGTCCGAAGTTGACCTGGGGGTTATTACCGCAGCCCGCGCTATGGGTTCCACCAATTTCCAGATCATCCGCAAGGTGCTGGTTCCCGAAGCCATGCCCGCCCTGGTTTCCGGCCTGGCCCTGACCATCATCAATTTAATTGGCTACTCCGCAATGGCCGGCGCTATCGGCGGCCGGGGCCTGGGCGACCTTGCCATCCGTTACGGCTACTACCGCTTCCGAACCGATGTAACCATAGGCGCGGTTATTGTCATTTTGATACTGGTTGAGGCGGTGCAGATCATTGGTACGGCGATAAGCCGCCGCCTGCTTTCAAAACGGTAATTTGTCGAACAGTGTAGCATTCTCTCGCTCATCAAAGCAGGGTAGGCGGAATAGCACCGGGCATTCCGTTTGCTCCAGAGCATTAGTTACACGCCTTCGTACACTCGCCTACGGCTCGGATACGAAACGCGCCCTGCGGCAGCTAAAGCAGCCGCGCATTTTTTGTATACTGTGGCGTTCTTTTGCGCTACACCGTGCTAAATTTTCCCTCAGCATACTGGCGTATGCGGCTTCTTGGTGGGGGTCGGTTACCCCATTTTTTTGATGTCGCAAAAAGTCATGCCCGGCACTGCCCCGCCCACCCCGATTTGCAGTTGTGGTTTGGTTACACTGTTCAATAAATCACCATTTCCCTTCGCAGAAAGGGAATGTGCCATTCACTACGAGCAAAAAATAACTCACAAGCCCTCCCCGTTGCTGCATTAGCGAGTATTTCTTACTCGTGGCGGACGACACATTCCACTATGACGGAGTAAAACTCCCCATCCCTTCCCTGCGAGAGGAAAAAGCCATTCCTCCCCCACAAGGAAACGGTAATTGGCTGCTACATACATAACCGGCAAATGCAAACGAAGGAGCCCTGAATCCCGGGGTAAATCGGGAGCGTACTTTGAAAAAATGTTAAAGGGCGGTCTGGGGCGGAAATCATCCCTTGAGCCGAGTTATTTTCGAGGTGAAAGGGGTGAGTTTCCGCCCCAGGCCGCCAAGTAAATTTTCTGTGCGCTCCCGGGGACAAATCAGGATTCAGGGCTCCTTCGCTTGTGATAGTACGATAATGTAGCAGTGCGACAAATTACCATTTATACGTACTTGACAAAAAAATGTATTTTGTATGAAATCTAGGTATATACTAGGAATTATAGGAGAAACGTATGAAAAAGACACTGATTGGCCTGCTAGCGGCGGGCATACTGGTTTTGGCCTTTAACCAGACAGTAGAGGCCAAAGGTAACACTCAAGCATCGGGCTCGACCCTTACGGTGGGCGCTACACCGGTTCCCCACGCGGAACTGCTCAACCTGATCAAAGACGATCTGGCTGCCCAGGGCATCACTTTAGAAGTGGTGGAATTCACCGACTATGTGACGCCTAACACCGCCCTCATCGCCGGGGATCTGAATGCCAACTTCTTCCAGCATATCCCCTATCTGGAAACCAATGCGGACTGGTCGGCAAAACTGTTCTCTGCCTTTGGCGTCCATGTTGAACCTTTCGGTCTCTACTCGGCAAAGTACAAAAACATCGCTGATCTTCCCAATGGGGCGTCAATCGCCATTCCCAACGATCCTTCCAACGGCGGACGGGCTCTGCTCCTGCTCCAGTCCAGGGGCCTCATCACCCTCAAAGCGGGCGTGGGCCTTACCGCTACACCCAGGGACATCACGGGTAACCCCAAAAATTTCCGCTTCCAGGAACTTGAGGCCGCCCAGCTTCCCCGCTCCCTGCAGGATGTTGATGCCGCCACCATCAACGGCAACTACGCCCTTGAAGCGGGACTCAACCCCCTCAAAGACTCCCTCATCATCGAAGGGGCGGAATCCCCTTATGTGAATATCGTGGTTGTCCAGAAAGGCAAAGAGAATAACGCAAATATTCAGGCCCTGAAAAAAGCCCTCCTCAGCCAGAAGGTAAAAGACTACATCGGCAAGACCTGGAGCGACGGTAGCGTGGTTCCGATTTTTTAAGGAATAGGAAACAAGTGCGATACAGGCGTCCCAAGGCTTCGGCCTTGCGGACGCTCTTTTTTTTATGTATCGTAAAAAAACATAAGGAGACAGTTTTATGTGGATCATTTTCGCGTTATTATCCGCGGTTTTTGCGGCGCTAACTTCAATTTTAACAAAGATTGGAATCGCAAATATTAATTCCAATTTGGCCACCGCTATTCGTACTGTTGTAGTTTTAATCATGTCCTGGGGCATTGTTTTTATTACCGGAAAAAATGCGGACATTACGAGTATCGGGCATAAAAATTTATTGTTTTTAATATTATCAGGAATAGCGACAGGGCTGTCGTGGCTTTGTTATTACCGGGCATTGCAAATAGGCGAAGCCTCAAAAGTTATACCCATAGATAAATTCAGCCTGGTTATCGGAATGGTACTGGCCTTTGTGGTGTTAAAAGAAACAATAACCATTAAAACAATAATTGGCGGGGTATTAATTACAGCCGGGACTTTTGTGTTGATTTTTTAGCCGCCCTGTTTAAAGGCGTATGATCGCTCATTCTTTCTAACAATCGTAGCCGCTATTGCTCCAAAAAATTCCCGTTTGTCGCCGTGCAAGTCCATGTATCTTCTAATTTTTTCCATGCGCTTGATATGGTCGTCCACATCTTCGGTTCGCAAGGTTACTTTTACCTCGACAATCATGGCTTGAGTGCCATTTTCCAGAATTGCGTCAAGTTCCGCATGAATATTATGTTCGTTATCTTTCAGCCGTGCATTCGGGTTTATTCTGCCAAAATTAAATTTGGGTTTCTTCCACCTGTTTTTCCAGCCTGTCTATGTTTGCCCATACATCGGCGGCTGTTACTTTCTTTACTGCGGCCGCCTTCTTGGCTGGTTTTTTCACTGTAGTTTTCGTTACCGGCATTAGCTCCCTCTCTACTATACATATTATAGTATAAATTCCGGCTTCGGGCTAGCGGTGGCAAGGAGTACCTGCTGCTGTTCTGCCACAAAACGCCGGAAAAAAAACAATGCCCTACTTGTTACTCAAGTTTCGAGTCGCTATTCTTCCTTGCCCTTTTTCTTTGCTTTCTTCTCTTCCCGCTTCTCTTTCAGCGTTTTCTGCGGGGTCTTTTTTGTTTCCTTTTTATGCATTATGTGTTCAGCCATACTATCCTCCATTTTGTCTGTACTTTAGTGTATAATAAATATAATAAATAATATGTCTAGTTATGTCCAGAACTTTTACATTTTTTGGGCGAAATTAGGAAAAACAGCAATTTAGATGACTCTCATGGTGATTGCAGCCGCGGGGGTAAAGGCTTAACTATATTGAAAAAAAAATCTCTTTGTACTATGATTCAAGGAGAAAATGGGGGATATCATGACCGTAGCTGAAGCAGTCACTATACTGGAAGGGCAATTTTTTTCCGGCGAGGACAAGTCGAATCTGGAAGTGTTTTCCGCCTGCGGCGCCGACCTAATGAGCGATGTTATGGCCTTTGTAAAAGACCGGGTGCTCCTTTTGACCGGCCTGGTAAACCCCCAGGTGATCCGCACCGCCGAACTTCTTGATATTCATGCCATTATTTTTGTACGGGGCAAGGCCCCAAGCCGAGACATGATAGAAATGGCCGAAGAATCGGACATCATCCTGGCTGGAACCAAACTCCCCATGTTCCTTTCCTGTGGAAAAATCTACGAAGCCGGTCTCAAAACTGGCGGAACCAGGGCGATTTAATCGACAGTTTCAAAATGAGGGAATGCACTCGCTATTACCAGCAGGGATGGGCGGGCGGCGCTGCGGGGGCTGAAAAACCTTGTAGAGTCCAATTACACATCCCCCGCCCGGTTTAGCGATACATACAGAGCTTTGTGAGTTGTGTTATTCTGACCGTGCTTCTGAGCTAGTGATCCGGGCGGCGTTTATTACAGCTATGTTCAGCCCTGCGGGCTGCTTTAATCGACAGGTATGTTCCATCGGGGAATTCCAAATGCTTTTCAGCCCCCGCAGCGCCGCCCGCCCCTCCCTGCTGGCATTTGTGGATAAACTTCCTTTATTTTAAAACTGGTTCTATTTACCCCGCCTGGTCGCGGAGGACTTGGCAGTCCTTCTGCCTCTGGCTGGAGCCGCTTTTCCTCTTTTCTGTTTGGGGGCGGCTTTGGCTTTAGCTTTAGCTTTAGTCTTTACCGGTTTCGCCACTTTGGGTATGGATTTGATTGTTTTTTGCAGGGACTTGTCCTTGGCAGCTCCGGCCAGGTCATACTTCATTTGTGCCACCAGCCAGTATTCCGGGACGGTGTTGAAATATTTGGCGAGTTTGGCGGCGGCGGGAATTGAGATTTTCGCCTGATCATTGGTGATGAGACGCAGCATGGCATAACTGACTTTTATGTCTTTTGCAAGGCTGGTACAGGTCAACTGATATTTTTTGAGCATGGTTTTTAACATAGTTCCGGGGGACAGGATTGTTTTAGGCATAAGTACTCCTTTGTGTTTATTCAAAATTATTTTCCTCTACAGGATACCATTTATCTTGAGTGATGGCAAGACTTCCCCCTAAAACTCCGCCGTCTTCGCTGCTTCAAATTCTTTCTCAATTGCCGCCGAGGGTTTCGCTGTAACCAGGCTTACTATCAGAATGACCAGGCAGGAAATAACAAAGGCCGGCAGCAGCTCGTAGACCGCAAAGGGGCCGCCGAGTTTGGCGATGACGTTTTTCCAGAGCACTACCATGAGACCGCCTGAAAGCATACCCGCAACCGCAGCGGGAAAGGTGGTGCGCTTCCAGAAAAGCGAGAAAAGGATGAGAGGGCCAAAGGCAGCGCCCAGGCCGGCCCAGGCGTAGGACACTACCCGGAAAATCGACTGGCTGCCGGAAATGGCGATAAGTACGCCGAACACCGTTACCAGCAGCATGGTGATACGGGCGACCCACATGACCATAGCTTCGCTGGCATCTTTTTTAAAAATGTCCTTGAAGATATCGTTCGCCAATGAAGAAGACACAATCAGCATATAGGAATCCGAGGAACTCATGCTGGCGGCGAGTATGCCCGAAATAACGATGCCCGCGATAAGGGGCGGGAAAAAATTCAGGCCCAGCAGAGTAAAGATGTTTTCCGAAGCGCTGGCAGTGGTAAGCGCCGCAGGCATAAGCGCCCTGCCGACAAGGCCGATGGCTACCGCCGCGATCTGGGCTATAAAGCACCAGATAACCGCGATGTTGCGGGAACGGGCTATATTGGAAGTTTTATTGATCGCCATAAAACGAACCAGCACCTGGGGCATACCAAAATAACCGAGCCCCCACGCCATAGTGCTGACAATAGTGAGGAAACCGTAATTGGCGCCGGGCCCGAACAGGGGCGCGCCGTTCACCACCTTCTGCACCCCATCGGTCATGTCGGGAGTGGCGATGCCAAAGAAGTCAATAAACCGGGGGAAGTGGCGCAGGTTTTCGGCAACACCCGCAAAACCGCCGGCGTGGACAATACCAAAGATCAGCACCAGTACCAGGGCGGACACCATCAGCAGCCCCTGGATTAGATCGGTCATACCCACCGCCCAAAAGCCGCCCAGCAGGGTGTAGAACAAAACCAGCAGGGCGCCGATGACAACCATAACCACCATGTTGGCGTTAAAAATATAACTGAAGAGTTTACCAAAGGTGATAAACTGGGCGCCCACATATATCGAGAAAAACACCAGGCTGATAATGGCGGCGATTGCCAGAAGGATCCGCTTGCTATCGTGGAAACGTTTGCTGAAAAATTCCGGCAGCGTGATAGCGTTATCTGCAATTTGGGAATAGGTTCGCAGCCGTTTGGCTACCAGCGCCCAGTTGATCCAGGTGCCGATAAAAAGCCCCAAAGCGGTCCAAAATGCCTCGCCAATGCCGGTAAAATAGGCAACTCCCGGCAGCCCCATGAGCAGCCAGCCCGACATATCCGAAGCCTCGGCGCTAATCGCCGCGATCCAGGGACCAAAACTCCGTTTTGCAAGAAAAAATTCCTCGATATTGCTGTTGCTCCTGCGGGCGTACCAGAGACCGATGCCAATCATTACCAGCAGGTAAGCCCCTATCCCTATAAGTGTGTGTACATTGGCGGTAGACATTCTTTCCTCCTTAATTCACAGTATAAAAATCACCGCTTGAAAAAATTCGCTATCCTGCGTATTTTATAGAAAAGAAGGAAACAGCACAATGGGACGGATAAAAAGCGCACTGGAAATCGCACTGGAACGGACCGAAACGGTTAAAAGCGATAAAACCAGTATCGATCAATTTGAAGCAAAACAACGGGGCAAAAAGCTTGCCAATGCATTTCTCGCGGAGCCCGGTACCAATCTTGGGGACGCATTGAAAAACACCCCCAAAGAGCAAATTCAAAGCTTTAGACAGGGGATTTTTGACGTGCTGCTTGCCCAGATCAGTCTGCCGGTCATCAAAGACGATGAAAAACGCATTGAGACCGCGGGCAAGGGATTGCAGGTGGTAATCAATAACAGCCGTTTCTCCGCCCTGTACAAGCAGCTTACCCAGGCGCTCTCCCAATATCTGGACGAAGCCGCCCATTACGATCAGGCCATACGCCAGCAATACGCCCCCAAACTCCGCCAAAAAGAGGAGGAACTTTCCCGCCGCATGGGCCGGGAAGTCCGCATCGATCCCTTTCAGGACCCGGAATTCATCGGTTTTTACAACCAAAACATGAACGCCCTGAAGGCCAACTACCAGGCAGCAATAGATCAGGTGCGGGATCAGGCAAAACAGCTTTTTAATGAGACAGTTTCAACATAGGGAATTTATTCGCAGATGCCCGCCCAGCCCTGCTGGTAATAGCTGGTACATCCCCTTATTTTGAAACTGGCTCAAATTTCGAAAATTTCCCTTGACAGTTCTTAAAATTCACCGGTATACTTATATTTGAAAACGTTTGCAGGAATGTCGTAGATACGCTTGTACCGGCTTTTCCGTATCAAGGGGAAATATAACGTGGATGATAATGTCATATTTAGCCTGAAAAATGTAACAAAACGGTTTCCCGGCGTTTTGGCGCTCAAAAGTGTCAGTATTGATGTCCGCAGGGGTGAGGTACTCGGCCTGGTGGGGGAAAACGGGGCGGGAAAATCAACCCTGATAAAAATCATAACCGGCGCCCATCCGCCTGATGAGGGTGAAATTCACTTTGACGGGAAAAAACTGGAAAATATAACCCCTCACTATTCCATGTCTTTGGGTATCGCCTGTATCTACCAGGAGTTGAACCAGGTGCCCCAGATGACGGTATACGAAAATATTTACCTTGGGCGGGAAGAAATATCAAACAAAGCCCTGGGAATTACCAATATCGCCTTAATGAGGGAAGAATCAACAAGGGTTCTGAAAACGCTGGGACTGAATATCGACCCCAATACGCCGGTTAGTTTATTGGGCGTCGGCAAACAGCAAATGGTAGAGATCGCCCGCGCCGTAAGGGCCAAGTCAAAAATGATCATTATGGACGAGCCTACGGCCAGTTTAAGCGCACGGGAAACCGATGAATTACTCGGAATCATCCGGCTCCTGAAGGCCGAGGGGGTTTCTGTTATCTTCATCTCCCACCGGCTTGATGAGGTTCTGGCCATTACCGACCGGATTACCGTTATGCGGGATGGCGAGATGGTCTCCACAGTAAATACGGCGGATGTCAGCATAGACAACATTGTCAAGATGATGGTAGGGCGGGATATAACCCAGAAATATCCCAAGATAAAAACAAAACCCGGAAAAGAGCTGCTCCGTGTGGAAGGGCTTACCCGCAACGGGGTGATGCATGATGTTTCCTTTGTGGTGCATGAGGGTGAAGTGCTGGGTTTTGCCGGCCTTGTGGGCGCCGGGCGGACAGAAACCATGCGGGCCCTTACCGGAGCGGATCCGCTGGATTCGGGCAAAATTTTTGTCAGGGGACAGCAGATTAACATCAGAAGCCCCCAGGATTCCATCAAGGCCGGAATCGCCTTCCTTACCGAGGACCGGAAGGGGCAGGGGCTGATTCTCATTCAGGACATTGAGTTCAACTCCACTCTGGTATATCTAAAACATTATGTGTCGGGCTTTTTGCTCAGATTAAAAGATTGCAGGGCCGATGCGGAACTCATGATAAAAGAGATGCGTACCCGTACCCCTTCGGTAAATCAGCTTGCGGGGAACCTGAGCGGCGGAAATCAGCAGAAAGTGGTCATTGCAAAATGGCTGCTTACCCGGTCAAAAATATTCATCATTGATGAGCCTACCCGGGGTATTGATGTAGGCGCCAAGGTTGAAGTGTATAACCTTATCAATAAACTGACCGAAGAAGGGGCCGGGGTTATTATGATAAGTTCGGAAATGGATGAATGTATAGGTATGTCGGACCGGATCATGGTCATGTACGAAGGCAGGGTAACTGCCGAATTTTCGGGATCTGATATAACCCAGGAAAAAATAATGTTTGCGGCATCGGGGCTGCCGGCGGAAAGCAAATAAAGCTGCTGGTGCGTTAAGGAGGAAATGTTGGCACAGGAAAAGACTGAACAAGAGGTACAATTAGAAAAAAACGCGGCGTTTTTTGCAAGCGTTAAAAAACATATGTACAGTTTGGGCGTACTGGTCAGTCTGGTATTGCTCTGTATTGTGATGAGTATTTTGTCGCCGAGGTTTCTTTCGGTCAGCAACCTGATGAATGTTGCCGGCCAGGCGGCGATTAATTCCATCATATCCATCGGTATGTTCCTGGCGATTCTGACCTCCGGTATCGATCTTTCCGTAGGTTCGGTTCTTGCCCTTTCGACCATGGTCATGGGAATGTTTGTAAAGACATTTCACATGAATCCCTATGTTGCACTGCTGACCTGTCTTGCCGTAGGTACCCTGTTGGGCCTGTTTAACGGTCTGCTGCTTACCAAGATGCACTTGCCCCACCCTTTTATTTCCACTATGGGTACCAAGCAGATGGCCAGGGCGCTCTGCCTGGTGGTAACCGGAACCCTGCCGGTGTACCAGTTTGAAAAACCGATTGTATTTCTCGGCAATGCGAATATCGGGCCTATGCCGGTTTCCTTTGTGCTGGTTGCGGTGCTCTATGTGCTGATGTTTATTTTTCTGAACCGGACCAGGACCGGCAGATACATCTATGCGGTTGGGGGTAATAAAGAGGCCAGCCGCCTTTCGGGCATTAATGTTGACAATATCCTGAACCTTGTCTATGCCATGAGCGGCTTTTTTGCGGCCCTTGCCGGTATAGTCCTTGTAGGCCGTGTTGATACCGCGTTCCCCCTGGCAGGGGTGGATTATGAAACAGACGCAATCGCCGCAGTCATCATCGGCGGCGCCAGTTTCTTTGGCGGTGTGGGAAAAATCGGCAATACCATTGTAGGGGTGTTACTGATCGCCGTGCTCCGCAATGGTCTTAACCTTCTGGGAGTTCCGTCCGCCTGGCAGACTTTCTCGGTAGGGGCGGTCATTATTATCGCGGTATATGTAGATGTAATCCGTCAGCGGGTTATGAAGCAAAAATAGCAGTGGGAAAAACGGACCGCAGTTGGCTGTCCGGGAAAATATTATTAATCATACGAGGAGGTATGAAATGAAAAGAAAAAGTTCTATCATTGCCGTTTGTGTACTACTGGCATTGGTAACTGTGAACGGCGTTTTTGCCGGGGGAACCAAGGATGCAGCAGCAGGCGGCGGAACAAAGAAAATCGCCATTGTGCTTAAGACCCTCAGCTCGCCCTACTGGCAGACCGTATTAAAAGGCGCACGGGAAGCGGCAGCAAAATACGGTTATGAACTTGTCGAATTCGGCCCGCCCACTGAGGATGCGGTAACCGATCAGATCAACATGATGGAAGACATCATTTCCAAGGGTGATGTGGTAGGCATCGTTTTTTCTCCGTCCCAGCCGCCCGCTGCAGTGAATGTTATGAACAGGGCAAAAACGGCCAAAATCCCGGTAGCGGTAATTGATACCCCCATGCCTTCCGGCTATGCCGATTACCTTACCTATATTGGCAGCAACAATTACCAGATCGGCGTTCTTGGCGCCCAGGCAATGGTGAAAGTGCTCCCCCAAGGCGGAAAGGTTACTATTCTTGAAGGCGCCCCGGGAAATGTTGCCATGACCGACCGTGCCGATGGAGCTGAAAAGGTATTTAAGGATGCCGGTATTGTCATCGAAAGCCGCCAACCTGCCAATTCAGACCGCGAACGCGCGTTCAGCATCATTCAGAATGTCCTCCAAAAGGGAAACATTGACGGCGTATTCTCCGCCAATGACGATCAGGCGGAAGGTGCCTATCGTGCCCTGACCCAGAACAGCAAGAAAGCGGTGGTTATGGGCGTTGACGGCAACCAGTCCGCAAAAGAATCTGTCCGTGACGGCGGTCTCTTTGGAACAGTTGCGCAGGATGCGGCGGGAATGGGATTCCTCGGCGTTGAAAGCATCTATAAGCATCTGCAGGGCCAATCGATAGACAAGAAAATCGACGCCCCCACGCCGGTTATTACCAAGGATAATGTCGCTCAGTATCTGTAACAGTTACCTCAAGGAACCTCTAAAAACCCAACGAGGTTTTTAGAGGTTCCCATATTGGAGTCTTTAAAAATGAAAAAAGTTCGTATCGGCTCGGTAGGGCTTGGACGTCTGGGACTTGCCCACACGGAAAATATCGCAAACAGGATCAGAAACGCGGAACTTGCGGCGATTTGTGATGTAGATCAAAAAAAATTAACCGAAACCGCTGACAGGCTCGGCGTTGCCAACCGATACACATCTTTTGAGGAAATAATCGCCCAAAAAGATCTGGATGCGATTGTCCTGGTCTCACCCTCCGGTCTGCATACCAAACAAATTTCCGCAGCCCTTGACGCGGGGAAGCACATTTTTTCCGAAAAGCCCCTGGGCGTAACCATAGCGGAATGTAAAAACGCTGAAAAAGCCGTGGAGTCCCATCCTGAAAAAGTATTCATGCTGGGCTTTATGCGGCGCTTTGATGAATCCTATCAGTATGCATATAACAAGATCAGCTCCGGAGAAATCGGCAAGGTGATACTTTTTAGGGCCTACAGCCAGGACCCGGAAAAATTTATTGAAAGCAGCATTGCTTTTAGCGCCCATTCGGGGGGGAGCGTTTCTTGATATGATGGTGCATGATATTGATCTTGCCCGCTGGTTTACCGGCTCCGAGCCGGAAACAGTTTACGCTATAGGCGGTTGTTATGCCCACCCGGAATTCGGCAAATACAATGACGGGGACAATGTTTCCTGCCTTATGAAATTCAAAAATCAGAGCATGGCCTATTTTTTTGCAGGACGCACCGCGCCCCATGGTTACAATGTAGAAACTGAAATTATCGGTACCAAAGGTATCCTGCGTATTGCCAATGTTCCTCAAAAAAACCTTGTAGAAATTCTGGATGAGCATGGCGTCAGAAAAGAATGCAGCGAGAATTTTCTTGAACGCTTTGATTCCGCCTATGTCAATGAAGTACAGGAATTTGTAAATTGCATTATTGAAAAACGCAAACCCACGGTAACCGTTTACGATGGAACCAGGGTTTCGGAAATTGCCTATAAATGCAAAGAATCCTTTGAACGCGGGGAGCTGCTGAGGTTTTAAGCTGCTGTGAGACAATATTCGTATCTCAGGCTGATTCTATTTCCCTGGCGGTATTAACAAAAACCCGTACTGCAGTCCCGGCCTTGAAGCGATCCTGCCCGGAAAGATCATACCCTATATCTGCCGTTACCGGGGCGGCTGTTCCTCCGACGGCAGAATCAAGCCGGACCCGGACCCGCATTGCCCGGCCAAAGTAATCCGCTCCGGCTACTGTACCGGTCAGTTCGAACAGGGCTTTGCCGGGTTCAGTCAGAGTGTCCCGGCCTTGGCCGGCAAAAGTAGCCGCCGGCTCCCGAAGGGTAATCCACTCAGGACGAACCAAATAGTTCTTCCCTTCATGCCCTATAAAATTTGCGGGGCCCGTAAAGTCCGCAGCAAAAGAAGTCCGGGGGAAGTTATAAACTTCCTGGGGAGTTCCTGCCTGCTCAAGACAGCCCTTATTCATCACCGCGATATAATCCGAAAGGGAAAGGGCCTCTTCCTGATCATGGGTAACATACACCGTGGTTATGCCCAGGTTCCGCTGTATATCTTTGAGTTCTTCCCGAACCCGGAGGCGAAGTTTGGCGTCCAGGTTGCTGAGAGGTTCGTCCATCAGCAGTATACGAGGTTTGAGAATGATAGCCCTCCCCAGGGCAAGGCGCTGCTGCTGGCCCCCGGAAAGTTCTCCGGGATAGCGGCCAAGAAGATCCTCAAGCCCCAATGAGTCCGCAGTTTTGAGAATTTCCTCCTTTCTGGTCCGGGGATCTATTTTCCGTATCCGCAGGCCATAGGCAAGGTTTTCTTCCACGGTCATGTGGGGAAAGAGGGCGTAATCCTGAAATACTATGCCGGTACTCCGTTTTTCCGGGGGAATCCCCCGCTGGTCTTTTCCGGCAATGATCACCGAGCCGCTGTCAGGTTCATAAAAACCCGCAATAATTCTGAGCAGGGTGGTCTTTCCGCAGCCCGAAGGCCCCAGAAGGGTTGTAAAGCTCCCCCGTTTAACGGAAAGAGAAAAATTATCCACCGCCCGGAAAGAACCATAATTTTTTATTACTGAATTAAGTTCAACATCAAATAAAGGCGCTTCATCTTGCATAATTATTCTCCCGAATTAAGCGGAACAGTACCGCCTACCTGTCAAACATATCTTTAAAAAGCTGCTTTCCCCCGGCAAGGCGAAGCAGCCCCAGAACCACAAAAATAACAACCGTCAGAATCAGGGCCAGTGCCGCAGACCTGCCCCAGTCCCCCTGGGCCGCCAAATTGAGGATCAGTACCGATGTCAGTTTAGTATGAAATGTTATAAGGAAGATCACCGCGCTCAAAGTTCCGGCGGCCCGTACAAAGGTATATACAAAGGCCGATATGATGCCCCGGAGTATGAGCGGACAAATGATGGTAAAAAAGAGTCTCATTCGGGAAGCCCCCAGGGCACGGGCGCTGTCGTCCAGAGAAGTCCTGATTCGCTGTACGGAAGAGGAAAGGATGCGGTAAGCTGCAGGAAGATCACAGGCGATCATGACCAACACAATGATGGCCCTGGTTCCTGTCAGGGCGAGGATGCCGCCGTTAAAGGCAAGCACATAGGCAAGCCCAATGAGGGAACCGGGAAGAGCCGCAGGGATCATTACCACCGAGTCAACGGTTTTGCGGAATGGCAGCTCTGTGCGGAAAACAAAAAAGGCAATCAGCGCTGCCAGGGCCGCAGTTCCCGCCGCTGCGGCAAAGGCGAAGAAAAGGGTGTTCAGCAGCTCGGTCCGGTAACTCATTGAATCCGTAAGATGTTTCAGGGTAAAGCTTGAATCAACGCCCCATATCCGGGAAAAAGCGCCGCCTATAACCGCGAGGAATTGGGCGATAACAATAAAAGAAATAAAGGCACAAAAAATAAAAAGCAGAGCCCGTACCGGCAGAGACGGCAGCGCGGAGGGCATGGCGGAACTTCGGGAACCGATGGTGGCCAGGCGGGAGTTTTTCTTGTAAAACAGAAAACGCTGGAGCACAAACAGGACAAGGGCAGGGAAAAGGAGGATGATCCCCAGAACGGCGCTGGTCCCCGCCTCGGCCCAGCCTGTGAGCCGGGTATACAGCTCCACCGCCAAAACGTTGAACCTTCCCCCAATGAGCATGGGATTGCCGAAATCGCTTAGAACCGAAATGGCGATAAAGAGAACGGCGGACACCACCCCTGGCAGAACCAGCGGAAGGGTAATGGTTCTGAAAACCCGAAAACGCCCTGCCCCTGCATTCCGGGCAGCATATTCCAGGGAAGGGTTCATCCCCTCAAAAACACCCCGGATTATAAGAAAAGCAATAGGAAAAAAACAGAGCGTCTGGGCAATAAGAAGACCCGGCAGCCCATACAGGGAAATATCCTTATGTAGCAATGTCTTGGTAAAAAAACCCTGCCTGCCAAAGAGCAGAATAAATGAAAGCCCTCCCACAAACGGCGGGGTTACCAGATGCAGAACAGGAATAAACGAAAAAAAACGAGCCAGTGGGAGACCGCCCCGCATTATCGCATAGGCGTAGATAAAGCCCATCAGAACCGAAAACAAGGTGGACAGGACCATAAGCTCAAGGGTATGCACAAGCGGTTCTGACCAACGGGAAGCAGAGAACACCTTGACCCAAGACTTAATACCGGCTTCGGAAAGAACCCGGGCCAGGGGATAAAGAATGAACAACAGCAAAAAAATCAGACACCCTATCCAGAGAAGCCGCACCGCCCCGGATTCCCTGCCGGGGAAGCTCCCGGCTCTGGGTTTAGTCAGAATTTTTACCGCACTAATTTTAGAGGACCTCTTTTTGCCAGCGGGCAAGAACCGCGTCCCGCTGGGCTCCGGCTTTTTCGGAATCATAGTTAAGAAGATCCAGTTTGTCAACCGAAACGGCCCCTTCAGCCTGCTTTACTCCGGGATTAACCGGAATGGTATGGGAAAGGGAAGTAAAAAGTTCCTGAGCTTCCTGGGAAAGCATAAAGTCCACGAATTTTTTTGCGTTCTCACTATTGGGCCCGCCTTTGATCACCGACACCGCATCAACTTCCCCCACAGTTTGCGGAGGAGCTATGATCTGTACCGGGAAACCCTGGGAAGAATAAAGCTGCAGGGCGTGAACATAGGCCACACAGATCGCGTATTCCCCCCGGCCAATGAGCTGGGGCGGAGCTCCCCCGGAAGCCGGCAATTGGGCCGCCAGAGGGGTAAGCTTTTTAAAGTAGGCCCAGCCCTGTTCTTCCCCTCTGCCCTGGAGCTGGCTTTGAAGGAAAAGATAGCCGGTGGAAGATTTTACCGGATCGGTAAAGATAAGCTCGCCCTTGAAGGCAGGGTCCGCCAGATCATCCCAGGTTTTGGGAATAGCCTTGCCCGGGAACTTTTCGCTAAACCGCTGTTGGTTTACCCCTATACCCAGGGTAAGGACGCAGAAACCGGTCCAGGTTCCGTCTCTGGCATGGGTATAATCCGGAACCTTTACCGCCTTTGAAACATAGGACTCCAGGGCGCCGGCCTTGGCAACAGAAATATGCTGGCTTTCGGCCCCGCCCAAAAGTATATCCGCCTGGGGGGCATTTTTCTCCCCTATCACCCGGTTGATAATTTCACCGGTAGCGGCCCGGATGTACTGTACCTTGATACCTGTCTGCTTGGAAAAGAGTTCTGTCAAGGCCTTGGTTTCATCCTCATTAACCACCGAATACACCAGAAGCGATCCGGGATCACTTTTGGTGGAACCCGAATCCTTGGACGGAGACGCCCAAAGGGTAGATACTCCGGCAAGTACCGCCAAAAATAATACTATTCTTCTAATCATACTATACCTCCTTAAAACCCTATTTCTTTATACATGAGTTACAATATTTTGTCAATAATTCCTAGCGGAATAATAGGCAAACTGATCAACATTTTGGGATTAGCGGAATTGCACAAATTCCCCGCTGTGTGTATACTTTTCCTGATGATACGGCACCTGCTTTTTGATCTGGACGATACTATTTATCCCCCTCCTGCAACAGCAGGTATGTATAACCGGATTATTGACTATACCACATCCCTTCTGGGACTTAACCGGGAGGAAGCAGAAAAAATCTGGATCGAGAAGAATAAAATCTACGGTTCCACCCTGACATGGTACCAGTCGGAATTCAATTTTACCAACGCCGGGGATTTTTTAGCCCAGGTGCATCCCCCGGAGGAACTTGAGGAAATCACCTTTGATCCCGACCTGCGGAATTTTTTACTGTCCCTGAATATGCCCATGACCATACTTACCAACGGTTCCGAAGCCCATGCGATACGGATACTGGAATACCTCAAGGTAGCGGATCTTTTCCGGGAAATATGGGCAATTGAACGCCTTGACTTCCGGGGTAAACCTCAAAGCAGTGCCTACCAGCGCGTCTTCAGCTCCGGGGACTTTACCCTGGAGGACACAGTGTATTTCGACGACAATCCCAAATATGTGGAAGCCTATACCCGTCTTGGGGGCCGGGCTGTGCTGGTAACCCCCCGGGAAGCAATTCTCCTCCCCGGCGTCCCACGGGTTAATTCAATTTACGAGATCCCTCAGGTGTTAGGCGAAATAGGCTAAATGCGGCGTTAATACCCTCAATCCGGCGCCGCAGAATTGCGGTTGTTTACGCAACAATTTCAAGAGCACCGTTAAATTGAGTTTATCCGGTTTTGTACAACCTTTTCCAGCGAAGTACAAATTTTTTGCTCCCAAGAAAAATTCGGGGGATTGCAATAATATCCAGAATATTGTAATATCAATAAATACCGTTTCCGGAGCAAGATGACTCTGGATATCCAGGGGGACAAATCCTCTCTGGAAAAAAATAAAACGGCCCCTTCGTCTATCGGTTAGGACATGAGATTCTCAATCTTAAAAGAGGAGTTCGATTCTCCTAGGGGCTAAAATTTTAACAGTCATACAAAATAAAAACATACTGGGGAAATTCTAACCTCTGCAACAATTTGAGAATCGAACTCCGGAGGGCTCGCCTTAAGCGCTACTCCCCGTGATAACTGATCAGGGTGCGCACCGGCGTAGGCGCCAGGACTTTTTCGTAGTTGAGGAAGGGGAGCCCTACCACGCCGAAAATTTCCGGGACATAGGCGCCGCCGGCGGCGAGGAGTTCACGGGCGGCGTTAAGGGTTCCGCCGGTGGCGATGAGGTCGTCTACGAGGAGCACCCGCTTGCCGGCCGGAACATCCTGTTTGTGAACTTCAATCTCGGCCTGGGCGTATTCAAGATCGTATTTTTTAGACAGGGTTATGCCGGGGAGTTTGCCTTTTTTGCGGATGGGAAGCAGGGGTATTTTCATACGGGCCGCAAAGGGAGCGGCAAATAAAAAGCCACGGGCTTCAATGGCGGCTATGGCGTCGATTTCTTTGTCTTTGTAAATCTCAACCATGGAATCAATGCAAAACAAAAAAGCCTCAGGCTTGATCAATATGCTGGTAATATCATAATAGAGTATTCCCTTTTTGGGGAAATCCGGAACTTTTCTGATGTACTCATCAAGATTCAGGGAACTCATACGTCTCCTTTGCCTGATAGCAGAATGTCTTTAAGCCATTTTTTTACAACAGCGGCCTTTACTGCGCCGTCCTCGGCAAGCAGGGTTTCACCTGTCACGGCCTCGCTGTCTTTTACCAGGCCCGAAAGGTACTTGAGGGCTTTACTGTTGGCGGAGAAAACGCCGCAGGGACGCCCTGCCAGATTGATATGGGCGAGTAATTCCGCAAGGTAGGCGAATGAAGGGGGATTGGGTTTTTCACAGCCCAGAAAAAAAACGTGAGCAGGAAGAAGATCCTCGCCGGTAAAGGATTCCGCCGGACGTACCACAACCTGGTGTTCGGCCAGGGCGGCGGAAATCACCTCCGTAATTTTCTGCGTCGAAGCCGCACCATCAGTAATAATCAATATAGTCTTCTTGGTTTCCACAATATAATAAGTTTAGTCCGCAAAAGCCTATGTGTCAATTAGAATTTCTCCACCAGGTACAGGTACTCCTAAAGGGGAGCCGCCTCCGCTTGTTGCCTATATAGGTGATGAGCTGGCGGCTGAGATAGTCCAATGCCCTACTTCTTCACCGCCTCAATAGCCCTGGCCAGCGCCGTTTCCATGAGTTCAGCCGGCACATCCTTGATGTGGCCCATTTTTTTCATATCTTCCACCAGGGCGCGGGCTGCGCTTATGTCTTCCTTGGCGCGGTTGTACACCTCTTCCCAGGAAAGCTTGATGCGGGCTACTCCTTCCTTGATCGCCTGCTGGGCCACGTCTGCGGCTTCCTGGGCAAAGACCTCGGTCTCTTCCATAGTGGCGATAATGTTATCAGGCGTAATGCCCCGCTTTTCGGAAAAGTCCGCGATGGAGTGGGCGCAGCGTATGGCCATGCCGTCGGTGATTTTTTTTGCACGTACCAGCAGGGCGCCTTTGAGTATGCCGGGGAAGCAGACCGAGTTGTTCACCTGATTGGGGAAGTCGCCCCGGCCGGTTGCCACAATAAAGGCACCTGCTTCTTTGGCAGCGTAGGGCCAGATCTCCGGTACCGGGTTGGCGCACACAAAGACAATAGCCTTGTCCGCCATACCCTGAATCCATTCGCGTTTTACCGTATCCGGGCCGGGGGTGGAAAGGGCGATGAGCACATCCGCGCCCTTTAAGGCCTCGGCGATACTGGGCGAACGGCCGGGGTTGGTCTTTTCGCATAACTCCCACTTGCGGTAGTTCCGCTTGTCACCTTTGATATCTTCCCTGCCCAGGTGGAGGGAACCCTTGGTGTCAAAGACTGTCATCTTGGCGGGGTCGCCGCCATCGGTAAGTATGAGACGGGCTATGGTGGTGTTGGAAGCGCCGGCGCCCAGAAGCACGATCCTGGCGTCGCCTAATTTTTTGCCCGCCAGCTTGAGGGCGTTGAGCAGCCCCGCAAGGGTAACGCAGGCGGTTCCCTGGGCATCATCGTGCCAGACCGGGATATCGCAGGCTTCACGCAGATCGTCTAACACCTTGAAGCAGTTTGGCTGGCTGATGTCTTCCAGATTCACCGCGCCAAAGCTGTGCTGCGCCATTTTTACAAAATCGATAATTTTTTGTGGATCGTTTTTGCCGTCCGGGCCTTTTGAGTCCACGCAGAGGGCCACCGCATCCACACCACCCAGGTACTTCATGATCATGGCTTTGCCTTCCATGACGCCAAGCCCGCCGGGGGGCGTGCAGTCGCCGTCACCCAGAACCCGGGTTGAGTCCGAGACTACCGCTACCAGATTGCCCCGGTTTGAAAGGGCGAAAGACGTGTCGTTATCATCCCGGATGGTAGTGGAAATTTTTGACACTCCCGGAGTATACCAGGCGTTAAACCAACTGAGACCGTTGATACTGCACTTGGGCACGGTCTGCATTTTGCCGCCATAGAAGCGGTGCGCTTCGGCGGAAAGGTTTTTGAGAAACAGTGTCTTTGCCTGGGCCTTTTGATCTTCGGTAAAGTCAGCAGGAAAGAGACTGTCCAGGTTTTTTAAAGTAGGATCGATTTTCATAGCGGCTCCTTACATTTTCCATTTTCCAAGACCAAGGTACTTGTTGGTCTCTTTGGTTCCCGATGCTGAATCGCCCTGCATTTTAAGGCTGGCGCGTATGGCGTCCATAGTTTCGGGGATGGTTACCGATTCCTGGGGGATGTTGATGGCGTACATGATATTGTCGCCGGATTCAACAATGCTGTCTTCCCAAAGGCCGATCTCGTACATATCGCCCCGGGGATTGCCCAGGTCGCGGGCATAACGGAAGAACGAGGAATTCCCCAGAAAGCCGTCTTCCAGCCGGACTACCCGGATACGGTCGTGGGTCTTAAAGGCTTCCAGCGCCATATCGCGGGTGATTTTTTTGCCGCCCTTGCCATGTGCCAGTACGGTGATGATGTGGCCGTGAGTAACCGGGGTGTGTACCAGAATGCCCGTGGCTTCTACATGGGGCATGATGGTCATCAGGTCCAGGGCCTGATGGGAAGGGGCCTTGTCCATTTGCAGGGCGTTGGTGAGTCCCCGGTGGTAATCGCCGGGATCGGCTACCCGGCGTATGATGGTGATGGCCACCCGGTCAACGCCGAACTTCCGGTCAAGGCAGTCTACCGAGCGGATAAGGCCGGTGGTGTTGCAACTGGTGAGCTTGAGGTACTTTGCGCCCAGGCCCTTGTCATAATTCGCGTAACCGTGAAAGAACACGTCTGCCACAGAATTTTTTTCGCCGCCCTGGAAGACCGCCCCTATTCCCGCTTTTTCGTACAGTTCCTTGTTCTTGGCCCCAACGCCGCCGGGGGAAGAATCGAGCATGATGTCTACCTTGCCGATGAGGTCATTGAAACTTCCTTTGTAGGGAATTCCCGCAGCGTCGAATTTTGACTTGTCCGCACCGTCAACCAGGTAGAGATCGTAGGGCATACCCTTTTCTTTGAGCGCCCTGATAGAAAGGGTGGGGGCGAGGTCAGCGATTCCCACCAGTTCCATATCCTTCTGCAACGCTACGCCGTCCGCTAAACGCTGCCCGATTACTCCGTAACCCGCTACTCCGACTTTAACCATTTTTGTCTCCTCTTTCTGATTTTTTAACCCTAAGGTTGTTTTTGTTTGATCTTTGATCCGTGCCGCAGGGCTTTGACCACCGGCAGTTCTTCGCCAGTGAGGAAGCGGATCAGCGCGCCCCCGCCGGTGCAGATGTAGTTGATGTCGCCGGTCTTGCCGTACTTTTTGGTGGCGGTGATGCTGTCGCCGCCGCCTATGACCGTGTAGGCCGCTGTGTCGCCCAGGGCGTCCCACACCATTTTGGTTCCTGCCTCGGTAGCCGGTTCCTCAAAAACCCCCATAGGGCCGTTGACGAAAACGGTTTTTGCCGAGCGGATGATTCCCTGATACTGCTTTGCCGTTTCGGTACCGATGTCCAGGACAAGGGAAGCCGCCGGGATTTTTCCCAGTGCAAACTCCGTCCGCTTGCCGCCTTCCACTGCCGCAAAATCCGCAGGCATGGTGATTTTATCCCGGTATTTGGCAAGCAGCTCTTTGGCGGTTTCCACGAGTCCTTCGTAGCCTTCTTTTTTGATGAATGCCCGGGCCGGCTCGCCTATGTCCTTGCCGTCGGCCCAGAGCAGCACTTCTCCCACCAGGCCCCCGGTGAGCACCTGGTCGGCAACGCCGCCGCCCAGAACCGCAGTCATCATGAGAAAAGCGTCGTTGATCTTGGCGCCGCCCAGCACAAATACACAGGGCCTTTCGGGCTTTTCCATGATGCCTGAAATGACGCAGAATTCCTCTTCAAAGAGACGTCCCATAGCGCTGGGCAGTAACTGCTCAAAACCGCAGAGCGATGGCTGATCCCGGTGAGAGGCGGCAAAGGCGTCACAGACGTACACGTCGCCTAACGGCGCGAGTTTGCGCACCAGCAGGGTTTTGGCCTGATCCTCGTGGGAGAGAAGCAGCTTGGTCTCAAAGAGGGTCTGCTCCTCTGACACAAAGCGCACATTGTCCAGCAGAAGTATCTCCCCGCTTTTAAGCGCCCTGATCGCGTCACGGGCGGCGGGGCCGCAGACATCGTCAATGAATTTGACTTCCCTGCCCAAAAGCTTTGCCAGCACTTTTGAATGGGGCTCGGTAGTCCAGAAATTCTTGTACTCAATGTCGCTCCCCTGATGTGCCATGAGCACCAGCTTCGCGCCTTTTTCGCATAACTCTTTGAGGGTGGGGATACAGGCCTCTATTCTGGTAGTGTCCTTGAGGTTTCCGGTCGCCCTGTCCACCGGCTGATTGATGTCAATCCGGCAGAGTACGGTTTTGTCTTTTACCTCAATATCGTCTAATGTATTAATTCCAAATCGCATAGGATCTCCGTTACGCTAAATGCCCGCTTTTTTCCTGATATAGTCCCGTGCCTTGACGGCGTACTCCAGGGGATTTGCTTTGGCGGGATCCTGCTCGGCTTCCACTACCCACCAGCCCGAATATTTCGCCTTTATCAGCGCCTTGAAGACCGGCTCAAAATCAACGGCGCCGTCTCCGGGAACGGTGAAGACCCCTTCCCGTACCGCTTTCAGGAAGGACCATTTTTCCTGTACCGCCTGTTTGCGGAGCGCCGGGCGCATATCTTTAAGGTGTACGTGGCGTATACGGCCCATCCATTTGTTCAATACTGCCAGGTAATCCTCGCCGGAGAACACCAGATGCCCGGTGTCGTATAACAGGCCCAGCAGTTTTGGATCGGTGTTGTTCATAAGCCGGTCGATTTCGGCGGTGGTCTGGACCCCGGTTCCCATGTGGTGGTGATAGGTAAGCTGCATGCCTTTCTGCGCCGCAAGCGCACCCAGTTTGTTAAGGCCATCGGTAAGGCGTTTCCATTCTTCATCGGTGAAAGTGGGCTTGGCGTCAAAAATGGGCTCATTTAACCCCTGAATAGAATGGCCCTGCTCGGCCGCGCCTATGACTCTGGCGCCAACATCGTAGAGAAAATCCCGGTGCTTGATAAAGGCAGCCTCTACTTCCTCGTAGGGCCTGGTGGTCAGGAAGGAACTGAACCATGCGTTGCAAATGGTAAGCCCCCGGAGTTTCAGCGCCTTGTTGAGAACCTTGGGGTCCTTGGGATACTTGTTCCCCACTTCGCTGCCGGCAAAACCTGCCAGTGCCATTTCACTGACGCATTGCTCAAAGGGAATTTGTCCGCCCAGCTCCGGCATATCATCGTTAGTCCAGCCTATGGGTGCGATTGCCAGTTTGATGTTAGCCGGCCTGGCCACTGCGGCTTTCACGGGCTTTGTGGCGGCTTTCGCCTTTGCGGGCGCCGCTTTTGCGCTCTTGGCCACCGGTTTTGCGGGCTTTGCGGCGGCTTTCGCCTTAGCGGGCGCTGCCTTTACGCTCTTGGTCGCTGCCTTCGCGAGTTTCGCGGCGAGTTTCGCGGCGGGTTTCGCAGCTTTTGCGCTTTTGGCCGCCGGTTTCGCTTTTACTGTCTTTGCCATGTTATTCTCCTCTACAAAATTAGAATTTTTTCGCTTTTGCGACTTCAACGGCCATTGCCCTGGCCGCAGCTTCTACTTCGGGATTGCCGGAAACCTGGGCGGTTCCAACACGCCACCAGGATTCGTAGCCTTTAGTCATGGTTTTTGGACTGACTTTGACGTCGATCACTACCGATTTTTTGGATGCCAGCGCTTCTTTTACCGCTGCAGCCAGTTCTTCCGGCGTACGGGCCCGCAGCCCCAGGGCGCCCCAGCTTTCGCCGTTTTTGGCGTAGTCCACCTGCACGCTCTCCCCTTCCAGGCGGCCGGATTTTTCATCCCTGGTTTTCCATTCATTGCCAAAGTGGACAATGCCCTGGCTGTGCTGAAGGTTGTCGATGCAGTGGAAGCCGGCGTTGTCCAGCACTACCACGATGATTTTTTTCCCTTCCTGCACGGCGGTCAACAGTTCCGTGTGGAGCATGGTGTACGCGCCATCGCCGATGATGGTAACCACTTCCTTATCGGGACAGGCGATTTTTGCGCCTAACGCGGCAGCTACTTCATAGCCCATGCAGGAGAAGGCGTACTCCATGTGATAGGTGCCAGGCACCCTGACGCGCCAGACCCGCTGCATATCGGAAGGAATGGAGCCCGATCCTGAAATGGCAATGGCGTCTTTAGGAAGGAGCCGGTCGTTTAATTCACCTAACACCCTGGCCTGGGAAAGCAGGGGCTTCCCGTCCGGGGCGGCGGGGGCGTCTTCACTGTAGAGCCGGTCTACTTCGGCCTTCCATTCGTCCCTGGCGGCTTTGATCTTGTCGCCCCACTGGGACTTGTAACCAGAGACCGCCTGCACCAGCGCTTCCAGGGTGAGCTTTGCATCGGCAATAATGGGCTCACCGTTCATTTTATAGGCGTCAAAAGAGGCAACGTTGATCCCCAGAATTTTGCAGTCCGGGTTTTGGAAAAGCCACTTGGAACAGGTGGTAAAGTCACCCAATCTGGTTCCTGCGGCAATGATCAAATCCGCTTCTTTGGCAAGTTTGTTGGCGGCAAGCCCGCCGGTGGTTCCAATACCCGAAAGGTTGTAGGGGTTGTCCCAAAGGATCGTGCCCTTGCCGCCCTGGGTCTCGGCAAATGGAATGTTGAAGGTTTCGCAGAATTTTTCCAGCGCCGCTCCGGCAAGGGAATAGCGCACGCCGCCGCCGCAGATCACCAGGGGGGTTTTTGCCGCTTTGAGCAGTGCCGCGGCCCGGCCAAGCTGTCCTGCCGTAGGAATGCGCCGCTCAATGTGGTGCACCCGCTTTGCAAGGAATTCTTCCGGGTAATCGTAGACTTCGCCCTGCACGTCTTGGGGCAGGCTGACGGTTACGGCGCCGGTTTCCGCCGGGTCGGTGAGCACCCGGAAGGCGTTGATAAAAGCGGTCATGAGCTGCTCCGGCCGCTGGACACGATCCCAATAGCGGCTAACGGCGCGAAAGGCGTCGCTTGCGGTGTTGGTGTAGTCAGAAGGAATCTCCACCTGCTGCAACACCGGGTCTGGCTGGCGGCAGGCAAATGCGTCTGAGGGCAGGAACAGAACCGGTATATGATTCGCCGTAGCGGTGGCTGCGGCGGTTACCATGTTCAGCGCGCCGGGGCCTATGGAAGAACAGGCCGCCATTATCCTGAGGCGGTTGTGCTGTTTTGCAAAGCCCATAGCGGCGTGCCCCGCACCCTGCTCGTTTTTGGCCTGATAGAAACGGAGGGAAGTGTTCCCCGCGGCCAGGGCCTCGCCCAGGCCAACCACCACGCCGTGGCCAAAGATACCGAAGATACCTTCGACAAATTTTATTTCTTTGCCGTCGTACTCCACATACTGATTATCCAGAAACCGCAGGGCGGCCTGGGCCATAGTCAGTCGTACTGTTTTTCCCATACTAAACTCCCTTTTACGTTAGTTGAAAATTTACCGTTTTGGTTCCCATATTTTGTCCTGGGGTCCCATCACCCACTTGTGTTCATCAACAAAAATGGGCGTGTTGGTGGCCGGCCCGTAATGGGCGCCGTCTATGTGCCGTATTACCCAGAGGTACCACATGGCGTAACCCGGCGCGGTAACCTGGGGATGTACTTCGCCTTCCCTGATAAGGATAGTGTCTTTGTCTTTGATGATGTAGGGCGTATCCCCAATGGCGGTAAGGCCGAATCCCTGCTCAGGCAGAAACCGGTAATGGTAGATTTCCGGCTGGGGGTGGTGATGGGGCGGGTAGCTGGACCACTTGCCCGGCACGCCGATAACTTCGCCGATAACCAGATTTGATTCGCTGCGGTTGGTATCGTCAAAGCAGGTACGCACAATGCGGGTGGAAGTTTCCTTCATGGTTCCCTCGCCGCGGAATTCGCTGCGACATTCTTCCGGCGTGAAGAGCCGTGCGCCGATAGGCGCGGGGTTATCGGTGGCGGTGTAATAAAACTCGGCCCCTTCCTTGCCGGCCTTGATCGAAACCGGGCATTTGGCGGGAACCGAAAGACACCAGGGGGAATAGTCGAAAAGGTTGGGCCTGCTGATTTCCTTGCGCTGCCTCTGCCAGACGATTTCCGCCGAACCCCGGGCCAGCAAAAAAATCCGCTCGTCAGTGGGGGAATCGCTTTCGTAGGTATCGCCGCTTAGCAGTTCAATCACCCCAAAGTCCATCAACATATCCGCAGTGGCGCCGCTCCTGGGGGATAGAGCTGTGTAGCCCCGGCTGAATGGCGGCTTGTGAGGTATTTGCATTATTTTACCTCTTCGATCTTGACCGGCCGGCCCTCTTTTAAGGATTTGCCCGCTGCCAGGGCGGCGTACATATCCGCGAGACCGTCTTCGCCGGTAACGGGAATCGCCTTGTTGTGCAATACCGCGTCGGTAAAGGCGATCATCTCGTCCACAAAAGCGCCTTTGTAGCGCTCAAGGAAGAAGTAGAGGGGCTTCTCACTGGTGACGCCGCTTTCACTGTAGAGTTTTACCGTATTGGGCAGGTCGTTTTCCGCGATGGCCGCGCCTTTTGAGCCGAAAACCTCTACCCGCTGGTCGTAGCCGTACACCGCTTTGCGGGAATTGTCTATGACGCCAATGGCGCCATTGGCAAAACGCAGCGTAACCAGGGCGGTATCCACGTCTCCGGCCTTGCCGATCTCAGGATCAACCAGCACTGCGCCGGCTGCAAAAACTTCGGTGATTTCGCTGTCGGCCTGGAAACGGGCCATGTCAAAGTCGTGGATCATCATATCCAGGAAGATGCCGCCTGAAACCGCCACATAGGCTGGCGGCGGGGGAGCGGGGTCACGGGAGGTAATTTTGATCATCTGCACCTGGCCCACGCCGCCGGAGAGGGTATGTTCCCGGATACGGGCAAAATTGTGGTCAAAACGACGGTTAAAGCCAATTTGCAGCTTGACTCCTGCCTTTTTCACTGCCGCTAGTGCAGCCTGCACCTTGGGTACGGACAAATCAACAGGCTTTTCGCAGAAAATGTGCTTCCCCGCCTCTGCCGCGGCAATGGTCAGATCCGCGTGGGTATCGGTGGAACTGCATATAATGACGGCGTTGATGGTTGAATCCTTCAATAAATCCTGGGGATTCCTGGAAATGATACGCACTCCCATCGCCTTTGCCCAGGATTCCTGTTCGGAACTGAGCTTAATATCCGCAATTCCCTCAAGCTGAGCCTGGGGAATGAAACGGGCGATGTTTTCCACATGGATCTTCCCAATCCGTCCGGCGCCGATAACGCCAATTTTCAGTTTGTCTGCCATAATACTTCTCCTTGATCTTAAAATATGATTATCCATGAAAACGTTTTTAACGCTTATCCTAGTGTACATCAGGAATGATGACTTGTAAAGTTCTTCTTTAGATGTCTGAATTACAGAAAAATAAGTTTTATTGACAAAATAGAAAATAAGGGTATATGCTGAAAACGTTACCAATATGGAGAATACATGAAGATATTGAACCTTGCCCACCGGGGTTTCAGTGGGAAGTACCCCGAAAATACCAAGCGGGCCTTTATGGCTGCCATTCAGGAAACCCCCTGCCACGGTTTTGAGTCGGATGTCCACCTTTCCTCCGACGGCGAGCCGGTGATCATTCACGATGACGTTCTGGACAGGACTACCAATGCCACAGGGCCTGTGGGAAAACGCAGCTTCAGAGAACTACGGGAACTGGACTGTGGTTCCTGGAAGGGCAGTGAATTCGCCGGGGAACAGATTATGCACCTGGACGAACTTCTTGCCCTGGTCATTGAGCACAATCTGTTCCTCAACCTGGAGATCAAAAACAACGAGGTATTTTACCAGGGTATCGAAAAAACCGTGATTAACCGCATCAAGGCCTGCAAGGCGGAAGAGCGGGTATTGCTTTCCTCTTTCAATCATCCGTCAATGCTGATCTGCAAGGAGATCGAGCCCAAAATCAAAACCGGTCTGCTTTACGGCCAGCCCATGATAGCCGCGGACGAGTATGCCCGGTCTTACGGAATGGACGCAATTCATCCTGGGATAAACTGTTTGGAGTACAGCCCGGAACTGGTGGGGAAATGCCATGAAAAGGGACTCCAGGTGAATACCTGGACGGTGAATACCGAAGAGAACATACGGTTCTGTATACAACTTGGAGTGGACAGTATTATCAGTAATTATCCTGATAAGGTCGCCTTGATATTGGGCGCTCCCCCCCTCTAGTACAAGGATACTTATGGTCAACATCAAGGATATCGCAAAAAAGGCGGGTATATCACCGGCAACCATATCCAGGGTCATTAATGGCAAGAGCAATGTCAGCCCGGAAAAACGGGATCTCGTTCTCAAGCTCATTGAAGAAACCGGTTATGTGCCGAATCAGGCCGCCCGGAACATGGTGTTGCGACGGAGTTTTACCGTCGGTATTGTGATATCTGACACGTTCAATATGTTTCAGCGCCAGCTTTTCTCGTTTATAGAGCGGCACTTAACTTCCTTTGGATACCACACCATGTTCTTCTTTGTGACCTTTGACGGCTCATCGGAAGACGCCTGCCTTGCCAAACTCAAGTCGGTCAAGCCTGACGGTCTCATCATGATCCACGAGATCAGGAGCCCCGTTTTTTACGAGTATCTTGAGCGATCCCGGCTTCCTTTTATAACTGCCACTTTTAGCCGCCCCGGTTTTCCCTCGATCCATGTTGACGACGAAGCTGCCGCTTTTGACGCCGTAAACCATCTTATTAATTTGGGGCACCGTAAAATCAGGATGATAAGCAGCGAGGGATTCTCTTGCGGCCTGCAGCGGGCTGACGGTTTTTTCAAGGCGCTGGAACAGGCTGGCGTTATGCGCAACGAGAAAGATAATCTCGTAATGGTGCGGCATTATACTACCGAGTTCGGTATGTACGGTATGCGTGAGCTTCTGCTGCGGAGCAGGGATTTTTCCGCGGTCTTTGCCGCCACCGATGAGCTTGCCATCGGCGCCATGCGGGCTCTCAGGGACGAGGGCTTCCGCATTCCCGAGGATGTCTCGGTAGTGGGGTTCGATGACATCGAAATTGCCGACTACCTCATGCCCCGGCTCACCAGCATACGCCAGCCTTTTCCTGAAATCGGCGAACAGGCGGCCTCATCTCTGCACAAACAGATCAGTGGAAAATACGAGGGCGGCCTGGATCTTACCGCTCCGTACCGGCTCGTGATACGGGAGTCTACGGCGCTGTATAGCGGCTGAGCTGGTTTCAAAACAGGGGGCATTGTGGCTGGGCGGTGGTATTGCGGGGTAATCTCAGCACACCGCAGTGGCGCCTTACCATCTGCACACTTCCCTAGAACCGCCGTATTGCGCGGACCAAGCCTTCATTATAATAGTGAGCGTTCTTCTGACTGCCATCAGTAAAATTTATTTGCCACACTCCCACCATCCCTACATCTATATAACTGCTCGTATTACTGGAAGACCAGTAAACGTCATTGGAAAGTCCCCCTATTCTTTGCTTCTTCAGGTTTTCGTACATCAGATTCAATTCATCTTTGCTTGGCAAAAACCAGTCGTCATAACCGCCATATCTAGGAACACTTAAAACTTGTGCCGCCCTCATTTTCTCCCCATTATTTTTAAGAATTGAAACGATACTTGCGGTATTTTGCTTTCCGGTTCCAATTCCAGTTTCTTTCATATAGTTTGATCCCCCCAAAGTTACCCCCAAATCGCCCC
>BNVF01000031.1 GCA_025997895.1 Spirochaetia bacterium
ATATTTGGAAATAATAGAATAGGTATAATGGGGTACGCCCCAACTGTACATAATTAAACTGTGCGGCTTTTGCCGCACTATTAAAGGAGTTACAATGGAAGCCCTGAAAAAAAATCCCGCATGGAAAGGACGGCGTGGGCCGGTGGTGCTGGTCATTATGGACGGCGTCGGCTATGGAAAATACAAAGAAGGCGACGCGGTTGCGGATTCAAAAATGTACAACCTTTTGGCCATCAAGGCGAAAAGTCCCCATACGAAGCTCAAGGCCCACGGTACGGCGGTGGGGCTGCCCTCTGATGATGACATGGGAAACAGCGAGGTGGGGCACAACGCTATGGGCTGCGGCCGGGTGTTCAGTCAGGGTGCGGCGCTGGTGTCCCGGTCCATCGAAACCGGAGCCATGTTTGAGGGCGCCGCCTGGAAGGAAATTGTCGCCAATGTAAAAAACGGCGCAGGCCCGGCGGGGCGCTCCCCTACCCTTCACTTCCTTGGTCTCTTTTCGGACGGCAATGTGCACAGCCATTTGGATCACCTCAAGGCGATGATCAAAAAGGCGAAGCAGGACGGGGTCAAGCGTGTGCGGGTGCACGTGCTTTTTGACGGCCGGGACGTGGGCGAAACCAGCGCCCTGGAATATATCGATCCTTTTGAGACATTTTTGAAGGAACAAAGCAGCGATGGCTTTGACGCAAAGATCGGTTCCGGCGGCGGGCGTATGTGGATCACTATGGATCGCTACGGCGCGGACTGGTCAATGGTTGACCGGGGCTGGCAAACCCATGTGCTGGGCACGGCCCGTCAGTTCGCCAGCGCCAGGGAAGCAGTGGAAACCTACCGCAAGGAGATACCCGGCATCATCGATCAGGATTTAAAGGAATTTGTAATAGCCGAGGGCGGCAAGCCCATTGGCACAATCGAAGACGGGGACTCGGTAGTGTACTTCAACTTCCGGGGAGACCGGGCGCTGGAAATTACCGCCGCTTTTGAGGAAGACTCGCCTTCCGAAGGAGGCGGGTTTGACAAATTCGACCGCAAGCGGCGGCCCAAAGTCTGCTATGCGGGGATGATGGAATACGATGGCGATTTGCACGTCCCCCGCCGCTACCTGGTAAGCCCCCCCTCGATAGACCGCACTATGGGCGAGTACCTGGCGGCAAGCGGCGTGCGTACCCTCGCCATTTCAGAGACTCAAAAGTACGGACACGTTACCTACTTTTTCAACGGCAACCGCACCGGTAAATTCGACGACAAGCTGGAAGACTTTATTGAAATCAAGAGCGATGTAATTCCCTTTGAGCAGCGTCCCTGGATGAAATGTGCGGAGATTACCGATCAGGTTATAGAAGCAGTCGGTTCGGGCAAGTACGATTTTATCCGTCTCAACTACCCCAACGGCGATATGGTGGGCCACACCGGCATTTATCAGGCCGTGGTCTGTTCAATGGAAGGAATGGACATCCAGCTGGGCCGCCTTGCCAAAGCGGTAAATGAAGCCGGCGCGGTGATGGTTATCACTGCCGACCACGGCAACAGCGACGATATGTTCGAGCACGACAAAAAAACCGGCGCGGTTTCCCGCAAAGCCGACGGTACGCCCAAAGCCAAGACCAGCCACAGCCTTAACCCGGTGCCCTGCATTGTCTACGATCCTGAGCATAAGGGCGAGTATCCCCATGAGCCGAACGAGGGCAGCCTGAACGAAGACTTGGGGATTAGTTCAATTGCCGCCACCTGTATCCAACTGCTGGGCTATACGCCGCCTGCGGATTACGACAAATCGGTGTTGAAGATGTAATTGACAACACCGCGCCCTTCATGCTATGTTTTCAACTTGAGATGACAGGACTTCCGGTCGGGCAATAGCGCAGTTGGTTAGCGTACAAGTCTGGGGGACTTGGGGTCCCCGGTTCGAATCCGGGTTGCCCGACCGGGAGCCCTGTTGTCTATATTCTTCAATATCAACGCCGCCGGAGACGGCTTGTGCATGCAAATTCTTAAAGACCGAATCAGAACTGAAGGCAGGGTAATGCCCGGCCACATCCTCAATGTAGGCAGCTTCCTTAACCAGCAGGCCGATATAGAGCTCTACAACGAGATCGGCATGGAATTTCACCGGCGCTTTTCAGATGCCCATATCAATAAAATCCTTACAATCGAGGCTTCCGGCATTGGCATTGCCTGCGTTACGGCCCAGTATTTCAAGGCGCCGGTGGTTTTTGCCCGCAAATTCAGGGCAAAGAACATTGGCGACAATCTGTATAGCGCAGAGGTAACGTCTTACACCCACGGCATTGATTATACCATTACCGTGCCCAGGACTTTTTTGAATAAGGGCGATTCGGTGCTGCTTATAGACGACTTCCTCGCCAACGGCTGCGCCCTGGAGGGGCTGGTAGCCCTGATCCAAACAGCAGACGCCCAACTGGCGGGGGCAGGCGTAGTTATCGAGAAAGGTTTCCAGAACGGCGGCAAGCGGCTGCGGGAACAAAACATACGCCTTGAGTCACTGGCAATTATTGACAGCATGAGCCCCGAAGAGGGAGTAAAGTTCCGGGACTGAATATGACCCTAAGTGCGCGTAACGCGCCCGTGTATGCCGGTAAGACCGCGTATCCGCTCCGCCAGTTCAGGACTTGCCGCGCCATGCAGCATACGCCAGCACCAGTTGCTGCCCCCCAGGGTTGAGGGTGCGTTCATCCTGGCGCGGTCGTCCAAATCAAGGTAATCCTGCATGGGGATAATTGCCGTATCGGCTACGCTGGCAAGGGCGCAGCGGATAAAGGCCCAGTTGCCTTTATGGGTATTCTTTATACCAAAAAATTCCAGCGCCATGTTCACGTCTTCGGGACGGGCCGATTTAAACCAACCGACAGAAGTGGAATTATCATGAGTGCCGGTGTAGACCACGCAGTTGCGCCCATAGGTATAGGGCATATAATCGCTGGCCTCGCGGGAATCAAAAGCGAACTGTAAAATCTTCATACCCGGATAGCCCGATGCCTTGAGCAAAGCCCTGACCTCAGGCGTCAGGTAACCCAGGTCTTCGGCAATAATTGCCGCATCGGGCAGTTCACGGTTTACCGCTTCAATAAAAGCGAGACCCGGCCCCTTTACCCATTCGCCGCCGCTGGCGTCATGTGCGGATGCGTCAATCGAGTAATAGCTCTCAAAACCCCGGAAGTGATCGATACGCACCACATCGAAAAGCTCCAGACTCAGGCGCAGCCGGGAGAGCCACCAGGCAAAGCCGGTTTGGGCAATTACATCCCAGTGGTACAGGGGGTTGCCCCAGAGCTGGCCTGAGGCGGAAAAGGGATCAGGGGGACAACCCGCCACTTTAAGCGGTTTTCTCGCTTCGTCCAGCAAAAAAAGCTCGCTGTTTGCCCAGGTGTCGGCGCTGTCAGCCGCCACATAAATCGGCATATCACCAATTATGGAAATTCCCAACTCCCGGGCATAATTCTTTACCGCCATCCACTGTGTATGGGCCATAAACTGCACAAAAGAATGATAGAAAATATCACCGGCAAGGCGTTTCTTTATGGCGCGTAACGAAGCGGGATTGCGCAGCTTGAGTTTGTCATCCCACTCAAGCCAGGAATGTCCCTTCTTCTTTTTCTTGATCGCCATAAAGAGACTGTAATCATCAAGCCAGAATGTGTTACGCGAACAAAATTCATTAAAGGCGGCGTCGGGTGTAAAGCGGGCGCAGGCAGCCCGGAGCAGGGGCTCCCGGCGGCGGTACAGGGCGGCGTAGTCGGTACGATCCGCCCGCCTGCCCCAGCGCACCGTCTCCACTTCTTCAGCGCTTAGCAGCCCCTGGCCTATCAGTATATCAAGATCGATATAATAAGGAGAAATGGCAAAAGCGGAAAAACTCTGGTAAGGGCTGTCCCCCCAGCCGGTGGGCCCCAGGGGCAGGATCTGCCAATGCCGTTGACCTGCCGCCTTGAGAAATCGCAGCCACTCCCTGGCCGTCTCCCCAAAGGAGCCAATGCCATAAGGCGAAGGCAAACTGCTCACCGCCAAAAGTATCCCTGCCGCCCGTTCTCCTGTCATACTATTCCCCCCGCTTAACCTTTAACCGACCCTGCGGTAACTCCCTCAATAATATACCGCTGACACGCAAAGTAGAACGCAATAATCGGGATAACCGCCATGATGATCACCGCCATCATATAACCCCAGTCAATGGAGCCGTAACCGCCCCGGAGGTACTGCACCGCTACCGGAATGGTCCGGTACTCGGAACCGATGATCAGGAAGGGCAAAAGGAAGTCGTTCCATATCCACATGGTATTGAGAATAGCCACGGTGATCGCTATGGGCATGAGCATGGGGAGTATGACCGCAAAGAAAGCCGTAATCGGCGTACAGCCGTCGATTACCGCCGCTTCTTCCACCGCCAGAGGCACCGATTTGACAAAGCCGCTAAAAAGAAACACCGACAGGGCAGAACCGAAGCCGAGGTAGATAAGCAAAATGCCTACAGGGTTGTCCAGATGCAAGACATTCGCCACCTTTGCCAACGGGAACATTACCATCTGAAAAGGGACGATCATGGCAAATACAAAAATAAAGTATAGCCCCTTGCAGAAGAGCAGGTTACTGCGGGTAATGTACCAGGCGGTCATTGCGGAGAAAAGCACAATGGCGGCTACCGAAAATACGGTGATAAACAGGGACCAGCCAAAGGCACGGAAAAAGCCGGTAGCTGCGATTCCGCTGGTATAATTGGCAAAGCCGGTAAAAGATTCGGCATTGGGAAAGGCAAAGGGGTTGTTGAGTATGAAAAGCTTTCCCTTAAAGGAATTGAGGAGCACCAAAAGAATTGGCGTTATAAAAAGCAGGGCAATAACAAAAAGACAAAACACGGTGACAATATTGCCCACACTGTATTTACTGCTATTAATGTCTCTCAATTGGTCACCTCCCTGCGCCGTGTAATTGAAAGCTGCACCAGTGAAATAATCACTACCAGGATGAAGAACATCATAGCCTTGGCCTGCCCTACTCCCTCCCAGCCGGTACGGCTGTAGAAGGTATTGTAAATATCCAGAGCGACCATTGCGGTACTCTTGCCGGGCCCGCCTGCGGTCAACGCAAGGTTCTGGTCAAAGGTTTTAAAGGAATTGGTAATAGTCATAAACAGAGTGATAGTGATTGATGGCATTACCAATGGTACGGTGATCTTCCTCAAAACCATGAAGGGACCCGCGCCGTCAATTTTGGCGGCTTCAAGTACATCGTTGGGAATATTCTGAATCCCCGCGATAAAAATGATCATCATATAGCCGATAAACTGCCAATTGGTAAGTACAACGAGTCCCCAAAAGCCGTACTTGGGATCCACCGTTATGGTAACGCCGAAAAGACTCAAAAAACCGTTGATGATAAACTGCCAGATATACCCAAGCACAATACCGCCGATAAGGTTAGGCATAAAGATCATGGTACGGAATACGTTGGTTCCCCTATAGCCCTTGGTCAAGAGCAGGGCCAGAAAGAACGCAACCACATTGATGATAATCACCGACACCACAGTAAACAAGGCGGAAAATCCCAGGGCATTAAGAAAATCACGGTTGGAAAATGCCCGCACATAGTTGCTAAACCCCGCCCAATGTATGTCAGCCATGGTAGTAAAGCGGGCAAATGAAAGAAAAATGCCCATCAGAAAGGGAATAATAAAAGCGATGGTAAAAGCTATCAGGGTAGGACCGAGAAAAAACAGAAAATACTTTTTCAATGATTTTTCCATAACCAGCTCCTTTTAATAATATCTCATCAATATTTTTATAGGTTGCAGTTCCAAAATCTGACATTTTGGAACTGCCTCCATAACAAAAGAAAGACGGAGTTGTCGCACCCCGCCTTCTTCTTCGTACTTTTTACTGAATCGCCGCTTTCTCCTCGGCCCATTTGTCGATAAAGGTTTTACTGACCTGGTCCCAGTTGCTGCTGCCTACGGCGTAACTGCTCATGGCCGCGCCAAGCTCGTTTTTGAATTCCTGGCTGGGGAAGGTGGGGAAATTCCAGGATACCGAATTAATCGCCGGGTTATCCAAATAGTAGAACATTTCCTTTACCAGGGGATTGTCCGGGCGCTCGGTGGGACCGAAAGTGCTGAAAGGCGCCACAAAGCCCAGCTTCTCCAGCACGTTTTTTTTGCCGGTGGGGGTATTGAACAGCCATTCCAGCAGTTTAATCGCGGCGTCCTGATTGGCCTGCGGCGCCCTGCCGTTCACGCAGATAAAGTTCTCGGTACCGGTGCACAGGCCCTGGCTTTCCTCTCCCGCAACGCCTGAGTAAATGGGCAGGAACTTGATGTCCTCAGACTTTACAACATTGCCCTTCTCCTCTGATATCTGAGTCCATGCCCAGTTTCCGTTCTGCACCATCGCCACTTTACCAAGAGCAAATTCATTCATGGAGTCGCCCACAGTCGTGCGGCCGACCAGTTTCCGGTCGGTAATGGAATTGTTGATGTAGAGGTCAAAAATATTTTTGAAGTTTGGCCCGTAAGTCAAATCAATCTTTGTCAGGTCGCCCACACCTTTGGCTTTGTACTCGTAGTAGATGGGAAGATTGGCAAGGTGGGTCTGCCATCTCCAGTCTTCGCCGGGGCTGAAACTGGTGGAAGCAAAAACTCCCTCTATTCCCAACTGAGCTTTGAGGGTGCCCATGTCCTCCACCACCGCTTTCAGCGTGGCAAAGTTATTGATGCCCCTGGTGTCGCTGATATTTTTCACCGCCCGGTTGGACAGGGCGAAGTATTTGCGCATAATGGCGTCGTTGTAAAGTATGCCGTAGGTTTCCACCGCGTAGGGAATACCATAAACCCCGCCGCCTTCGGTAACCGCCATGCTCTTGTCCAAAAGCCAGCCATAGACCGAAGTATTCTTGAGATCCGCGCAGTAGCTCTTCCAGGTGAGGTAACCTACCGGGCCGTTGATATTGAACAGGGTGGGGGGCGCCGATTTTGATATTTCGGAACGCAGGGTCTGTTCATAGGTGCCGCTGGCCGCCGTCACCACCTTCATGGGAATGCCCGTCTCCTGGGTGAACTGGGCTGCCACTTCATTCCACTGGGTGTCAATTTCAGCTTTAAAATTGAGGAGATACACCCCCGGGGTAGTGTTTTTTTTGCCGCAGCCAACAAACAGAGCGGCAACCAATAACATAGTGAGAGCCGTCAAGAGAGATTTTTTCATTTTATCCTCCAAAATATTGAACATTTTTACTAAAAATTTCTAATGTAAGAATAATCATTTTTATTGAAGGAAGCAAGTGTGCGCAGGGTCAAATTAACGGCAACTAAATAAACCCAAGCGGAATTATCCGGTCCGAGCCCTTGAGGGGAAGCAAATCTTCGTACATACAGATGACCCCTCCGGTTCCCCGCTTACAGTCCTGGATTTTTTCAATGGCGCTAAAGGCGGTAATATCCTGGACCTGAGGGTTTGCATGTTTCTTAATTTCGATTGGATAGAGTGTTCCATTTTTCCATATAAGGAGATCTATCTCCTTTCAATAGTATATTAGCCGAATATGGAAATTTTTACAAGACCTAAATTATTCAATGTCTCCATTTTCTACAGCGCCGGCAGAATTGCGTCCCACACCGCGTAGAGGACGGGGTAATGTTTCTTTTCATTTGAGTTGATTGCCACTACCGCATCCTGCCGGGGCAGAACCACCACGAACTGGCCGTCTTTGCCGTCGGCCCGATAAGCGCCGTGGCGGCAGGGCCAGAAACCGTAACCATAACCCAGGTCGCAGTCCGCGTGCCGGGAATCACTGGTGCTTACATGGGAGCGGCTCGCGCAGTCAATCCAGAGCGGCGGGACAAGCTGCCTGCCATTCCATTGCCCCCGCTGCAGGAGAAGCTGGCCGAACAGAGCAAGGCTTGATGTTGAAAGCAGCAAGCCGGTAGCACCCATCGTATGACCGTCGGCGCTTTCCGCCCACTCAGGATCAGGTATCCCCAGGGGACGGAACAGGGCATCTACCAGAAAATCCCGGACGGTTTTCCCCAGGGCCTGGGTAAACATGGCGGAAGCAAGCAAGGTAGAACCGTTGTCGTACACAAAGCGGCTTCCCGGCTCATACTTGAGTTCCTGTTCCAGCGCCTCGACAACTGTGGCAGGCCGGGAAAATCCTCCGTACCCTCTGGTCATGGTAAGCAGATGCTCCAGCGCAAGCGAGACCAGCCGCTCCCCCGGTTGGCGGATAACACCGGGAAAGGCATCCAATACACGATCCCCCAGAGAGAGCTTCCCCTGCTCCAGCGCCATACCAATGGCAATGGAAGTAAAACTCTTGCTCACCGAATAGCAGCTCTTCGGCGTCTCAGGTATCCAGCGGTATTCCGCTATTTTCTCTCGGTGCTGAAAAACCACTACACCTTCACAGTTCAGTTTTTGTTTTTCAATAATTTTGACAAACGGCGTAATGTCCACAATATGCTCCCTGATTACTCGATCCACCCCTTAAGCTTCTGTGGGCAGTCTTTAATTCTTATATTATTTATCATTGACGTATTCCAGAAATAGCGCCTTATGTTCTTCCAGTCTAACAGTATTAAGCTTCCTGTCTCTATCGTAAACATCAAAAAGTCGTTTGCGTAGTATAGCGAAGAAGAAAAGGCGATACAGGAAATCGGCCAATAGCTTTACAAAGGTTCTTCGTCAATAAACAAACTCGCGGTTTTCTGCTTTACCGCATTTATGGCGCTCTTGCGCTGCTCCTTCAGGGAAATCACCAGAACCGTTACAAAGAGCCCTACCAGAAAGAGCACAAAAAGCAGCAGCACCAGAAAATTCCCGCCTGCCCTGGACGCCGCATTTACCGGATCCGACACTATCACTATCGATTCATCCACCGGGGCGGCTGTGCCAAAAAAGATCAAAAAAAGACAAATTATCACCGTGGTTATCATAACTCCCAGGGCGATAAGGGAGGCAAGCCGTATCATAGGTGTCGATTTTTTTGAGATCGCCAAATAAACCATAGCGGCCAGAATAACAAGCCCAAAGATAATACCAACAACAAGCATGGCGTATTTTATGCCTGATTGACAAAAAATACAAGGGGCTATTGACAGTACTAAAACACGATGTTAGTATTTCACGGCTAAGAAAGGGGCCATGTTATGGGAAAAGAGTCATTACACGCGGTTATTTCAGTTGATGAAAACAAGTGCGTTAATTGCCATGCCTGTATAGCGGCATGTCCGGTCAAGTATTGTAATAACGGCGCGGGGGAAAAGGTTGTGATAAATCACGACATGTGTATAGGCTGCGGAAGCTGTATACACGCCTGTACCCATCACGCCCGGCTTATTGTGGATGATTCGGAACATTTTTTTACCGCCCTTGAAAAGCGGGAAAAGATAATCGCCATTGCCGCGCCTGCGGTTGCCTCCCATTTTCCCGGGCAGTATCTCAATCTGAACGGGTATCTTAAATCCCGGGGAGTGGAAGCTGTTTTTGATGTCAGCTTTGGCGCCGAGCTTACTGTCTATTCATATTTGCGTTACATCAAGGACGCGCACCCGAATTTCTGCATTTCCCAGCCCTGCCCCGCCATTGTCAGTTTTATCGAAATCTATCACCCCGAACTCCTTCCCCATTTGGCTCCGGCGGACAGCCCCATGCTTCATACTCTCAAAATGATACGGGAATATTATCCGCAGTACCGGAACCACAAGGTAGCTGTCCTGTCTCCCTGTATTGCCAAAAAACGCGAATTTGAGGAAACCGGCCTGGGGGATTACAATGTTACCTTTGCTCTGTTACGCGATTATCTGGAACGGCAAAGGGTTAACCTGGCCGCTTGCAGGGCAGAGGAATACGAGAACCCTCCGGCGGAGCGGGCAATAACTTTTTCCATGCCTGGGGGGCTTCTTATCACTGCGGAGCGGGATAACCCCGGCATAGGCAGGATAACGCGGAAGATTGAAGGGGTACATACCATTTATCCGTATCTGATCGATGTGGCAAAAACGATCACCGCAGGCAGAGGAAAGGATGGGAACCTGCCCCTCCTGGTGGACTGCCTGAACTGCGAAAAGGGCTGTAACGGAGGAACCGGTACCTGCAACGGTGAAATGCCCATGGATACGCTGGAAGCCCCCATCTGGAAGCGCAGGGCCGAAGTTGAAAAACACTATGGCGGCAAATCCACAGAGAAGAACCGGAAGAAGGTCGCCAAGGTCCTGTCGAAATACTGGAAACCGGGGCTGTATAATCGTTCCTACAAAAATCTCGCGGGAAACTATACCCTCAAGGAACCGGATACCACACAGCTTAAAGAGGTATACAAAAGTCTCCGGAAATTCAGCGAAGAGGATATATATGACTGCAATACCTGCGGCTACGGAAGCTGCCGCAGTATGGCCCTGGCAGTTTTCAACGGTCTCAACAGGCCGGAAAACTGCCATCACTACAATCTCAGCCTAATCAAGGAAGACCGGGAAACCATCAACACCCTGAACCGGGAACTGAACGTCCAGATCGAAAAATCCCTGTCGTTTATGAAAGATATTAACGAGCTGGTAGACAGTCTGAATAATCAAATCATGCATCAGGCCTCCGCCATTGAGGAATCTTCCGCATCTATCGAACAGATGATGGCGACCATCGGTAACACATCCTCGGTTGCCCAAAAGAAACGGGAATCCATTCAGACCCTGGTTAGCAACGCGGGACGGGGCCAGGAATCCATGCAGGAAACCATTAAAGCGGTAGAAAGCATTTCCCAGGGCGTGGAAGGAGTTTCTTCCGCAATCAAAGTCATCAGCGGCATTGCCGCCAACACCAACCTGCTTTCCATGAACGCATCCATAGAAGCGGCCCACGCCGGGGATGCGGGCAGGGGCTTTTCGGTCGTGGCCGATGAAATCCGCCGTCTTTCCGAAACAACCCGGCAAAATTCCCAGAGCATAGCCCATACCCTTTCAAGCATTGTAGAAGGCATCAGGGCGACTTCCGGTTGTTCTTCAGAAACCGATACCCTTATGAACCAGATGTCCGGTGAGATAAACGATGTTGCCAATACCATAACAGAACTTATCAATAGCCTGGGGGAGCTGTCCTCAGGAAGCCGGGAGGTTACTATTGCTCTTGCCTCCCTCAGGCAGCTATCGGTGGAAGTAAAAACCAATTATCAATCCATGATGGAAAAAACCAGAGAGCTTGAATCAGCCATGAACGAGATAGCAACAATTCAGGATAAAAATTAACGTCAGCCATTAAGCAGGAGACAAGGTGAAAAAAATTGCCATAATAGGCGCAGGCGTTTCGGGCATGACAGCGGCAATTTACTGCCTTAAAAGCGGGTTTAGCGTAACGGTATACGAAAAACACACCATAAGCGGCGGCGCTTGTACAAGCTGGAAACGTGGCGGTTATACATTCGAGGGATCCGTGCATTGGCTGAGCGACTCAGGCGAATCTTCTTCGCTGTACAAACTGTGGCGGGATACAGATATTCTGGCGGAAGGGGTAAAAACCTGGCGCAATGATCCGTATTTTGTCTATGAGCATGAAGGCGCCGAAGTCCGCCTGTACCGGGATTTAAAAAAATTGAAAGCTCACTTTCTGGAAATTTCTCCTGAGGACAAAAAAGCGATAAATACTCTTTATAACGATGTACATGCGCTGCTGTATTTGCAGGTTCCCATCATGGATATATGGGGCTTAAAGACAAAAAAGATGAACAGGCCGAAAGTGTCGATGCTGTTAAAAATGCTGCCGTGCCTGTTCAAGCTGAGGCGCTTTTCAAAATTTTCGGCAACCGAATATGCCGCAGCCTTTAAACATCCCGGTATCAGAAAAGCCCTGGGTGAATTTATCGTGAACAGTGAATACGGCTGCCTTGCGCTTTTAATGACTATGGCCACTTTTATGGATAGCGGGGTTTTCCCCGACGGGGGATCTTCCGCGCTGGCAAAGCGTATGGAAAACAAAATTAAAACCCTGGGCGGCAAAATTATATTCAACACAAAGGCCGGCAAAGTAATAGTTGAAAACGGACACGCAAAAGGCGTAGAGATAAACGGCGAAAAAATCCTGTATGACGGGGTAATCGTTACCCAGGATACGATTGCAGCCCAGAGTCTCTTTGACCAGCCGCCCGAGGACAAGTGGCTGCGGAACTTAAAGCACGCAAAACCGATACAATGTACCTTTGCGGGAATAGGCGTCAAAGCGGATCTTTCGGATATGCCCTATTCGTTTGCAATAAACGAAAACATAAGCGCCGGCGGCATACTGTATGATTCCCCTGGATTTAATAATTACGCATCACATCCCGAATACGCGCCTGCCGGATGCACTACCCTCACAACATTGTTAACCGGCGACAGTTACGATTTCTGGAAGGCGCACCGGCAAAACGGAAGCTACGACGAGCAGAAAAAAATCCTCGCCGATGAACTAACGCGGCTTATCGAAAAATCCCTTCCCCGGCTCAAAGGTAAAATCGAAGTGATAGACATAGCTACACCCCTTACCTACGAGCGGTACACCGGATCCTACCGGGGCGCATGGATGACCGTTCTGGACAAAGGCGACAGATATGTTATGCCCGCCCCCATTTCCAGGGAAATAAAAAACCTGTACTTTGCGGGCTTCAGAACCATAGCCCCCGGCGGACTACCCGTAGCCCTGCTGTCCGGCTTTAGAGCCGCCCAGTATGCGTGCAGGGACAATGGCATGGTGTTTGAGGGAGCGAATCAGGGGTAAATGTCAGCTGGTTCGAGGACTAATGCTTTTTACATTTGGTGCCTGATACCGTAGGCGCTTACTCAATGTAAGAGCCGCTTTTTGGGGTATCGGAGGAACGTTTTACAATTTTTCGACTATTTCCGGGGCCAGACCGGTATCTTCGATAATTTCCTCAAGAGACCGTCCTCTGGCTTTCAGTTTACGTGCAATAGCAAGTTTTTCCTTGGCCTCGCCCTCGGCTATTCCTACAATCTTGCCCTTGGCTTCACCCTCGGCTATGCCCCTCTCCGGGCAGTATACATCCCCGAGCGGTAATCCATTTCGGCTTTTTCACGGTATAAGGTGCGAGCCCACTTCTCGTAGTCACGGCTCACTTTGGTTAATGCCCGTTCTGCCCGCATGATTCCCTCCTCCCGGCACAGTTCCGCTATCAGCCCCTGCGCGTGCGCTTCGTGCCGGTACTTCATATATATACACCATTTTTCTTCCCGCTGCAAGTTTTTGCCATTGCAAGTCGTTTTTCCCTGCAAGATACGCCTGTACTTTTTGTTCAAGCTTCGGCATCTCATAAAAGATAATTTCCATCACCTCGTTCAGTTTGTCGTGTTCGTCCTCCTCCATCATATTTGAAAACCGTATCATTCATGATGTTGAGGATCTTGCCTTGGGCGGCGTTTTCCCGCGCCTGGCGTTTGATGTCCCTGGGAATTAGCCAGGGCTTTGAAAAAGGTAATTTCATACCCTATATATGGCGCGTAGATGCGTGGCGCTTGAGTGTTTTTGAGGAAATCTGCAAAAAATCAACCAACCACAAAAAGGAAGAATTTTTAACCTCCAAGGCGCCGAAGGCGCGCAAAGGGGAAGACCTTGGGACTTGGCTTCATCTTCCTTTCTTTATCTTCCTTCGTCGCCTTAGTCGCCTTGGCGGTTTTTCTTCTTCATGTTTGTGGACTTTTGTCTATGTGGTCAACTTTTCCACTCTTTAGATGGAAAAGAGGATTATTTTTTCACAGTCATCGCCTACGCTATTAAGTCTTTAATTCTGACAATAATATCATTTATCAAAATGTTGCGTTCTCATACCGTGTACCGCTGCCATTCCTTTGTTATAATTTGACCAGCTCGCTGCGGGTGGCTGCGCCGGTTTTGTCGTAGATGCGGGTAATATAATTTTCGATAGTACGCAGCCCCAGAGTGAGTTTCCGGGCGATACTTTTGTTATCGTAATTTTGCTGTACCGAGTACACTAGCCAATATCGGGAAACACGCCCATGCCAGCGAAGCCGTTGTTGTTCTGAGAAACGCCTCACTAAAAACCGCTTCGCATGACGCCCCCCCCCGGACTCTGCTTATCTGTGTATCCGACGATGGCCGGGGTTTTGAAAAACCACCCTCACCGCAGGGCTGGGAAACGGGTCTGGGCATCCGTGGTATGTACGAGCGCACCGCCATTCTCGGCGGCACCCTCTCTTTCCTCACCGCCCCCGGCGAAGGCACAATGGTACGGATAGAAATCCCCCTCAGGCAGGTGTTCCGTCCATGATAAACTTTGTGGTTGATTCTTTGTTCCTTACCTTGCTTTTTGACAATACCTATGCTATTCTTGAAGCATCCTAATATAGAGAGAGGTACAATATGGCTTATAAGATCAGTGACGCTTGCGTAAATTGCGGTTCCTGCGACAGTGAATGTCCGGTGGAGGCAATTTCCGAAAAAGACAGCAAACGCTGGATTGATCCCGCCAAGTGTCAGGATTGCGGCGCCTGCGCCGGAGTCTGCCCCACCGAAGCTATTGCGGCTGAGTAGGAATTGTCCGGGAAAAGATCAGGCAAGGGCGCAACCCTTGCCTTTTTTTTGATACTGTCGCTCCCTTTCCGCGGGGCGGCGCAAAGCTCCGGCGTTGCGGTCGGTGGTTTTCCTGTGATAACGCGCCTGGACGTGGGGGATACGGGCTTCAGACAGTACATTGCCGATGTGGAAAACAACCGGCGGCGGCTTTTTATTCCCCCCGGCGGAAGAAGGGAACGGCCCCGCGAAAGTCCTCTGGACTTTGCAGAATCCCTCACTATTTATCAATATGTCCCGCAGGAAGGCGAGGACATTTTCTTCCTGTCCGCCCGCTGCAATATACCCTACTCCGCCCTGGCAAGCCTTAACCGGCTGAGCCATCCGGTCATGCTGGAAGCCGGAAGGCCCCTGCTCCTGCCCTCAAGCCCCGGCCTTTTTATCCCTGCCGGGCTTAACTCGGATCTGGAAAAACTCCTGGGCGCTGCCCGGATCAACAGGGATACGGAAGCGGTTGAACTGAGTATAGGGGAACCGGGCGGAACCTTTCACTTTTACCCCGGCGCCGATTTTAGCCCCACCGAACGGGCCTTTTTTCTGAATACCGGCTTTCGTTTCCCCCTGCGTTCCTACCGCCTGACCAGCCGCTTCGGCATCAGGCAGAATCCCGTAACCGGTACTGTGGGGCTGCATCAGGGACTGGATCTGGCGGCGCCAGCGGGAACCCAGGTCTTTGCCGCCGGCGAGGGGGTTGTTACGGAGATTGGCGAAGATCCCATTTACGGCATTTATCTTATCATCAAACATGGGGAAAACTGGGCGAGCCTGTACGGTCACTTACAAATGATAGAAACCACCTTGCGATCCTCTGTCCAATCCAGTAGTCTTATAGGTAGAGTAGGATCCACCGGGCAGTCCACCGGGCCGCATCTTCATTTTGAGCTGCGGCAGAACGGCAGGGCCAGGGATCCGGGGAAATTTTTGTTCCAGGATTAAAATGTTGAAGTCCCGATGTATGATAACATTATGCCTGCTTTTCCTCAATTTTCAGGCAGGTGCGGAATCTTTCCGTGCACTGGTGGCAGGCACCGTGGAAGTGTCCGTGGACAACCCTGCGGGCAGCTCCATCACCCTGGGTATCAACAATTCGGCATTTATCACCCTGGGCGCCGAAACCCGGTTTTTCCGGGGCATAGAACTGGAACTTTCAGCACCCCAGCGCTGGCTCCCCTACCGGGGCAGCCTGGCAATGGTGGTCTACGCCGAACTCAGCCGCCAAAGCACCGCCGGAATTGCCGATCTGGACGGCCGCCGCATTGCCTTTGAGCCCCTGCCCGGCAAACTCCAGATGATTTACCAGATACCCCTCCGCTCCGCCCACGGCCTGCGTACCACCCCTTATGTGACGGTTCCCGCCGGCATCATCCGCCCCGCTTCCTTCCCCATCCTGTTCAGGATCATGCCGGTGATAAAGGGACTGAGCGAAGAACTGGAGACTATGGTTTTTCAGCTCAACGCCAAGCCCATTCTCAGCGACGAAGGGGCAGTCAAACTGAGCCCCCGCTACCCCGAACAGCTCCGGGGCAAGCCCTTTACGGTACTTATCGACGATGTTTTGATCGAAAACCTCGCCGAGGAGCAGCTTTTAAAGGAAGGGGAACACCATTTAGTCATTCTTTCCGACGATTACCGCAACGAAAGCCGCCGTTTTCTGGTTGAACACGCCAAAATTCTCGATCTTGTCATAGAATTACAGGACCCCACCCCGCTCATCATCTTTGAAGGCCCGGAAAATGCCCGCATTTTCCTGAACAATGAGCTGGTTTCACGGCCCCGGGAACCCATTCCGGTAGAACCGGGCCAGCACGAGGCTAAATTCCAGGTCGGCGACTACACAATTATCAGAACCCTGAACATTCAGCGGGGCAAAACCTACCGCATAGTCCTGGCAGTGGACATCAACGTGCTTGAAAGCGAGTAAGCCGGGATTTTGTGTAAATCTCAAAAATTCTCATATCGATTTTTTTAAAGAAAATGCCTTTGTGTACCGATATTTTAAATGTCGGATTTATAGTTCCCCTCCCAAATCACTATATCTCCGATTGCCTCAAGGGGCATGGGGCCGGTGCAAACCGGCCTCTTTTCATTTACTGCGTAGCCTATCGCATTTTCTGGGCCTACGTCGTGCTAAATTTATTGACGCCCCTCTCTTATCCACATATACTGGATGTATACCAGAGGAGATAGAGCCATGAAAAATAATAGTTTTAAAAACTTTGTTTTTTACTTTACTATTATTATTGTTATATTAAGTCTCAGCGCCGTAGTATACATAAAACAAGATAATTGGATTGTAACTACTATAACTACACTGACAACAGTAGTGGGCGTTTTTGCGGTATGGTTGCAAATGCAAAAGGGAAAAAAATTAAACGAAGGAGAATTTATACTTAATCTCAGAAAACAATTTGTTGATAATCCACATATTTATCAAATGACCGTTAAGCTTGAGAAATATGAAAGATCTGATAAGAAAAACAATCCATTTAGCGAAGATGATATTTCTGACATTGCCACTTATATGACTTTTTTTGAAGTTATGTATCTATTGATAAAACGAAATATTATTAAGTTGTTTATGGTTGATCTATTGTTCGCATTTCATTTTTTTATCCTTATAAATAATGAAAGAATTCAGGAACTTGAACTTATTCCATGTCAAGATTATTATATCGATGTTTATAAATTATATTACGAATGGATAACTTTTCGCAAGAAAAAAGGATTGCCGATTTTTTTGGAAGATAATAGTATTTTGATAAAAATAAGGGCTGATTTATTAGTAGAAATTACTGGCGGTGACAAAAAATGAAGGTATTCAGGACGGCGAATCTATCTGATATAGAAAACATAATGAAACTGGAAGAAAAATGTTTCAATAAATATACAAGAGAAGAAAAAAAAGTCTACATTGAGCGAATAGAAGTATTTTCAGATGGATTTGTTATTATGGAAAATGATAAGAAGTTTATTGGAACTGTATCATCTGAAATATGGCAATATGTTCCCAATATTGACAAGAATACTTTTACATTGGGTCATTCTATAAGAAACCAAATTAAATTAGAAGGTGATGAACTATATATCTCTTCAATAGGTATTTTACCAGAATATAGAGACCAAGGTTTTGGAGAAGAATTATTTTTTGAGTTAATAAAGAATATAAAGTCAAAGTATCCGAGGGTAAATCGTGGTATTCTCCTTCTTAATGAAGAATGGAAATATGCCAGAAAAATATATTTGAAAAATAATTTTAAGGAGTGTACAGTTCTGCATGGCTTTTTTAATGCTGACGATGGTACAAAAAAAGACGGAATAGTTATGAGAAAGGATATATTATAATTGAAATTTCTATTCCCTGTAAAATATTCGCATAACGAAAAAGGCGAGCTTTTTTGTTTTCCTGTCCGCGTCAATGAGACCCTTCCTGGTAACGGTTGAAGCCGGGAACAGCAGAAACCGGTACCCATACCACATGGCGCCGTTCGTCTTGACTTTTATCCCCCCCTTCAATAAGCTTATTATATGGGAAGAAATGGCGGATTTTCGCTGGTTTCAGGGTTAATTGTTAAGATTCTCGCGGCCTTTACCATAATTCTCGCGGTGGTAATAGGGATTGGCCTGGGGCTCTCGCTTGCGGAGACCGCAAATATCAAGAATCAGGAAAATTTTATTGAATTCGCACCGGCACTGCCGACTAAAGTTGTGGATATTAACGGGACCCTGATTACCGAGTTTTCCGCTGATGAAAAGCGGGAGCTGGTTACGTTGAGCGAGCTGCCGCGGCATCTTATTCACGCGGTGCTGTCCAGAGAAGATCCGGATTTTTACAACCACCGGGGGTTCAGCGTCAGAAGTATCGCCCGGGCGGCCGTGGGCCAGCTGCTCCACCAAAATTGGGGCGGGGGCTCCACTATTACCCAGCAGGTAGCGGGCACCCTTTATACAAACCGGGGGGAGCGCTCGTACCGCCGCAAGATCAAAGAGCTGTGGTGGGCCTTTCAGATGGAAAGGCGTTACACGAAAAATGAGATCCTCGAAATTTACCTTAACTATATGAACATGGGGCCCGGCACCTACGGGGTAGAAGCGGCGAGTAAATATTTCTTTGGGCACAGCGCAAAAGAAGCGACCATTGCGGAGGCGGCGATTCTGGCGGTGCTGCTTTCCAGCCCTTCACGGTTCAATCCGCTGGATAACCCTAACGAGGCGATGAATCGCCAGCGTTTTGTGCTGGAACGCATGGTCGAGTTCGGTTATGCGTCAAAAGAGGAGGCCGATGCTTCCTTTAGCGAATACTGGGCCAATTTCGATTATACCAGGGCTTCACGGGCGGCTTATTATAATCGGGAAGATAAGGCACCCTGGTTCAGCGAATATGTCCGCCGGGAGCTTGACGGTCTGATGTACGGTTCTATGGATTATTACCGGGACGGTTATACGGTGATGACCACCCTGGATCTGCGGCATCAGGAAGCGGCGGCGAAATTTATGAATGAGGGGCTTGCCAGGGCGAACAGTGAATACGCCAAGTCCCGGGGAAGGAGCAACGCCCAGGCCGAGCGGACTTATGTTCCTATCGTGGAACTCCTTTCCCTCTATTTTGATCTGGGGGATATTCACGCCACTTCCGCGGCGCAGAATGAGCAGAAGGCCCTCTCGCGTTACACGAAAACAGTTAATCCCATTGTAGACATGGCGGCGCTGGTCTTTGGCGTTCAGGACCTTAAAGTGATCACCAATTCCAGTTTTGCAAATCTCAAGGTTAATACCGAGCAGAATCTGGTCGAAGGCGCCCTTATCTCCATCGAAAACGAAACCGGCTATATCACCGCCATTATCGGCGGTTCCAAATATGACGAATCAAATCAACTGATTCGGGCTACCCAGGGCACCATCCAGCCCGGCTCCTCGTTCAAGCCCCTGTACTACTCGGCAGCCATTGACAGCCGAAAACTTACTGCCTCGTCGCTGATCTACGATGTGCCGGTAGTGTTCCACAACGAGGACGGCACTCCCTATATTCCGCTCAACTTCAAAGGCGAGTGGAAGGGATCGGTACTGCTCTACGATGCGCTGGCCCACTCAATGAACGTGCCGTCCCTCAAGGTGCTGGACACCATCGGCTTTGACGCCGCTATTGACCGGGCCTCGGCGCTGCTGGACATTACCGACCCGGCGCAGATACGCAGAACTTTCCCCAGGGTGTATCCCCTGGGCCTGGGTATTATTTCCGCTTCGCCGCTGCGCATGGCCAGGGCCTTCGCGGTTTTTGGCAACGAAGGACGTGATGTGAAACCCATTGCCATACGCTCGGTGGAAGACCGGAACGGCCGGGTGGTACTGGATGTTGAACGGGATCTGCGGCTACAGCAGCGCCGCGCAGGCAATACCGCCCAGGTGATCAGCGCCCAGAACGCCTACATTATGACCAGGATACTTGAAAAAACCGTAGAAGAGGGAACCCTGGCGCACGGCGCCGGCTGGGGTTCCAAGTTTACCTACAAAGACGCTAATGGAAAATCCTTTAAAATGCCGATGGCGGGCAAGACCGGAACTCCCCAAAACTGGTCAGACGCCTGGACTGTCGGCTACAGTCCCTACTATACCACGGCAATTTGGTTCGGTTTTGACAAGCCCGGCAACTCCCTGGGTGTTGAGCTTACCGGCTCTACCCTGGCAGGCCCGGTCTGGGGCGAGTATATGCGGGAGATCCACCAGGGCCTTCCCCGCAGGGATTTTGCCCGGCCCGCTACGGGAATTTTTGACGTAACGGTCTGCGCCAAGTCGGGACTGCTCAAGACACCGGCCTGCAACGAAGGGGACGTAACCCTCCCCTTCCTGGAAGGAACCCAGCCAAGCCAGTACTGCAACATCCACGGAAGCGCTTCAAGTTACAGAAGCCCGGTAAGCACTATGCCTGCCGACTTGATGGGCATTGACGAGGATGTGCTTCTGGGTTCCCTTTCGATGCCCATACTGCCGCTGGATCTGCTTCCCGAACTGCGGGATGAGCCGGTGGTCAACCAGGGCAACAGGAACCGCCGAACCAATACACCCGCAAACCGTAATACCAATCCAAGGAATCAGGGACAGCCCCCCCTCGCCTGGTCTTTTAACAATACCAATCCGTATTTGGATGACAGCGCTCCTGCGCCTGCAGCGCCCCCTGCAAGCGAGGAGGCAGAATTCAGGACTGAACCTGAAGTTCCCCCTGATCCGCCCGACCCGGTGACGCATAACGAACCGGAGAATGAACCGGATAACGGGCTGGAACTGCCTTCCTGGAATCCCCTGTTGGATTAAAGGAAAAGGCCATGCAGATTCCTATTGAGGACATCATTGTAAAAAAAAGAATCCGCAAAGATATGGGGGATATTGAATCCCTTGCGGAGAGTCTCAAACGTTACGGGCAAATCAGCCCCATTGTAATAAGCAAAAAAAATATGCTCATCGCAGGGGGCAGGCGGCTTGAGGCGGCAAAATCTCTGGGCTGGAGAACCATCAACGCGGTTATTTCCGAAAGTGCCGGCGAACTTGAACGGCTTGAACTTGAAGTAGAGGAAAACGTGCAACGCCGGGATTTCAATATGGAAGAAGTGGCGGATGCCACCAGAAAAATTTACCGGCTGCAAAATCCCGGTTTTTTCCGCCGCATATTGAATGCAATTATCAGTTTAATCAAAAAACTATTTAAAATAGAAGACAAATAGATCGTTACCTTCATGACTCTTTTAAGGCTGCGTCAATATCGGCGATAATATCTTTCGCATTTTCAATGCCAACCGAGAGCCGCATAAGCCGGTCATTGACTCCGGCGGAAAGCCGCATCGCTTCCGGGATGGCCTGATGGGTCTGGGCCAGGGGAAAGGTCATCAATGATTCAACTCCGCCCAGGCTTTCGGCAAAGAGGACAAGTTTCAAATTGCGGAGCAGCGCCGGTACAGCACCGGCATCTTTAAGATAAAAGGAGATCATGCCGCCATTGCCCCTGGTCTGGGAACGTGAAAGCCCATACTGGGGATGATCGGTAAAACCGGTATAGAAAACTTTTTCCACTTTTTCATGCCCCCGCAGCCACTGGGCAATTTCGGCGGCGTTTTGCTCGTGCTTTTCCATGCGCAGGCCCAGGGTTTTGATGCCCCGCAGCATCAGCCATGAATCAAAAGGCGCAAGAGTGGCGCCTTCGCTTTTCTGTATATTCCGCAGCGTCTCTTCTGTTTTGTCATCAGAGTGAACGATGAACCCCGAAAGGGTATCGTTGTGCCCGGCCAGATACTTGGTTCCGCTGTGAAGGGCCATATCCGCGCCGAGATCCAGCGGATTCTGAAACCAGGGCGAAAGAAAAGTATTGTCCACAATGAGCTGCCCACCCTGCTTGTGTATCAGATCGGCGCAGCGGCGTATGTCCGTCACTTTCATCATGGGGTTGGAAGGAGTTTCGATAAAGAGGGCCTTTGTTTCAGGCCGCAGATTTTTTTCGATTAAACCGAAGTCGCTGGTGTCGATCCATGAGAATGAATAACCGTAAGGTTTGTAATAATCGTTGAAAAGCCGGTAGGTGCCGCCGTAGAGGTCCTCTGAAACGATGAGATGATCGCCGGGCTTGTAGAGTTTGATTATTGCCGAAATGGCGCCCATGCCGCTTGCAAAGGCAAGGCCGTATTTGCCGTGCTCAAGCAGGGCCAGGGTTTTTTCAAGCTCGCTTCTGGTGGGATTAACCACCCTGCTGTAGTCAAAGCCGGTACTTTCGCCCAGGCCGGGGTGGCGAAAAGCTGAACTTTGATAAATCGGCATACTGATCGCCCCGGTGACGGGATCAAAAGGAGTAGCGCCGTGCACCACGAGACTTTCCATTGAATAATTATTACCGCTCATTTAAAACCCCATCTGTTATGTGCAATTATTGCCTTAAGGCCTGCTCAAAATCTTCAAGCAGATCTTCAGGATCTTCCAGTCCGGGTGAAATCCGAATCAGGGTATCGGTAATACCCAGCCGTTTCCGCTCCGCCGGGGGTATTGAGGCGTGGCTCATACGCACCGGATAGGAGGCGATGGTCTCCACTCCCCCAAGGCTTACCGCAGCGGCGGCGAGTTTCACCTTGCCCAGGAAACGGAGGGCCTGTTCGGTTATTTTTGTCTTAAATGAAAAAACCGCCCCCGCCCCGGAAGACTGGCTATCATGAATTACCTTTAGCGGATGATCCTCAAGACCGGGATAATAGACCGCTTCAATGGACGGATGCTCCCGCAGCCGTTGGCTCAAAAACAGGGCCGTCTTTTGCTGGGCTTCAAGGCGCACCTTCAGGGTCTTGATCCCCCGGATCACCAGCCACACATCCCAGGGCCCCGGCACCGCGCCAAAACCGTTCTGCACCGCATAGATCCGTTTTCCCAGCTCTCTGGTTGCGGTAACGGCCAGCCCGGAAAGAACATCGCTGTGCCCGCCCAGAAATTTGGTAGCCGAGTGCAGTACAATGTCCGCGCCCAATTCTATGGGCCGCTGAAAATACGGCGTCATAAATGTATTGTCCACAATGGTAAGCAAACCCGCTTCCTTCGCAATACCTATGCAGGTTTTCAGATCCGTGATCTTGAGCAGCGGATTCGAGGGAGTCTCAAGAAAAACCGCTTTGGTGTTTGGCTTGATCGCCCGGCGTATCTCTTCCGGCTCGCTGGCATCCACTGCGGTCAACTCCAGGCCCCAGCGTTTATAGAAGGTATTGAGCATACGGTAGCTGCCGCCGTAGATATCCTCGGCGGCGATGATATGATCCCCGGCGGAAAAAATTCCCAGCGCCGAAGAAATCGCCGCAATGCCGCTGCCAAAGGCGTAGCCCTGCGCTCCCCCTTCAAGGCTTGCGATGATCTCCTCCAGGGCCTGCCGGGTGGGATTCCCCGAGCGGGCATAATCGAACTGGGGTACCTTGGTCTCTTCCGGCCCGGTCGTCTCTAAAGCGGTCGCCGCTAACACGGCGGCATAATAAGCGCCCTGATCAAACGTAGAAGTCTGAATCAGCGGCACACCCAGTGCCCCGCTTGAAGGATCATTTTCATGCCCATTATGAATAAGCAGGGTTCCCCACCTCATTTTTCCAACCTCCAAAGCTTGTATCAGATAATGCAATTTATTCTATAATTTATTCTATATTGTAGGATTTGAACAGTAGTGTCGCAAGAGGGTTTTTAGGGTATACTATAAATATGAATACTCCCAATTTTCTTGAAATGCTGCCCCTGAGCAGCATAACCAAATACGCAGGCGGGCAGGTCAAGGACGGTATCCCTTTTACCGGCTATCCCAGGCAGCACCCCTCGGAAAAAAACAAACTCATCCTTGTGAATGATCCCCTTGGTTCTGGCCCGACGGTTCTGGAATTCAAACTTGATGATGTTCTTTTTGTGGAGGAGATCCCCCAGGCGGTAACCGAAGCCGGAGAAGTGGCGCCGCTGGTAAAGCTCTGGATTCGCCGGGGCGCCCACGGCGTAATTCTGGAACCTTTTGAGGTAAATGATCCGGTACAGTTCGCCAATAAAGCCCGGGACATTCGGGAACGTTTCTTGCAGAACCGGCCCCAGGCCGGCCTCTAAAATGGGTACAGAAAGGCGACCCCTGTTTTTCTCAGGTGAAGCCGAAGGTATAGTCCGCTGCGGTCTCTGCCCTCACCGGTGTTTGATAAAAAGCGGAAACTTCGGCGCCTGCGGAGTGCGGGGCAACAAAAATGGTAAAGGTATTATTCCGTTTTACGGTTTCGCAAGCGCCCTGGCTATGGACCCGATTGAGAAAAAGCCCCTGTATCATTTTCGCCCCGGTTCTGAAATTCTCTCCCTGGGTTTCGCCGGCTGCAATCTGCGTTGTCCTTTCTGCCAGAACTGGCGCATTTCTCAAAACACCGATATTGAAGGCAGATGGCTGCAGCCGGGCGATGTAATATCCGCCGTGTTACGCGAAACCAATGCAGGATCCGGCTGTTCGGCCATTGCCTACACCTATTCGGAGCCCCTGGTTCACGCCGAATTTCTCCTTGACTGTATGCCCCTGGCGCACAGGCACGGTATTGCCAATGTGCTGGTAACCAACGGATGTGTGAACATTGAAGCCGCCCGGGAAATTCTCGCCCTCACCGACGCGGCCAATATCGACCTGAAATGTTTTTCCGCCGCCACTTACTCCAAAGTCCTGGGCGGCGGCGCATCAACAAGCGATGGCGCATCGACATACGACGCGATGGAAACTGTACTTGAATTTATCGCTCTTGCGCACAAAACGGGGGTTCATGTCGAGCTTACTACTTTGGTAGTACCCGGCCTTAATGATTCCGACGAGGAACTTGATCGCTGTGCGGATTTTATCGCCGGCCTTAACGGCGCTTCCGCCTTAGCGGAAATACCGTGGCATTTATCAGCATACCATCCCGATTACCACTGGAACGCGCCGCCCACTGATCCTGCCTTTCTGCTGCGTACTGCGGAGCGGGCAAGAAAGAAACTGCGTTATGTGTACACAGGCAATATTGCGGCCGAAGAAAACAACACCCTTTGCCCGCACTGCGGCGCAGCACTGGTACGGCGCAGGGCTTACCGGGTGGACACCGGGGGATTGGCCCCCCCTGCCAATGGAGAACGTATGTTCCGCTGCGCTTCATGCGGCGAAAAGATCGCTATTAGCACATAACCGGGAAGAGTATACAACGCACTGGTACCTGTTATCTTTGCGTGTCTCCGTGAAACAAAGGTAACGCTTAAGATACCTGCAAGCTACCCATGCTGGTAAAGTTAGTCCCGTTAAAAACCCCATACTGTGCAGAGCCGCTTGACAGACAGGATTACAGATGGTTGTTGATATAACGCCCTACTGGGGCAAAAGTATCGCCTGTACCTTCAAGCCCCGCTCCTCAACTTCCTTGTCTATAATTTCCTTGGTGATCTTGCCCCGGGGACGGGGATGGGGCGGCGCGTCGCCGATGAGTATCATGATTTTTGACTCTGATTCCCAGGGGAATTTAATTGCCCCATCATAGAGGGCTTCGTGGACCGCTTCGGGGATGTCGCCACCGCCGCCTACTCTGATGGCGTTGAGGTTGCGCTGGAAGAGACTGAAGTCACTGGTAAAGGGAACTGCCTTGGTAAGATACTCCTCGTTGTAATCCTTGTAGAGCATCATACCTATTCTGAAAGACTCTAATTCGGCAACGGTTTCTTGCAGCATGGGAATCAGTTTGCGGCGGACCGGATCGATGTCGTCCCGCATACTGCCGGTAGTGTCCAGGCAGATGACAATATCCACGTTTTTGCCAGCTTCCGCGACAAGGACGTCCCGTATCCGCTCAATCAGATCATCGGCGCCGGTGGAGTAAATCAGGCCTCCTCTGGAAATTTCAGTAAAGGCTTCTACCGCGTCCTTCATGTAGTTTCCCTCAGGCGGGCCGGGCTGGGGCTCCTGGGGTTTTACCCTGAGGATAAAGGGGTTGTCTTTAAAAGCGCCCCGGTAGTCGGCGTAGGGAAGGGCAAAAGCGCGAACATTAAGGTAGGTTCCATCGGTTATATAAACCTCGCCGTGGCGGCCGCCTTCGTAGCCATAATAGAGTATATAGGGGATGTAAATGTGAAAGGCCGAGCCCAGTTCGCCGTGGGTTTCCGGGGTAGAATCCACAAGCGAATAGACCCTGCTTTCCCGGGGAATGGGCACGCCGTCAAGAATACGGATTTCATCACCATTGACGGCATTTCGCTCGGCGGTGCGGTATGCGTAGTTTTCGGTACGCAGGCTGGGGTCTCTGGTGGATTCGGTGAGCAATACCGAGCCGATTCCCGGTTTCTTCCGTATGTACAGATGAAAACCGCCGTCCACTCGCTGTTCGATACGCAGATCCCCGCTGTCTATGCCCAAGTCCTGGGCATAAAGGAGCGGAGCCCAAAAAAAGACAAACCCAAAGATGACCACGGCAAGAACAGCCGGGGCCGGTAAAAAACTTTTGTTCATATCTATTATTATCGGCGATTATCGGGTATATTTGTATATCAGGAGACAGGGGGAAAATGAGATCACCCAAGGAACTTTCGCTGGACAACAAATTGACCGAAATGGTAGCGGCCTGCCATCTTTCCGGGAAAGCCCTTGCGGGGGTAAAACTGCTGGTAACTGACGGGGAAATTCAGGCTGCCCAGGAATACGCCAATACGGTTTCCATTATCAGGCTGGGTTACAACGATCACGGGCCGGTACACATGAGGACTGTGGCCCTGAACGGGGTGATCATGCTCAGTTTATTAAAGCAGGCGGGAATTAAAACCAGCCTGGAAAAAGACGAATGCGGCGATTTTGAAGACAGCCTGACGGCGGTGATTTTCGCGGCCATGCTGCACGACCTGGGCATGGGCATGGGCCGGCAGGATCACGAATTCCACAGCATCTATCTGGCCCACCCCATCATAGAAAGGCTTTTGGCCCAGGTCTATCCGGGTGATATGCGCAAACAGGTGATGATCCGCACCCTGGCGCTGGAAGGCATTTCCGGCCACATGGGAAACCGTGCCGTCAATTCCCTGGAAGCCGGCGTTGTTCAGGTGGCCGACGGCTGCGACATGACCAAGGGCCGCGCCCGTATACCCATAGCGCTCAATCAGGCACCCAGGGCGGGACACATTCACCAGTATTCGGCCAACTCAATCGAAGAAGTCCGCATCGGCGCCGGGGAGGAAAAACCCATACGCCTTGATGTGCTCATGTCCAGCGAGGTAGGGTATTTCCAGGTGGAAGAAGTGCTCCTGGGAAAAATCGCCAACAGTACCGCTAAGCCCCATATTGAATTATATGCCCAGGTACGGGAAAAAGCGGCCAAACGGTATTTATAGCTGGCCGGAAGCGGCCAAAGGAAATATTTCCTGATGTCCAACTCTTTCCGTAATTTCATCGATCATCACTTTTTTTCTGATGATCTTCCCCTTGAGGGCCGGGTCTTTAACCTGGTGCTGACCTTCGGCGTTTTTACAGAGCTCATTGCCCTTGTTATCCGCATCATTGAGAAAGTTTCCCTTGTTGCCGTGCTCGCTATAGCGGGCATGGCTTTAGCAACCGCCGGAACCCTTTTGTTATGCAACAAGTTCAAGCGCTTCAGGCTGGGAACCTGGCTTGTGTTGATCTCCGTCTGTGACTTATTCTTCCCCCTGGTATTTTTTCCCACCGGCGGGCTCAACGGCGGCATGGCGGCTTATTTTGTGCTCTCCATTGTATTGATCTTTTTCCTGCTTAAAGGGAAAGAGTGCATCATCATGCTGGTTATTCAATTAGTCATAATGGGCGGCTGTTATCTGATAGGCTATTTGTATCCCGGCACGGTTGATAGCTTCAAGCATGATCGGGTCAGATATCTGGATATTATCCACGCAATTATAGTGTCGGGCCTGCTTACCGGCCTTCTGCTCAAATACCAGAACCGCATCTATGAAATGGAAAAGAACAAGGCCGAAGCCGCTTCCAGGGCAAAAGCCGATTTTCTGGCGAATGTTTCGCATGAGATCCGCACTCCCCTCAACGCCATCATCGGCCTGGGCGAGCTTGAGCTGGACAATAAACTGCCTGCGGCAACCATTGCCAATCTGGAAAAGATGCACGATTCCGGAATGAACCTCCTGAGCATTATTAACGATCTGCTGGATATTTCAAAAATCGAATCCGGTCATTTTGAATTGATTCCGGTTGAATATCAAACGCCCAGTTTTATCAACGACACGGTCAACCTCAACATGGTACGCATAGGCAGCAAGCCTATCACCCTCCGCCTTGATATCGACGAAAATCTGCCCTTCAAACTTTTTGGCGATGAACTCAGGCTCAGGCAAATTTTCAATAACCTTTTGAGTAACGCCTTTAAATATACAAAAGAAGGCGAGGTTGTTTTGAGAATCCACTGCGCGCCTTCTGACAATGCCGAAAACGCCGCAGTATACTCGCCTCTGGACAAGCCGGAAAAACTTGTCCTGGTCTGCTCGGTGGAAGACTCAGGTATGGGCATACGCGAAGAAGACATAAGCAAACTTTTTTCCCTGTACAAACAGGTGGATACCAAGAGTCACCGCCATATTGAGGGCACCGGCCTGGGGCTTTCAATCTGCAAAAACCTGATAGAGCTTATGGGCGGCGACATTTTAGTGCAGAGCGAATACGGCAAGGGCAGCATCTTTACCGTCCATATTCCGCAGACCATTGTCGATCCCAGGCCCATAGGCCGGGAGATGGTGGAGAACCTTGCCCAATTCCGTTTTGCCGCAAAGAAGCGTGAGCGGCGGAGAGGTCTTTTGAATCCCATGCCCTACGGAAGGGTGCTGGTGGTAGACGACGTGGCTACCAACCTTGACGTCGCCAAAGGCATGATGTTACCCTACGGCCTTACCATTGACTGCGCCATCTCCGGCAAAGAATCGATACGTATACTCAGTGAGCGGCAAGTTAACTACGACGCGGTTTTTATGGATCACATGATGCCCGAAATGGACGGCATTGAAGCGGTCCGCATTATACGCACTGAGATACCCGGCGATTACGCCCGTGATATACCAATTATTGCCCTTACCGCGAACGCCCTCATAGGCACCGATAAGATATTTTTATCAAACGGCTTTCAGGATTTTCTGACCAAACCGATTGACATGGGCAGGCTCGACATTATTCTGAACAAGTGGGTACGGAACCGGGAGAAGGAACAATCACCCGAATGGGCGCCGATCATCGAAAAGATGCGGACCGGCGAAGAAGCCACCCAAACAGAAGCGCCCGCGTCTCAGCCAGACACCGCAGAACCCGTATCCGCCGCTTCCCCAATTCCCGGTATTGACTACGCCGCCGGCGTGAAGCGCATTGGCAACCGCGAAGCTTCCTATATTCACATTCTCACTTCCTTTTCAGCCAATATGCCCACTCTGCTGAACAAGATCCGCAGCTTCAACGCCGACATACTTCCGGACTACATAATCACCATCCACGGGATCAAAGGCTCCAGCTACGGCATCTGTGCCAACGAAGCAGGCAAGCAGGCCGAAGCCCTGGAAATGGCCGCCAAGAGCGGCGATATTGAATTTATTTTGGCAAAAAACGACGGCTTTATTTTACAGATGGAAAAGCTCATCGGGGATATTCACAAATATGTTACGTCGTTGTAGTACTTAGACTATGATGACTGATACCAGTGCGTTCGGAATCTTGAACCATTTATAATAAATTATTTCTATCCAATATTTTTGCCTCTTTCCAATATGTTGGATATCTATCCTCTTTCGGTGCAAAGGAGCTGTCGCAGTACACATTGTCATATTGTTGCAGCATGGCGATGGTTGTTTCCGCCGGACGGCTGTGGGCCAAAATAAATTGTACGGTTGGGTATAAACCAAAAAACGACTGAAACCGATCCGGTTAAGCGCCGCAGCTCTGCAATAATGCTCATTTATTCTAAGAGGGTTGCCAAGAGTACCAATGGCGGACATTTCATGGTTTTCATTGGCGTTACGTGCCATGCACACGGCACAGAATCCCCGGTCAGGACAGTCCAGACATTTAGGGATATCCTTCCTGCGGAGACCACGGAGATATTTTACTTGGGGCGAATTCTCCCAGATGTCTTTTAGCGATGTTTCATGCATTTGTCGTGCCCCCCTTTTGCGCTAGTAGAAAACCCGCCCCCTCCTGTGCTATAATCCCCTCATGACAGCTGATGAACTTCGCAATAAATACATTGAATTCTTTGTGTCCAAAGGCCACGCCCAGATTCAGGGCAAGTCTTTGCTGCCCGACAATGACCCTACGGTATTGTTTACCACCGCCGGAATGCACCCCCTGGTTCCCTATCTGTTGGGAGAGGAACACCCTGCGGGTAAGCGCCTGGTGGATTACCAAAAGTGCATACGCACCGGGGACATAGACAGCGTGGGCGACGCCAGCCACCTCACTTTTTTTGAAATGCTCGGCAACTGGTCTCTGGGGGATTACTTTAAGGAAGGGGCCATTGAGATGAGTTTTGAATTCCTCACTTCTCCCCAGTGGCTCGGTATTCCTGTGGAAAAACTGGGAGTAACGGTTTTCAAGGGCGAAGGCGCGGTACCCCGTGATGATGAATCCGCCGCAGTCTGGAAGCGGCTTGGCATACCGGAAAATCGTATCGCGTATCTGCCCCGTGAAGACAACTGGTGGGGCCCCGCCGGAAGTACCGGCCCCTGCGGCCCTGATTCAGAAATGTTCTACTATGTGGGCGACGCTCCCTGCGGCCCGGACTGCAAACCCGGCTGCTCCTGCGGCAAATGGCTTGAGATATGGAACGATGTGTTCATGCAGTACAATAAAAATGCCGAAGGGGCGTATGAGCCATTGGCCCGCAAATGCGTGGATACAGGCATGGGTATTGAACGGACCGTTACCATCCTCAACGGAAAAAAATCGGTGTACGATACGGATATTTTCGCGTCCATCATCAATGCGATTGGCGAAGCTGCCGGCGGCTATCGTTACGGTGACGATGCCGAAAAAGACAAGTCGGTGCGTATCATTGCCGACCATGTACGCTCGGCGACATTTATCCTGGGCGACCCCAAGGCAGTGAGTCCCTCCAATGTGGGCGCAGGCTACGTGCTGCGCCGTCTCATACGCCGGGCAGTGCGGCACGGACGCAAGTTAAGCCGTGATGTGCAGCATCACGCTGACGTGCAACAGCATACAGACACGCAGCAACATGAGAGCAGCAGCGGCGCTTACAGCGAGGGCAGCCGTTTCCTCTCGCCCATTGCGGTGGTCATTGTGGATCAGCTGAAAGGCCCCTATCCCGAATTGCAGGAAAACCGCACTTTCATCATGACCGAGCTTGACCGTGAAGAAGAAAAATTTATGGAGACTTTGCAGAAGGGCGAGCACGAGTTTGAAAAACTCCTTCCCAATCTGCTCAAAGACCCCCGCAAAATAATGAGCGGCCGGCTGGCGTTCAAACTCTACGACACCTACGGCTTCCCCATTGAGCTTACCGAGGAATTGGCCGCAGAGCAGGGCATGAAGGTGAACCGCGAGGAATTTGACGATGCCTTTAAAAAACACCAGGAACTTTCCCGCTCCCAGAGCAGCCAGACCTTCAAGGGCGGCCTGGGGGATCAGGGCGAAATGGCGGTAAAGTACCACACCGCCACCCACCTGCTGCACAAAGCCCTGCGGATGATTCTGGGGGATCACGTTGCCCAAAAGGGCTCCAACATCACCGCCGAGCGAATGCGCTTCGATTTTTCCCACGGCGCGCCCATGACTCAGGAAGAAGTCCAAAAAGCCGAGGCCATTGTCAACGAGCAGATTCAAAAAGATCTGCCGGTTTCCATGGAAGTGATGGATCTGGATACTGCCAAAGCTTCCGGGGCCATTGCCCTTTTTGGGGAAAAGTACGAATCCCAGGTCAGAGTCTACACCATAGGCAATTCGCCTGCGGATTTCTTCTCCAAAGAGGTCTGCGGCGGCCCCCATGTGGAACGCACCGGGACTATGGGGAAATTCACGATTCAAAAGGAACAGTCCTCGTCGGCCGGGGTCCGTAGAATAAGAGCGGTCTTGGAATAATTGCGTTAATTTATTATATTCGATATGATAGTAACTTAAGAATTGTTCCGGTTTTTAATACGTAAGGATGTAAAGGATGAATATGACACGGTTTATTAATTCGCTTTGCTGCATTGTATTTGCAAGTCTCATTTTCCCCGGGATGGCATTCAGCGGGGGTAAATCTGATCCCGCAGCAAAAAACCAGGGTGCGGCTTCGGGCAATGAAACTGAAACCCCTATGGCAACAAGTATCAAAGACCTGGAAGTGGCAACGGTTCAGATTGCCCCGTCTGTCCCCAGGGAAACCATTTTCCTTGGCCAGCTTAAGTCCGAAATTGCGCGGGCGGAAAGAGTCACCGGACGGGCCCTCACTGCCGATGAAAAGCGGCAGGTACTGGATATGATGATCAATGAAAAACTCGCCATTCAGGCCGCTACCAGGGACAAAATCACTGTTTCGGATTCTGAAATAAACCAGCAGATCCAGCAGCTTAAGGACAGCATGGTTCAGGTTATCGGCCGGGCGCCCACAGAGATAGAATTTGCCCTCGCAATCAGAAACGAAACCGGTATTGACGCGCCTGCCCATCTGCAAACCGATGATGAAAAAAAGAATTTTATTATTGACGCCTTTAGGGATCAGATTCGCAGGCAGGCTCTTGTGCAAAGGTATCTCGGTTCAAAAAAAGAAAATGAGTTTAAGTCCATCAAAATGCCGACTGATACGGAAATTACCGATGTTTACAATTTGAGAAAATCTGAATTTGTCCGCCCTGATACGGTCCGGTTTTCCATGATCCAGGTTCCCTTTGGCCCGGACGACCTGAGCAAGGCCAAGGCCAAGGAATTGGCGGACCGGCTGGTCAGGGAAATCGGCTCCAATGCCTCCAGGTTTGACGAGGCGGTTTCCAGGGGAAGAACTCCCAATTCGGGATACCAGGCCGGCGACGGCGGTTTTCTCCCCAGAAATGCGGAAACCCAGCAGGTTGTGGGCGATGAATTTTTCAAAGCTGCTTTCGCCCTTAAACAGGGCGAGGTTTCAAAACTGATAGAAAGCGCCGGGGCTTACCGGATTATTAAAATAACCGAATCTTACGAGCTGAAAAATCTCGCCCTGGATGATATTTACCAGTTGGGGACCAGTATGACCGTAAGGAATTTTATCGGTAACGCCATGCTCCAGGAAAGGCAGCAGACGACTTTAGCCCAGGCTTCCCAGGAACTGATTACCGAACTGCGGGCCGGAAACACCTATCGCGTTTTTGAACAGAACCTGAACTGGTAACAGGCTGAGTTATGGCGTCCCGCAGAAAAGGCCGCATTCTGGCATTCCAGGCCCTGTACTGCTGGGAATCCAACCGCGTCCCTATCGATGAACTGATGAATTTCTCCTGGCTGGAAAGCGAAAAACGGGCTGCCCTTGACGAGGGCATTGCCGTTTTTTCCCAGGCACTTATCGCCGGCACTATTGAAAACATCAAGGCCGTAGACGACATGATCAAAAAGCATTTGCAAAACTGGGACATAAGCCGGCTCAACCGGGTAGACCTGGCGATCATCAGAATGAGCGCTTACACCCTGATGTTTCAATCTGAAATTTCCCCTTCCATTGTGATTGACGAAGCGATCGGTATCTCAAGAGAATTCGGTACCGATGATTCTTACCGGTTTATCAACGGAGTTCTTGACAGCATTCGCCGAACCCTGCAAAAAGAACCATGCCCTTCCCAAAACTGAACAGCGCCAAGCTGGATTCCCTAAAGCGGAATATCAACCGCTTTCTCGACCAGATATGGAACGGCCTTTTTCACTGCAATTTATTGCGCGTAACGTGTTTCGCGGGCTTAATACTTTCTGTTTTAATTGGCGGGACTCTGCTTGCTTTTTATTTTCTTGGCGGGGGAAATCCGCAAAACGCCGGCAGGGAAGACAGCTTTTACCGTATGCTCAGGGATTATGACCGGGTGGTGCAGGGCGCGGAGTTTTCCGATGGGACAATGGAAATCGAAAAATTGGACAGAGAGCTTGATAAGCTGGAGAAAAAGGCCGAAGGGGTGGAATCCTGGCTTTCGGTTTTAAAACGCCGGCGGCATTTGGCCCGGCTCGCTCCCCGCTACGCGGCGGCCTACCGGCAATCGGCCCGCAGGGCGGCGCAGGAATACCCCTGGTCCCAGCCTCTGGCCGCTGTTGCCGCGGCGGCGCTGGTGCAGGATGCAGCCATCACCAGGGAAGCTGAAGCGGAACTGCGTGCCCGCCTGCTCCTGCTTACAGACGCCTCTTTTTCCTCCCTGAAACTGGGCCTGCATATTTTGGCAGGGGATTTTAAAAACCCCGAAACCGCCGCGGATTTGGGCGGCATATCCTCCGCCGGCCTGCACGGCCTTTCCTTCCCCGAAATGCAAAGTTTAGCCGCTGACCTGGCGATTATAAAACTCCTCAAAGGGGATCACAGCGCCGCTGCCGCTGAAATTCAAAGCATACTCTCAGGCTATACCGGCGATTGGAGCCCCGGCGCGCTTCTTCCCCCCGTAACGAATGAATTCCTGCGCTTTGCCGCGGAATACAACTACGACTTTGGCGATATTTTGCGCTCTGCAGAACTCTTTTCCAAACTGCCGGATGATGCGGCGCTGCTTCGCCAGGCCGATGCCCTCTGGCTTGCGGGTTATGCCGAAAGCGCCCGCTCCATTTGGTCTATGGCGGATAACGCCCGCAGTCTCTACAACCGGGCAATTACCGCGCCGGACCAGCGTGAGGCCGCAGCCCTGCTGGAACGGCTCATCACTCTGCCGGACAGCAATGCAGGCGCAGGCGGCAGCGCGGCAGCCGGGGACCTCTGCCGTCAATACGGCCTTATCCGCTACAGCCGCCGTCTTGCCGCTGCCGGGGCCATCGCAATTTTGGAAAGCGGCGGCAATGAAAAATCCCCTGCCTACCCCATTATCGATCTGGAAAAGCTGCGGCGATACGCTGAAACCTGGGAACTTGGCCGCCTGGTAGCCGAAACCTGGCTGCTGCTGGAACGGCATCCTGACAACGAGGATCTGTACCGCTGGGCGGCATGGTTCTTTGATTATCAGCGCTACTACGGCGAGACCGCCATGCTGCTGCGCAATGCTGCCCGGCAGCAATTCAGGGGGCAATGGACAAACCTTTACACGGCCATCCAGCAGATACGGGATGGGAACCTGGACGCTGCCGAAGAAATCCTCAGAAACACCGAAAGCGCCGATTGGCCTGCTGCGGCAAACCTGGGACGCATTCTGGAGGTCCGCCGCAGCCCTGCCAGAGCTCTGGAGTACTATGAAATCGCCGCCGCAGGGGTACAAAACCCCAAAAACGCCTCCCGGATACAGCTCCGCATTGCCCTGTGCCTTAACGCTCTGGGCCGTGACGGTGAAGTCCGGCGGGTGCTGGAATATGCCCTGGATCTCAACCCGGACAACCTCAATGCCCGGCTGGAACTGAGCCGCATGGAACAGTAAAGTTTCAAATATTTTAAGCAAATATTCTTGACCTTGAGCCTTGATTTTTGGTATATTATAGGCAGTCAAATATGGAGGATAGAAATGAAAGTAAAACCCTTGACAGACCGGGTTATGGTAAAACTGGAGAAAAATGAGGCAAAAACCGCCGGGGGAATCATTATCCCCGACACCGCCCAGGAAAAAACCCAGCAGGGCGTGGTGGTTGAAGTTGGGGATGACAAGGATGTGATCAAGGTGAAAGCCGGCCAAAAAGTAATGTACGACAAGTACGCCGGAACCCAGATCAAAATTGACGGAGTCGAACACCTGATTCTCAAAATGGCCGACATCATCGCGGTTGTTGAATAACCTCATTTTCACACAGCCCGGTAGGGGCTGCTAACCCGATACAGCACGGCCCCAGGCCGTGCTTTTTTTTATTACGTCTACGCAGGGAGGAAGATTATGAACCACAGACCTCACGCTAAACTTGACCCATAAATCAGCATATAGTAAATTAGGGATTAAGAATTTTTAACCGCGAAGGCGCCAAAGGCGACGAAGGAAGGAAAGACCCTTCTTCCCCTTTGTCGCCTTCAGGGAACCCGCTATGCGGAGAGCCCCCTTTGCGGTTTTTCTTCTTCGTTTTTGATTTTATGGGGCAAGTTTAGTGCTTGCCTCCCCCGCGCGGATTCCCCGCGCAGCGGGTTCCCTCACGGACAAAGATGATAATAGAGTATGCATCGTCCGTTAACCTGTCTGTGTGGTGCCGCCTGCATGCGGCTTGTGGTTGCTTTTTTTCTTCAAACCCGCCAAAGTGGCGTTGTACCGAGGCCGGTTTTGGGCTATGATAGGGGCATGGAACTCGTCGTCAAGTTCATGCCGTCCGCATTCAAGCATGGTATTACCGAGGCGAATATACGGCATGCTATATTGAAAATGATCTTGGTGAGCAGACCATCAGAGTTTTCCATGCGATGAAGTGCAGGGACGCCTTGTTGTCGCTGCTCGGCCATTAGGAGGAACCAATGCCCGATTTGACCGATGAAGAATACGACGCCCTGGATGAATACTACACCAAAAACCTGCCCAGAGTTTCCGGCAACGGAAGAAGCGGCTCCTTCGCACAGCACGAAGGGCATGTTATCTTTGTGGACGATCTTTCCTCCGACTGGCTGCGTATCAAGGCAGCAGCGGAACACACGACCCCGGAGGCAATCATCAACGCCTTGATTCGGAAAGAACTTGCCACCGCTGTTTGAGCCGTTAATGTCAATAAGCCGTATTTCACTTCAAAACCTCTGAAAGCCCCTCATATCCATCATAGAGGTAACGACAACAATAGCGGCAAGCAGTTGGGAGCAGCTATACTTCTACGCCTGTCCGCAGGATTTCTTTGACAAAGGGGTTATCATTGTACAGTGAAGAAGCCGGAAAAGCATTTGGTTCGAAAAAAACGCCTTTGTATTTTCCGCCGATTTCAATTAGTTTGATAATAATATCTGTTTTTGTTTTGCCATTAAAACTTTCCATGAAAAAACATACATCAACATCGCTTAATTCAGTAGCGGTGCCTTTTGCATAAGAGCCATACAAAAAAACCTTTTGCACAGGGAAGTTGCGCCTAACATCATTCGCATAATTTTTTACAAGGTACTTTATTTCTTCAATGTCAGAAGCCATGCGAAAACCTCCCTGGTCTGCTTTAATAACAGCTCAGCCGTATCTTTGGTAACTATAGAATCGGCTTTGTTTTCAAAATCCGGATAGCGATTGCCAATGTAATAGCCGGAAAGAATACCAAACATTTTGTATGTTTCAGGCTGAATTTTAATTGCCAACTTATCCTCAAGGTGGTCAAATATTGATTGAATGTTATGTATATGCGGCACATTATCATCAACGTATAGCGTATAGAGACCTTTAACCAATTTTTCTATTGCCTGCTGACACATAAAAACAACATAAAACCATCTGCCGGATAAAAACATACTACCAGCACTGTCCAGATCATATTGAGCATGATCCAGCCAGTATTCAAATTTTTCTTCGTTGGTCATTGTTCCTGCTCCGGTTTCTCCTTGCTCCCTACAGAATAACCCCTTTTTTATAAAATTTCAAGGAGGCATTACGGGAGGCGCGGAATGTATCCAATATTTCAAAGAAAGCGCTCATATTGAGAGTGATTTACTGCATGGGAGTAGACCTTTGTGCTTCCAAAAAAAGCAAAAACAGGCGCAAAATGAAGCACTGCGCAAGATTGACATTGCTCCAAATACATGATATGTTGACTTTTGAGGCCTTCGTATGAAGGCCGAATATATCCCAAACCCAAAAATGGAGAGTACCATGCAGAATGAACCGACTAATGCCCGATTTCCGGGTATGCTGGCTGCCGGCGGCTGTTTATACACAAGCGCCCCCGGTAATGTAAAGACCGATCCTTTATCCCCCCCCCCCCCTATTATCGTCGAGAGGTAAAATAGGGCTTGTTGCCCTCTTTTTCACCCTGCTAGCCCTACTTTTTGCAGCCTGCGACACTGGCGGAGACGGAGACGGAAAAAGTCTTGTCAGCATCGAGATAACCACCCAGCCAACAAAAACCATTTACGTAATCGGCGAAGCTCTGGATTTAACCGGGCTGGTAGTTACCGCCACGTACAGCGACGGCTCCGAAGCACCGGTTCCCATCACTGACGACAACATCAGCGGCTTTGACTCCTCTGCAGCGGGAGACAAG
>BNVF01000032.1 GCA_025997895.1 Spirochaetia bacterium
TGTCGCTGAGGGGAGCAGTGGCAACCCCAAGCCGATATGTCATACCCGGCCGGGAGGGGTCAACCGACGCGATGCGCGCGCCCTTGTTCACCTGCTGTCCAACCGCTACATAGAGCTCGCTTACCTTGCCGGCGGCGTCGGAATACACGTCCACGGTGGAGCCCGCGATTATATCGCCTGAAAGGGCGATATAATCCCGTATCTGTCCCTGCACCGCCGTGGTGGTATTCACCGCGAAAACCGATGCTTCCTGGACTCCGCCGGGGCCGCCGGTTTTATTTTTACCGTACGCTTCTTTTATGCGCTCGCATCCTGAAAAAGCGGCTGCTGCCGCAATCAGCAAAAGCAGCGCCGCTGCGTTATGTGAAAATTTCGTCTTCATTATTTGCTCCTCTTGTCACTAAGGGTCCCAAAGGGAACCCCGATGGAATATTCAAGGTCGATAAGACCGTTAAGATAATTGAATTGCTGTTCCAGCATCTGAACTCTGGCCTGCCGCAGGGACAGTTCCGCGTTTTGCACCTGCATAAGCTCCTGCAAGCCGGCACGGTACGCCTCCTCGGTTAAACCATAAGTACGTTCAGCCAGATTCACCGTCTGCGCCTGGGCTTCCGCGGTGATTCGGGTTTTTTCCAGAGAAAGCACAGTGTTGTAAATTTCGATCTCCGTTCCCCGGACCATCTGGGCAAGGCCGATGTTGGCGGTTTTAATTTGATCATCCAAATTCTTGATACCCTGAAAATCTGCGCTAAAAGGAAGCAGACTGTGCAGCCGCAGCGCAAGCGCAATGGTGAGGGAGCCGGACTTTTGCCAGTCATCCTTGCTGTCAAACCAGGGGTCTTTCCAGGGGTCTCTGATAAAAGCGGAAGTGCTGCTCCAGCTTAAATTTAAACTGGGGGTGAGCGCAAAAATCTGCGCCTTCCGTGCGCTTTGCAGCATCAGAATACTCTGCCTTAGTTCCTGAATGTCAGGCTTGCCTGTGGCGGCTTTTGAAATCAGGTCCGCCGTATCAAGGGAAATAAAGGAAGTATTTTCCGGAACCGGAATCAGTTCAAAGGGCGTATCATAAGACAGACCCAGATTCATGGCAAAATACGCCATAGAAAGCTTGAGTCCATTTTCAGCCTGATCAATGGAGGGCTTCATGGTTTCCATTGCCACCCTGGCCTGCAGCAGAGTAAGCTCCGGCGCAAGGCCGGCATTGTAATTCGCCTGGGCCATATTCACCTGCCGCTCTGCGGATGCATAACTTTCCCCAAGCAGGGCAATATTTTCCTGCAGCAGCAGCATAGAGTAATAGGACTTCCGCACATCACGCTCAAGCTGGGCCTTGGCTTTCTCATAACTGACAAGTCCGCCCTCGTAATCCAGCCTGAGCCGCTTCATGTTTTCAAACATGGCGATATTGATATTGAGAGACGCCTGAATGTTACCCGCTATGTGCCATTGGGGTTGTGCTTGACTTATGGGAAATTTCATTCCTGGAAATCCCAGAGAGCTCAAATCCATTTCTCGCGCTTCGGTTTTTTCATTATCCCGCAGCAAACTCCCCGCCACGGTAACGCTGGGAATAAACTGATTCCAGGAAAGGTCCGATGCCCGCTTCTTGGTACCCGATGTTACCCGCGCAGATTCCAGGCTGAGGTTGTTTTTAATCGCCAGTGATACCGCCTCGTCCGGCGAAAGCCGCGTAGGCTGCGTGAGCTGCCCCTGCTGCCCCGGCGGGGACGTCTCCTGCGCCAACAGGGTCAACGGCAAAACCGCCGACACCATGAGCAAAAGACCCGACATTAGTGTTTTGCAATTCATAATGACTCCTTCACCAAGCCGGAGAAAACGTGGTATTCCACCGGATTCTCCGGCCGCTTTGATATAGGTCCGCATAACGCGCGGCCTTTAACGGCATTCCGCCGTATAACGCCATTTTCATATTGACACTGTCTCAAGCTTAAATCCTTTAAGACCCATAGTCAAAAAACGGTACAGGGTTCTGATGTCGCTGTTCTGCACAGCTCCCATCGCCTGCCCATCGTTTCTCTTCATTAAAATATTGACGAGCAGAAACAGTATCCAATGGGACACCTCCTGCTTCTCTTCTTCGCTGCCGGGATTTTCCCTACCGGGCAAAGCGCCAATTTCAACATCCTCAAAAAGCCTGAAAAAATCCTGCTTTTTTTCCGGCCTGCCCAGGTCCAGCTTGCGGGTGCGTATCCAGTCTATGGCGACCAGTATCTCCGGCCGGGACCGGAGGTATACGGCGATGGAGAAAACTCCCAGGTAGAGCTGTTCACCCGGCGCCGGAGATAGTCCGATACCCTGCCGGGCAAAGACAAGAATCCGTCTGAATTCGGTCATAAAAAGCTGGCGCAGCATATCCTGCTTGTTTTTAAAATGCCCGTAGAGGCTGCTCTTGGAAAGCCCGGAGCGGCGGGCTACCATGTCCATGGAAGCTTCCCAGGGGCCGGCCTCGGCTACTGCTCCGGCCACTGCCTTGAGCAATGGATCATCTTCCACATTCTGCACAGTCTCCGCAAGCCGGTTTTCCAGTTCCTCATAATTCAGAGCATCTATCTTTTCATTACTATAACCAAGACCGCCCGCAATAATTTCACTTACCGTAACGATTATTTTGCCTATTGCTTCCTCAGAAGAAGGATTATCAAAAGTTTTTCCGGTTTTATGAAAATTTGCCATAAAAAAAGTCAACGTGGTAAACACCATCTGCATTGTCAGAGGTTCGACTGCATATTCGCCTTTGACAATTTGATGAAACACCGCCATATCCACACCCCGCTCTTTCAGGCGTTCCGCCGCATTATGTTCTTCCTGCTCCCGCTCATACATATTGATGAGGGAAAAAATAAAGGTGTACACATTCCGGGCGTAATACTCAATAACACTTTGAACCATGATGAAAATACCCTCTTCCCGGCTCCCGCTTTTCACGGCGCGTTCATACTCCGGCCGGATAAAACCGGCAAAATCGTCAAAAAACTGCTCCGTCATGGCGTCCGTCAGGGCCTGCTTGCACCTGAAATGGCGGTACAACGCGGGCTTACTCACCCCCAATTCCTTGGCAAGCTGGCTGAGACTGGTATTCTGATAAAACGCGCGGCCCCAGGTTTTAAAGGCCGCCTGCACAATTTCTGTCTTTGTCATAGTTAACGACCGTTCGGTAACATCACTATAACCATTTGCAAATAAAAAGGCAACAGGGTTCCTGAAAAAGCTGATAAAATAGAATTTTTATATATATAGAAAAAACTTCATATTTTTGAAAGTTTTATCTCTGCATAGAAAATACTTTACATTCCTCAAAAAATGGCTTATACTTCAATTATGGTACTCAGAAAAGAATATCTTGAAAGACTGGCGGCCTGGCGGGAAAAACAGGTGATAAAAGTGGTTACCGGAGTCAGGCGCTGCGGGAAATCGACCCTCCTTGAACTCTATATCGATCAGCTCAAAAATTCGGGCGTTAGTGATGAGCAGATAATCTCCATAAACCTGGAAGATCCCGAAAATGCAGCCCTGCTCGATCATAACGTTCTGTATAGTCATGTGCAAAAAAGACTCTGCAAAAACAAATACACTTATGTTTTTATTGATGAAGTCCAGCAGTGCGTTAATTTTGAAAAAGCGGTTGATGGGCTGTTTATAAAAAAGTACGTCGATTTGCACATCACAGGCTCTAACGCATGGATACTTTCCGGGGAGCTGACTGCCCTGCTTTCAGGCAGGTATGTGGAAATAAGTATGCTGCCCCTGTCTTTTTCGGAATATTTTGCTTTTACCGTGACCAACTCCAAAAAAAAGGCCGTAGACCGCAGGGCGGCCTTTGACGATTATCTGCATTTCGGTTCCTTTCCCTGTACCGCGGCTCTGGAGCTTTTATGTTCCAAGGGCGCCGACCACGGTCTGATAAAAACGTACATCGATGGAATTTACAATACCATCCTTATCAAGGATGTGGCAAAACGGACAGGCATTACCGATGTTTCCCTGCTTGAAAACATCATCAAATTTTTAAGCCATTCCGTGGGGAGTCCCATATCGGCAAAAAAAATCAGCGATACCATTAATTCGTCGGGCAGAAAAATTTCGCCTAACACCGTGGAAGCATATATGCGGGCTTTAACTGACAGTTTTATTTTCTACCATGTGAACCGCTATGATATTAAAGGAAAGCAGCACTTAAAAACCCTCAGCAAATATTATATCGTTGATACGGGAATCAGAAATATGCTGCTGGAATCATCATCGCCGGATATGGGGCACCAGCTTGAAAATATCGTGTATCTGGAACTGCTGCGCCGGGGCTGCCGGGTCAGCGTGGGTAAATTCGCGGAGAAGGAAGTTGATTTTGTAACAGTCGGAGCTGAACTCCGGGGCGGCCAGGGTACCGCTAAAGCCGAAATCCTGGGCGGAACAGCCTATTACCAGATAGCGGCCTCTGTGCTGGATCCGAATACCCTGGCCCGGGAACTGGCCGGCCTGCGGCAGATCAGGGACAACCATCCCAAGTATTTGCTAACTCTGGACGATATTCCTTCCCAGGCAAATTACGACGGAATTTTGCAGCGGAATTTGATTGAGTGGCTTTTGGAAAAAACTACCGGTTAGGTGTTGAGTTGACGCTCAAAGTCAATGGAATTCTTATTCGAATTATTATTCCGGTATAGATCCAAACGAAAAACGCATTTATCCGCTCTGGTTACGGATGTCGTGTATTCAAATACATATTCTGAATTGAGGTATGAGACTCTTTCTATTTTATAGCCGGGCATTTTGCTCTTGCAGTCCAGTATTTTTGCGGTTTTTAGGTCAAGAATTATCGCTTCAATTACCTCAACTGCATGATAGGGGTTAATCGAATAGCTATTGGAAAGCAGACTGTATAGCGATGCGGATTTAAAATCTGCCTTTTCTATTCCCTTACAAAGGAAATAGGGTATATAGGTACTTTCAAGCAGTATAGGCACATCATTGGCGCAACGGACCCGTTGTAAAAAAAATACCTGCAAATTTTCTTCCGGCAACTGCAGCTTCCCCGCTACAATAGCGTCGGCTCTTATTATTTTACTCTCCAGAACAATGGAAGAAGGGGCGGCGCCCATGTTCTGAATATTCTCTGAGAAATTATACATATAATCAATCTTGCGGCGCAGTTTCTGTTCGCCGATAAAAGAGCCTTTCCCCCGGCGCCGGATAATAAGACCTTCATTAACCAGGCTGTTCATTGCCAGCCGTACCGTAGTTCGGCTCACATTCAGTATCTCACATAGTTCTATCTCTGTGATCATTTTATCGCCGGGTTTTAAAAATCCGGCTTGTATCTGCATTTTCATATAACCTTCAAGCTGGGAATAAAGAGGCAGATCACTATGTGGGCTAAATTTAAAGGTTTTTTTAAAATAATCGGTCATCATTGTTATTGAAGCTCCCTCTTGCAAGATACTATTTCCCCCAAATCATCATCAAACGCCAAGTACCACCGGCGTTGATTTATACCCAATTCCCATCCGGTCTATTCCCATATCGATCAACTGGAAAAATTTCTCCTGATCCCGGATACCGCCGGCGCCTTTTACCTTTGCTCTGCCTTTTGCCGCGGCTATCATGGTCTGAACAACTTCGATAGTCGCCCCATTGTTGGCGCCGCCTGTATAAAAACCAGTGGATGTCTTTACATAATCCACGCCGGCGTTGCAGGCAATATCAGTAGCCTTGGCAACCTGTTCCAAAGTCAAAGAATCAGTTTCAAAAATAACTTTGATAAGGGCCCCGTATTTATGGCAGGCATCGCTTACCGCCTTGATCTGATTTTCTACTTCTTGCCAGAGGCCGCTCTTGATCCACCCATAGTTGGCGACAATATCCAGGTCTTCTATATCCCGGTCTTTGCATATATCTTCAATTTGCTGAATTTTAGAAGCGGTACTTGAAAGCCCAAAGGGAAAATCGCAGACCACGCAGAGGCCGGTTTTGGTACCCCGGCAAAGATCGCGGGCTATAGGCAACGAAGCAGGGTTGATGCATACGGTTTTGCAGCCATAATCTATACCCTCTTTTATGTATTTTTTAATTTCTTCCTGGGTAAATTCCGGCTTAAGTACTGATTGATCGATATAAGCGGCCAATTCCGCCCTGGTCATATCTTTTGCTTTTTTTTCAGGTTTCATTATTGCTCCTTCTGTATTGATATGATATGTTTGTTATAAATGTATCATACAAATATGATCAACCAGGAAAAGATATTTGTCAAGCTTTTTTTTACATTTTTTCGTATTCGTGTTGAGGGGGGTTATTTCAAGGGGCCACTATGCGGGGAAACCAATTTCCGCGTTTACCTGCGTCTGCGGGACAGCAGTATCAATCTAAGGAAACTCATCAGGGCGGTTAAGGCGGATGCCACATAGGTCAGGGCCGCGGCGGTCAGAACTTTTTTCACGCCCCTGAGTTCTTCGCCATTCAGCACATTGTTGTCCCGCAAAATGGCGATAGCCCTGGCGGAAGCGTTAAACTCCACCGGCAGGGTAACCACATAGAAAAGCACCGCCGCGCCAAAAAGAATAATCCCGATATTGATCAAAATGGGAAGGGAAAAGAAAATCCCCGCCACCGCAAGCCAGGGGCCAAAGGAAGAGCCGATATTCGCCGCCGGCACCAGGGTACTGCGCAGCGCCAGGGGCCCCCAGGATAGGGCGTGCTGAATAGCGTGCCCCGTTTCATGGGCGGCAACCCCCACTGCGGCAATGGATGGCTGGTTGTAGACCGGCTGCGAAAGACGCAACACCTTTGCCGCAGGATCGTAATGATCCGTCAGCGACCCACCCACCGCCTCAATCCGCACATCACGAATATTATTCACCCGCATCAGCAGCGCCGCTGCATCCTGCCCGGTAATATTCCGGGAACAGCGTATCTTTGAATATTTGGCAAAAGTGGATTTGACCATAATCTGCGCCCAGATGGAGAGAAGAAGGGTAGGGACTACCAGGATTAGATAGTATTCGTCAAAGTACATGGTTTGCAGTATAGCATATTGAATTATTCCAATACAACAGAAACCGGAGATGCCCGCCTTGGGCTGATACCCGCCGGACAGGTAAAGCAGATCACCGTAAGCGCCATAGTTGATACCGGGGCAAGTACCATACAGAGGATATCACCACCGGTAAGGTACAAAGGTCCCAGGCATAGCGATTCCGGCAGCTTATCTCAAATTTTTTATAATACTTCTGGCTGTATCTTCCGCAATGTCCGGATGACGGGGTATCTGGTCTCTTCTTCCTGTTTTAGGCTGTATGTATTGGTCATGTTTTTTCCCATGTTTAACAAATACACAACCTTGCTGTTTCAGGATTTTTAGAAGAGTACCTCTTTTCATGCCGTAACCTTTAATCGTCCAGCTTTCTTTTCCACTTTTGTTTCTTCTTGTTCCTCTTTGTAGAACTCGTACAGGTCGGCAAGCATTTCTTCAAGTTCCGGTATATCTTTACCTTGCGTTAAATGCTCCGGCCAAATGTTGAGATACCCGACAAACCAGCCGTCTTTACTTTTCCAGTATGTATATTCCAATTCCATTATGCCACCTTAATGTATAGTATACTCCGCACAGGAGGACTTGCCAACGGGTATTCGCCTATGGTCATGTTTTAAATATAGTATGAAAAAGGTGGAGTGTGAAGGGTATCTCTGCGTTTAATTTTCTTCTTCGGTTGGTTCGTAATTTATTTCCTGATATCTCCTACGTTTCCACCACCAACCCTTCCCTTGCCATCATGATCTCCATGTTCCGGTTTGCGGTACAGTAACCTTTCTCCAGTTCTTCAAGCTGATCATCGGTGCGGGCGGGGTCGTGGTGAAAGAAGACGAGCTTCTTTACGTTTGCCTGCGCTGCGGTAGAGATTGCCCATTCATAAGACGAGTGGCCCCAGCCCAGGTGCCTGGCGTATTCGGCTTCGGTGTATTGGGTATCGTGGATCAGGATGTTGGCGTCGTGGATAAAGCGAAGGATTTTTTCATTTTCTTCCGCAGCGGCAAGTTCGCCTTCACAGGCGGCCTCTTCGTTGTAGCTGGGGTCGGCGGGATCGGTGGGAAAGAGGTTGCGGAAGGGTTCGTGGTCGTAGGCGGTAACGATGGATGTACCCTGGTACTCGAAACGGTAACCCAGGCAGAGGATGGGGTGGTTGAGGTATTTGGTGCTTACGGTAAGGCCGCCGCCGAGATCGAGGGAAGTTTCGCGGATTTGATTGTACTCAATATGGGCGGCAAGCTCACTGGCACGGACCGGCCAGTAACGGTATGAAAGCTGGGCGCTGATTATCGATTCCAGAGTATCGTCTTCAAAGGAGACAGGGCCGTATATTCGTATTTTTGTGCCGGGTATAAATATCGGGGTGAAGACGGGGAAACCCATGATGTGATCCCAGTGGGTGTGGGTGATAAAGATGTCCGCGTCAATGACGCCGTTTTTTTTAAGATCCGTGGCCATGAGCGATTCGCCCAGGGGACGGACGCCGGTACCCAGATCGACGATGATGAGTCTTTCGTCCGCCCGTATTTCCAGGCAGGAGGTGTTGCCGCCGAATTTCACCGTGGCAGGGCCGGGACAGGGTATTGATCCCCGGTCGCCCCAAAAACGTACGCTCAGCATGATCCTTCCTATATTTTCAAAAATACTTTTGCTTTTTCGATTTCATCATATACTGATTTTTCAATTTCTTCAAATGCTTCGTCACTGATGCCCAGGGTTTCCCATATATGTGCACTGGGCTTTTCGGGGAAGCGGTCGCCTGAAAAACCAATTTCCTGTTGTGCGGCAAAATAATTGGCGGCGATTATACTATACAGGATGTCGGATTGATCCCCTGTGTATTCGGCATAGTTGTGATGGTTTATAATGGCTTCGGCAACCGGGCCTTCGAGTTTCCATGCTTTGACAACCAACGCGCCGACGGTGCAGTGGTTGAGACCCAGATTTTTATCTTCCGCACGAAACAGGGAGAAACGTTCGCGGTCTGCGGCGGTAACGCTAATCATATAATCCGATGCCAATACGGCGTTGAGGGGGATTTTCCCGATGTCGTGTAACAGGCCGGCGGTAAAATATTCCTCAGTTTGTTTGGAATCGATACCGCGTTTTTTGGCGAGAAGTTTTGCCGTTACGCCGACACAGAGGGAATGGCGCCAGAAGCCTTCCATGTTAAGGCCGGGCGTATTCTTGTTTGCGGGAAGGCTTCCCAAAACCGCAGTGGACAGGGCGAGATTTTTGACGGTGTTGATTCCCAGCATGATAATGGCCCGTACCAGGCTTGTTACCTGCTGGCCAAGGCCGTAGTAGGCTGAATTGAGCAGTTTGAGCACCCGGCCTACCAGAACCGGATCCAGGGAAATGACATGATTGAGATCCGCCGGGCTGGTCTGGGGGTTGTTGCAGACTTCCAGTACTTTGGTGACGGAGGTAGGGAGACTGGGCATATTTTCGATGTATTTATCCATTCGGTTGTTTAAATCATCATACATCGTTTTCCCTGTTTCCCCCGTTTTGCTCCGTACTATCATTACATAGTTCTTTTCGTCCTTCAAGAACGTCAATCACATATTCCATACTGAGCCAGGCATCACTCTGCATGAAGTTTTGAAGCTCTTTTTCCGGCAAGGTGCCGGTCAGGTCTTTGAGGTAATGCATAAGGCCCAGCATGGATTCTTTGTTCAGGGGCTTGTCTGCTTCCGGGGCAGCCACGGGAGTGTCTGCTTTTATCGCAGAATCTTCTTCAAATAGCGATTCTTCCGCCGGGGGTTCGGGCTCTGCGGCTGGTTCGGCGTTTATAAGCGGTTCCGGCTGTTCAGGCGGCGGCGTTTTCTCCGGCTCCTGCGCCGGTACCGGCGGGGTCTCCCTGACAACCAGAATTATCGGCTGATAGATTGGCTGCACTTGCGCGGTTTCTTTTTGGTCGGCCGCAGGAAAAACAGGCGGCATTTGCGCCTGGGCAGTTTTTTCCGCAGCGTCTGCCGGCGGATCATTGCCGCCGGGCGCGCTATCGTCAAAGCTATCATTGCCCAAATTGTCGTCATTGCCGCCGGGCGTATTGTCGTCAGATGTATCGCCCTCTCCGAATCCGGTGTCTTCAAAGCCGGCGTTTCCCTCAAGTTCGTTGCTGTCAAGATCGTCGCCGGCGGATTCATCACCGCCAAATCCGGTGCCACCGGACTCATCGCCATCAAGTCCAGCGCCATCACGGTTATCGCTGCCGGAATTATTGTCCAGGGCATCGTCATCATCACGGCGGTCTCCGTCGCGGCGATCGCTGCGTCTGCTGCTCTTGTCATCACTGGGATTGCTGCCTTCATCGTCGTCTTCGTCGCGGCGATCTCCGATGCGGCGGTCTCCGTTGTCGCGGCGTTCCCCGCGTTTGCGGGCTGATGATTTTTCCGCCAGATCATCCAGCGAAGTATTTTCGCTCTCCTGGTAAATGGGAATATATTCTTCTTCGTCTGTAATGAAATCATCAATGGGTTCATCTTCCTGTAAAATCTCTTTGGGAGAAATGATATCTTCAACAAATAGAGATTCCATTTCCTCTTCAGGAACTACGACGGTTTCGGCGGATCCCAGGCGTTCTGATTTGTCTTCTTTTGTTTCTTCGGCTTCTTCTGTTTCCATGACGCCGGCGGCAAGTTTAATATTGCGATCCCACATCTCTCTGACGGAGTTGGAATAGGCATTAACCGCGTGCTCGTAAAAATCGAGGGACTTGTTAAGCTCAGAAAGATCTTCGGAGGAGGCGCGCTTGCTCTGGACATTGACCAGCTTGTCTGCGGTTCTGACCGCCTTTTCGATAGAGCCGGCATTTTTGTGCAGCTCGGCGGCGGCTGCAAGGGCTTCGGTATCGGAGGGATCGGCCTTGGCCATTTCCTCGAAAATCTGAATCGCGTAGGTGCGGTTTCCCATTTCGGCGTGGAGTTTGCCCAGGAGCAGTTTGGCCTGCCGGTCGTTGGGGCGGCGAGCCAGGAAGGCGTTGATTCGATCTTCGGCTTCCTTGTACTCTTTGCGCCTGAAATGAATGTCAGCCAGATCAAGATGAAATGAATAGTTCTGGGGGTCTATGGAAAGAATGCGTTCAAAGATGGTCTTTGCGATCTGATCGTTTCCAAGAATGCGCTGGGCTGCGCCGTCAATCTTGAGGGCAGGTATGCTTTCCGGGTCCCACTCAAGGGCGGATCTGGCCTGCTCCAGGGCTTCGTGGCAGCGATCCATTTTGAGGTAGAGATTTGCCAGGCGGACCCGCACTTCCACACTGTCCGGGGTAAGCTTGACCAGTTTTTCAAGTTCTACTATGGCATCGGCAAAATCGCCTGAGTCTTCCAGGGTGCGTTCAAGGTTGACTACCGCCTTGGCATATTTGGGATCCGCTTCAATCGCACGGCGGTAGTTTTTTACCGCCTCATTGGTCCGTCCTTGATCGGCTAACACCACGCCCATATTATTCCGCGCTTCGGCATTGAAGGGATCGATATCCAGAATACGGTTGAAGGTGCTCATGGCCTTGTCATGGCGTCCCTGCTTAAAGAGCACAATGCCAAGGTTATTCATGGGTTCCAGCCAGCCTGGTTTGCTGCGCAGTGCCATACGGTATTCGTTGGCAGCGTCTGCCAGGAGACCCTTGGATTCCAGTGTTATGCCATAATTGAAATGCAGGGTGGGGTTATTACGATCAAGGAGCAGACCCTTACGGAATACATTTGAAGCCTTGTCGTGTTCTTTTAGCTGCTCAAATATAGTTCCCAAGTTGTTGTACACCGGGACATAGTTGGGGTTCAGTTCCACCACTTTACCGTAAGCCATTGAGGCGGCTTCAAGTTTCCCCATTTGTTTGTGAATATTGCCGAGGTTATAATGCAAATCGGCCTTGCCGGGATCAATGTCAATGGCGCATATCAGGGCCTCAATGGCTTCCGGCAACTTTCCCTGGCGGCGGTAAATGACCGCTATATTGTTCAGCGCTTCCAAATCGTTGGGATCTTTTATCAGCATGGTGTTGAATTCGCCTTCGGCATCCTGGAGTTTTCCCAATTTTGCCAGGGTTGTTCCCAGCAGCAAATGGGCTCCCCTGTTGTCAGGCATCTTGGCGAGATAACTCTTTAAGAGACGTTCTGTTTCTTCGTGGTCGCCAACCCGTGCGGAACCCTTGGCCCGTTCCAGAATATCTTCAACATCTACCGGACTCATTCAGGCGCTCCCAATGCTTGTGCTGAAAGTCCCATCAGGGGACGGGCTGTTACTTCTCTGGAAAATTCTCCGGCGTGATACGCCGAGGGATTGTTAGTATCCCGCTGGTCATAAGCGGCTATCCTGAAATAATAGAGAGTTCCGTTTTTAAGTCCTTCGACAAAAAGGCTGTTCCGTTTTCCCGCGTCAATGGGAGAGGAGCCAAGCGCCGCATCATCGCCAAAGTATTCGCCGCGTATGGTTCCGTAATAAATCAAATAGCCGACAGTGTCGGAGTCGGGACTGTTACGCCAATGGAGCTGTACACCCCCGTCTATGGCTGTAGCGGTAAGGCCCTGGGGCGGCAGCGGGGGCTCGTTGGGCATATATATTATGTTCAGTTCTTCCAGATAGGGACTGGACTCGCCGTCCGACGAAGGGTAAAAATCAACCGCAAGTTGCACATAACGGCCCCGTATGCCGCCGGCCAGATCTATTCCCGGCGTAAAGCTGCGCCAGGCTGAATCGTCCCAGCGGTAGGGATTTTCCGCAGCGCGGATAAAAAACTGCAATTCCGAATCGTCGGCAAAGCGGAACCTGCCGTTCCGTCTGAAATCGCCGTTGGCTCTGGCGCCCATTCTGCCGCCGGAAGCTTCAACCATGAGAATACCGCTGTTTCCTTCCCCCAGATCAATGGCCCTGGTTTCCACCCTGCCGCCTCTGGAAGCATATTTCTGAATTGATGGGCGGCTAACGCAGGCGCCGTAGATTTTGAATTCATCCATAAGGCCCATGAAGCGGCTGCCCAGGGTGAAACTGCCCCCTTCACCAACAATGGGGGTGTAGACCTCGCCGCCTTCGCGGCCGGTGGAACTGGCATATACAATGGCCTCGGTATTGCCGTTCATCACATATTCAAGCATACCCGTATCAGCATCAAAGCGGATAAGGTGATGACTCCATGTTTTGGGAACCACTGCGGAATCGCCGGTGATATTTATGTTCAGGTGACGCTGACCGTCGGGTGAGGTGAAGAAATCAAGGAAGGTCCAGTACAGGCGGTTTTTTGAGCTTACGCACTGGATGCGCTGAAAGGCATAGTCCCCGCTGTTGCCCTGGACATTCCTGCCGGTGCGCACGGGCCTGGAAGAAATCCATGAGAGGATCTGTTCGCCATTTTCCATGTTGAGGGGGTAGAGCCAGAACTCCAGGGAAAAATCACGAATGTGGTTGTCCGGGGCAAAAAGGGCATCTCTGCTTTGGGGTGCGATGACCAGGTGCTCGTTTCTGTCTGCGCTCCGGGAGGCCGCGCCCGGCACCGCCCCGGAAAAAAGCGCCGCCCCGGTTCCGGTTCTGGCAAGGTGTTGATTTACCACTTCCAGCGCCGGCGAGGTAATGATCCGGTAATGGCCGGCACCGTCTTTGAAGAGTTCGGCCCTGGCTTCGTCAAAGGAAACTGACAAATCCGGGACAGAAGCAGTGGAAGCAGAAGCGTTTCCCACAGCGCCGGCAGCCGAAAGACCGCCCGCACTGGCTGTTGAGGACAGAATCAGCACCGGATGGGGTCTGACCGAGCTGACTTCGGCTATACTGGCCCTGAATTCAGCCAAATTCCAGGCTGAAACGCCCCCCAACGAGATGGTTTTCTCCCCAATTCCGTACAGGCTACCCGAAATGGGAAAAATCAAGTATACTATGAGTATGCAAAAGGGTCTGTTTTTCATAGATTCCCTCTATCTTATCGGCATTAATTGATATGAACCAACAGGGTATTTCGGAAAATTATGAAAGTCTCAAAACCGCGGCGCGGGAAGCCCCCAGGGAACCGGGGGTCTATATCATGCGGGATGAGGAGAGCCGAATCATCTACGTGGGCAAGGCCAAGATATTAAGAGACCGGCTCAGTTCCTATTTTTCAGGCGAAAAGGACATCAAAACCGCCACCCTGATTCGTCATGTCCGCTCCATCGAAACCATCATTGTAGCCAGTGAATACGAGGCCCTGTTGCTGGAAAATACCCTCATCAAGCAGCATTCGCCCAAATACAATATCAACCTGAAAGACGGCAAAACCTACCCGGTAATTCGCATAACTCACGAAGACTTTCCCCGGATTTTCCGCACACGCCGTATTATCGAAGATGGCAGTCTCTATTACGGGCCTTTTCCCAACGTGCAGGGTGTGGACACTATGCTGGAGTTAATCGACAAACTTTTTCCCCTGCGAAAATGCAAAACCTTGAAAAAGCGCGGCATGGCGGGAAACAGGAAGGGCCCCTGTATGTACTACCACATTGGCCGCTGCATGGCGCCCTGCTGCGGGAAGATCAGCGTTGAAGAGTATAGCCGCCATGTTGAACGTGTGCAAAAGCTGCTGGCCGGCGAGAATGACTCTCTGATTGTGGATCTTACCGGGCAAATGCACGAATCCGCCAGGGCGCTGCAATTTGAGCGGGCCGCCCAACTGCGGAACGCTATCAGGGCCATTGAAGACCTTGCCGGCGGGGACAGCGTGGTGGTGGACTTTGATATTGAGGGGCGGGACTACATTGCCTGGGCAGCCGAAGGGGTGCTTGCCACCTATACGGTTTTTTCCATGCGGGGCGGCAAGATGACCGGCCGGGAATTGTTCCGTACCCGTTCCGCCGCCGATGAGCGGGAGTCCCTGGAAATATTTATCACCTCATACTACGATCCCAGCCGTCCGCCGCCGGTGAAGATTTACCTTTCGCCGGTACAATCTGCGCGTGATGTGCAAATTGAACGTGACGCGCAAATTTATGATAGCGGCAGCCCCTCATTGCCGGGACTGGCCGGCTGGTTCAGCGAGCAGTTTGGTTATGAGCCGGAACTTTTGACGCCTGTGGAAAAGCACCACACCGCGATACTCGCAATGGCCCGGCAGAACGCCCTGGAAGATCTGCGCAAACGGCTCAAGGAGCGGGGCGCCGGGCCGGCTCTGGACGAATTGGTGCAGGCGCTGAATCTGCGGGTCCGGCCTGAACGTATCGAAGGTTTCGACATTGCCCAGCTTGATGGCAAGCACCCGGTGGCCTCGCTTATCTCTTTTAAAAACGGCGTCCCGGATCGCAAGAACTACCGTTACTTCAAACTCCGCAGCGTGGTGGGGGTGGTAGACGATTTTGCCGCCATGCGTGAGGCGGTACAGCGCCGCTATTCCCGGCTGATTCGGGAAGGCAAGGAGTTGCCCGATCTGGTACTCATTGACGGCGGCATTGGCCAGGTGAACGCCGCCAAAGGGGTAATGGACGAGCTGGGTATGGACATTGATGTGGTGGGTCTTGCCAAGCGGGACGAGGAACTTTGGCTTCCATCGGACCGCAGTTCCGGCGCAAAAAATCCGGTGGTTTTGTCCCGGCAGTCAGAGGGCCTCAAGGTTTTGCAGTTTGTTCGGGACGAAACCCACCGCTTTGCCACAGGCCTGAACCAGCGGCTGCGCTCCAAAGATTTATTTTTCCCGGTACTGGAATCCGTTGAAGGCATTGGCCCCAAACGCGCCGCGGCGATAATGAAAGCCTACGAGAACATCGACGCCATTGCCGTAGCTGACCCTGTGGAACTGGCGGAACGCTGCAGGATCAGCGAAGCCTCGGCAAAGGCCGTCCGCGCTGCCGCCAAACTCGCCCTTGAAGACCGTGAAACCGGAAAAAAGCGGCTTAATGCGCGTAACGGCCGGCGCGACGGGGGCGGACGGAAGGGTGGCGATCTTGCCGCAGAGGCAGCCGCCGAGCCCGAGCCGGATTTTGGCTAACAGCGAAGAATTACTCCACCGTAACGCTTTTTGCCAGATTCCGGGGCTTGTCCGGGTCATTCGTTGCGGAGGGGTTTGATACCCCGCCCCGCATCTTTTCCTTGACTTCGCTTTTCATTTCATTGCGGTGAATTACCATAATCATGTCTCCAATATTGAACTATAACCATTATAGATTATTTTCCAGGAATGATACAAAATAAGCAAGGATGATACAGTGAAGCGAATATTGAGCCCAAAATCCCGGGGACCATTGATCCTGTACCGCTTCATGGTTCTGCTGGTACTGGTTTTGATAGTGTTTTTAATCGCCGGTACTATCTACTCGTTTTTTCGCTCCCCCGGCTCCAGTCCCCTGTTCCGGCTGGGTAGCTCCGGCGCCGGGCAGGCAGATTCTGCCGTAAGCGCCGGGGATGCTGTCAACGTGTTCACCGGCATCGGCCGTCTCAGGATACCCCTGGCAGGCGGCGCAGCAGGCAGTGGGGGTACCCTTATCCTCTCCATCGCCTTTCCCTATCCTCCCGGCGACCGGGCCTTTACCGAGGAGTTGGCCTCCCGCATTGGGGATTTCCGGGCCATCGCCATTGAATACTTTTCTTCACTTCCCGCAGAAAAACTTGTCAATCTGGACGAAGATGCCGCCAAGGCTGAGATACTCAGGCGCTATAACACGAGCCTGCGGCTGGGAAAAATTGCGGCATTGTATTTCAACGATTTAATGATTGTAGACTAGCTGCAGCGCACGGCATACAACCCAGGTGCAACCTCCCCACAAATACAGTGTCAAAATATAGACAAATGGTAAAAAACGGCATAAACTGGAGGTAACGCCGTTTTGCAGGTCGATAAACCTGCCCAAGGAGCTGGTTGTAATGGAGCAAGTAACATCGGCCGCCGCCCAGGTTATCATCGCGATTATTCCCATTGTGGGGATTGTGATGGGGTCAGTGGTAATTTTTTTCTATTTGCTCTGGAATCACCGGCGAAGGACCTTGCTTTTAAAGGCCGGCCATTATAACCGGCCGGATTTTGATCTGCTTTCGTTCAGTCTGCTCACAGGTTTGCTGTTGGGCAGCGTGGGGATCGCTTTAACCGTGCTGTTGGCAATAGTTGAAGGGGCTTCCTATGGCCTGCTGGGCGGGATCATCCCCTTGTCTATGGGGATTGGTCTTTTGGTTTATTACGGAATAAAACGCGGCGACAAACAGCCCCATGAGTGACGAATCCCCGGATGGGGATATCGATGATCAGTTGATCGTCAGCCAGGTTGTCTCGGGGCAGAAGGATTTATTCCGGCTGCTGGTGCGGCGGCACGAGCGGGCGGTGTACGGAATGGGCTTAAGCTTTTTTCGTAATGCAGAGGACGCATCCGATTTTACCCAGGATGTGTTTCTTAAAGTGTACCGGAGCCTATCCCATTTTGAGGGCCGTTCCCGGTTTTCAACGTGGCTGTACAAGATCGCCTACAATACGGCGGTCAACGGGGTAACCAGGAAAAAGGAATACCGCAGCCTTGCGGAAGAGGAGTGGCCGGACGTCCTTGCAAGCGACGGTGAAACCCCGGAACGCTTGCTCCTTCGCAAAGCGGCCGGGGAAGCGGTTCAGGAAGCGTTGCAAGATCTTCCCGAACGCTACCGGGTCTGCGTGGATATGTTCTTTTTTTATGACCGTTCCTATCAGGAGATTGAGGTGATTACCGGCTTTCCGGTGAACACCATCAAATCCCATGTGTTTAGGGCGAAGAAACTACTGAGGGAAAAACTTGAAGGGATTGGCTAACAGGGGGCTTGTATGAGCTGTACCAGAATTTTGGATAAAGTGTATGAATACGGCGGCGGGGAAGATATGCCCTTGCTGCTCCAATTACGGATAGGTTTGCATCTGTTGATCTGCCCTGGCTGCGCCCAGGAAGTAGAGCGTTTTGAGGTAACCAGGGACATACTTCGCAACGATTTCCTGCCGCCCGCACCGGAGGGTCTTGAAGATTCTATCATGGCCCTGGTTGCCGCCAGGGAGGAAACATCTGCGGCGGAGGTTTTTGAAGCGCCGGGCGGCCTTTCTACCCGGGGCTGGGCAATAAGCGGCATTATCATCATGGTATCGCTGGTTACCGCATTCTTTGGCCTGAACTTTGAGCGAATAGCCCATGAGGCGGGCATGTCTTTCCTGCTTCCGGTGGGCATTACCATCGGCATTGTGCTGACCAGCTATGGCGCGCTTTTTATCGGCAGCCATTTGAAAGAGTTCAGCGAGCGCTTTGGGTTGTAAGTATTGACTTGATACGATTACCCTTAAAAAAAGAATTCCGTCATGCCCTTTCCATTGCGGCGGATTGTGCCGAAATGGCCAATCTGGTTTCCGATGGATGGGCAAAACCCTCTCAGTCTCACCCGGGGAGAACGCCGTAGGTTATTCAAAAACCTGGGCCGAAAAATGGACCGAATATAATCCTACTGAAGCAAAACGGCTTTTGGAACAGAGCTGCGGAACTGCTGACGGAACAAACCCAAGAACGCTGCGCAGGAGAGACAACGAATAAAAAATTTTATCTCCACACCAGCCAGACAAAAACCGCCGAGGCCCCGGTGGTGATCAGCGTAAAGGGCACGCCGATTTTAAGCCATTTGCCGAAAGTCATGGACACTCCCTGTTTGCGGAGTATACCTGAGGAAACGATGTTGGCCGAGGCGCCGAAGGGCGTAAGGTTGCCGCCCAGGCAGGAGCCGACGAGCAGGGCGAACATATAGAGTTCCGGCTTGAGCGCAAGCTGATCCGCCAGGGTTTTGGCAACCGGCAGCATGACAATAATGTAGGGGACGTTGTCCACAAAACCGGAAATGATTGTAGAGACTGCCACTATCAAAAAGAAACCCAGAAACACGTTGCTTCCCACAATGCGGGAGAGGAAAGCCGCAAAATCTTCCAGCAGACCCACTTCGGAAACCGCACCAACTACCACAAAGATTCCGACAAGGAAGAGCACCGTATCCCAGTCAAGTTCCTTTACCAGAGTCCAGGATTTTGTCGCCCCTTCTTTGCGGACAAACCAGTACCAGAAAAATCCGAAAATGCCCAGGGCCATTACCAGCAAGCCCGAAACCAGGGTGAGACCGCCGAAAATAAACGAAGCTGCCGCAAGGCCCAGGATCATGAGTATTAATAAGACTGTGGGAATAATAGTTTTTATTTTTTCCTGTTCGATAGCTGCTTTTTCCTTTCCCGCTTTTGCAAAAAAACAGTAAAAGAAAACCGCGCCGGCAATCATGCCGATTTGAATAGCAAAGAAAATTGAAGCCCTGCCCTGATAAAAGAAAAAATCGTTAAAGCCATAGTGGGCAAAATCGGCAAAGATCATCGAAGGCGGATCACCGACGAGGGTGGCGGTGCCCTGGAGGTTTGCCATTACCGCAAGGCCAACCATGAACATAGCGGGGTTCAGGTTGAGTTTTGCGCAGAAGGCCAGGGCAATAGGGGCCATCACCAGCACGGTGGCGACATTTTCTACAAAAGCGGAAATAATGCCGGTCATCATAAGAATCGCCACAATGGCGATTCCCACGTTAGGCGAATGAAGTACAATCGAATCGGCGATAACCGCCGGAACCCGTGAATAAATGAAAAGTTCCGCGATAACCAGACTTCCCACAAAAATCATCAGTACATTCCAGTTGATAAGTTCCCCCGCCGCCTGCAGGGGACTTACCACGCCCAGAATCAGCATGAGCAGCGCCGCACCCAGCGCCGACCAGGACTTCCGGTCAGGAAACACAATTATCAGAACGTACATGAGTATCGCAACGCCAAGTACCAGCAATTTCATTTTTTGACTATAGCAATAAATGAGTTTATTGGCTATACTATAAACTGATGATGCGCAGAAAAGACCGCGAAATAGCCGACATACAGGAAAAACTCGCCCTCATCGCTCAATGCAAAGTATGCCGGCTTGGTTTATCCGATGGGAATCAGCCCTACGTTGTGCCCCTGAACTTTGGTTATACTTTTCAGGACAACACCCTTACGCTCTTTTTTCACAGCGCCCATGAAGGAAAAAAGATCGATATACTGAAAAATAACCCCCGGGCCTGTTTTGAAATTGATACCCGCCACCAGCTCATAGAAGCTGCTACTGCCTGCGGCCACGGCTTTGCCTTTGCCAGTGTTATCGGTTTTGGCTCCGTTGAATTTATCACCGATACTGCTGAAAAAATAATTGCGCTTAACGCGCTGATGAAACACCAAACCGGAAAGGATATACAGTACAGTTACGGTGAAGCTGAGTTAAATGCGGTGTGCGTGTATAAGTTGAAAGTGGATGAATTTACAGGGAAAGAGAAAACGGTCATATCAACCAACCCCTCTACAACGAATAAAAAAGACGTCATTCCAAATTATACAATTTAAGTTTATTGAGTATGGTCTTTCTGCTTACACCTAACAATTCGGCGGCTCTGGTGCGGTTACCGCTGCAGCGGGCAAGGGCGTCGATGATGGCCTGCCTTTCGATTTGATCGAGGGTTTCTGTGCCGGTGGCGGCATTTGCGGCAGTATACGCAGCGCCGGGGATTCCGCCGCCGGGCGCTGGTTCCGCCGTATGGGCGCTTGCGCCGTCAAGCGCCGCCATCGGTTGGGCGCTGCCGATTATTGCCGGGGCGCCGCTTTCATGCAGATCAATGTCCTTGTCCCGTATAATCAAATCTTCGCAATAAATCAAAGCCCGCTCAAGAATGTTTTCCAGTTCGCGCACATTGCCGGGGAAGGAATAATGAACCAGCTTATCAAGCGCCTCCGGGGAGAGATTTGCCCTGGCGCGGCCTGAATGTCCGGCAAGAAAATGTTCCGCAAGCAGGGGGATGTCTTCGCGACGCTCCCGCAGCGGCGGCAGCGTTATGCGAAATACATTGAGCCGGTAGTAGAGGTCTTCCCGGAAGCGGCCTTCTTTTATCAGCGATTCAATGTCCTGGTTGGTGGCGGAAATGATCCGGGCGTTGATGGGTATATCGCTGACACCGCCCAGGCGGCGGGTTTTGCGATCCTGCAGTACCCGCAGCAGTTTGACCTGGAGGGGCATGGGCATTTCGCCGATCTCATCCAGAAAGAGACAGCCCCGCCCGGCGAGTTCAAAGAGCCCCTGCTTGCGGCCGGCCGCGCCGGTAAAGGCGCCTTTTTCGTGGCCAAAGAGTTCGCTTTCCATAAGGCCCTCGTGAATACCACCTATGTTCACCGCCACAAAGGGCTCGCCGCTGTTGGGGCTGCGGGCGTGTATCTCCCTGGCGGCGACTTCCTTGCCTGCGCCGCTTTCGCCGGTAATGAGCACCGTAACATCGGAGCCGGCGATTTTGTCAATCTGATCCGAAAGCCGCCTGATGAGCGGGCTCTGTCCCAGGAGCAGACTCCCGCCCGCCGCCGAACTTGTGCGCACCGCAACCTCAAGGACGTTTTCCCGGCGCTTGTTTTCGACAAGGAAGCGCAGGCGTATGATCAGCTCGGCGGGATCAAAAGGCTTTACCAGGTAATCTTTTGCGCCGCTTTTCAGAGCCTGTACCGCATCGGGAATTTCGCCGTGGGCGCTGATCATGATCGCCGGCGGGGAAATACCCTGCTGCTGCATATGTTCCAGCACGGCCTGGCCGCTCATGCCCGGCAGTTTCAGATCCAGAATCACCGCGTCAAAACTTTCTTTGGCAAGGTATTCCAGCGCCACCTCGCCGCTTTCGGCGCCAAGGGAATCGATTTTCTCAAGTCTCAAATATTTTCCCAGAGACTCCCGAATATTTTTTTCATCGTCAACGATTAAGACTCTCATTTATTTTCCTTCGCCGGTATACACCGGAAAAACCAGAGTAACCGTGAGACCGCCACCTTCACCGTTATCGCCTCCCCGGGGGATGTCGCGGTTCTCAATGCTGATGCTGCCCCCGGCGGCTTCAGTAAAACGTTTGCTGATAGCAAGGCCAATGCCGGTGCCGGTACTTTTACTGGTAAAAAAAGGATCAAACACCCGTTTTATGTCCTTGCCGGGAATACCCCTGCCCCGATCAAAAACGCGGATCACCAGATTCTGGGCGCCGCCGACAGCCTTTCCCTCAATGTTGACTGCGGCGCCGATTTCGGCAGGAAGACTGCCCGACTCCAGAGCGTTGCGGAGTATATTTTCCAGTACCGATCGAATCCTGTTTTCATCGGCGAAAATTATGGCGGAAGCCGCAGAATTTTTGTCGATAATATTCTTCCCGAAAATACGTATCGAAGTTTCAGCTAACAGGTTTGAAATATCAAGGGGCGCTCTTTCTCCGCCGGGCTCGCGGAGATAATCATTCACCCGGTACACAAGTGCGGAGAGACGGTCAACTTCCTGATTGATAATGTTTATCTCGTCCTTTCCATTTTCTCCGCTAAGTTTTTCCAGAATGCCGGTTTGCAGCCTGATGGAAAGCAGGGGATTTTTGATCTCATGCGCCAGAGTGCCGGCGGCGGTTCCCATAACCACCAGGTTCTGCTGGGCATCAATTTTTTCACGGTATTCACGGTTACGCAGATACAGGCGGCGGATATAAAAGATGAGGATCAGCATAGCGATTTCAGTCAGGGGGAAAAGAATAGTCGCAAGAGTTCTGACGCGCCAATATTCAGGGTGAGAAATATCGATGTAAAAATAGCGCCCCCGGAAAAGATCGAAAAAGAAAGTCCCCTGCTGTTCCGGCCCCTGACGGTTTTCAAATTGACGCCGTGTTTCCTGGCGCTGTTCAGCCTGGCTGCTGCCCGGCTGCGGAACTGCGGTTCGGGGGCGCATCATTCCCTGGGGAGGACCCGGCGGCACAGGGGGAGAGTTTTCCGGCATACCCATACGCCCGTAGTAGAGCACAAATTTTGCCGAACGGCCCCGGCGGTCCGGTATCGTGTAACGGCCAAATCGGTTCCGGTACGACTCTTTCAGAATTTGTTCGTTAAAAACCGGCGGTACATTTCCCCACTGGTACACCGGCCGCAGATCATTCTCGTAAACCGCAACACCGATTATCCGGCTGCGCAGATCCACATTGGATTCAACCGCCGATCCAAAGTCGCTGTAATTCCGCAGCTCCGTAAAAAGGGTGTTGAGGGTACGCTCGTTGTCATTGTCGCGGAGAAGCCGGGCGCGGTCTTGCAACTGCCAAAAGATAAACACATTCAGTGCCGAGAGCAGAAGCCAGCCGAGAATGGCCGCAATTAACGAAGAGGTTTTGATCGCTCTTTTAATCCGCTTACCGGCAAAGAATTGTATCACCGCCCTTACCCCCGCAGTATGTTCATCAGCCTGTCCTCGTCCCCAATAGCTCCCAGCGATCTCAAAGTTGAAAGGCTCCGCAAAAACCCGTAACGGGCCTTAATAAGCTGGCTGCGGTTTGAACTGACCAAAACCGAAGCATCCGAAAGTTCCGATACGGAGCTCTGCGAAAGCCGGTACCGCTCCATAATATACTCAAAATGTTTTTCCGCATACTCCAGGGCCCGGCTGGTAGAAAGAACCGACCCGGCCTGTGCAATAGTATTGAGCAGCGCTGTTTGCAGCTCTGTTTCCAGCGAACTTTCCGCGCCGGCATAATCCAATAACGCCGAATCCCTGGCGATTTTGCTTTTTTCCACATTATTCGCCGTAACCCAGAAATCCAGTGGAATGCTCCCGCTGATAGAAATCCGTCCCGCCGATTTTTCCAGGCCATTGTTAGGTGAATAGTTAAGACCGGTTGAAAAAGAAGCGCTCAAACTTGGCGAGTAATCCCGCTTTGCCAGAGACAAATTTTTATCCGCTTTCTGGCTTGTCAGTCCCGCCTTTGCCAATGAAGGATTCGCCGCCGCAAGAAGCTTCCACAATTCGGCATACAAGGCATTGGCCTCAGCATCGGAAATATTTCCCAGCCGCAGGATAAGTTCCCCGTACCCGTCAAAATCAACCTGCTCCGCCCCGGAAATTTCGCCCAATCCGGTCAATGCCTTCAGTTTGGTAACATTTAACGCAAGATTCCGCCGCGCCTGATTAAGAGACGCGGTTTTTGATTCTTTTTCCGCCAGGGCTTTGAGATAATCCCCTTGATTGATCATCCCGCTTGCCTGCCGCACCTCCGCCATAGAAAGACTCAATTCCGCAGTCTGCAGCGAAAATTCCTCAGCCTCAAGGGCGGCAGCCGCTTCCAGCACCGCATAGTAAGCGTTATCCGCCGAGTCAAGTACATTAAAATATTCAGCTAACGCATCTTTCCTGCTCATTTCGGTTGTTATTTCATTAATGGCCTTCAGCACCAAACTCTTGCCGCCTTCAAAAATTTTCTGCGACACGCTGACATTCACCCCTGTACTAAAAGTATCAAACGGATTATCCAGCGGAGTATCCCCCGCACTCCAGAGATTCATCGAAGCGCTGCCGCTCAAAGAAAGGGAAGGCAGATTTGAATACAACTGCCCCCTCTCAGTCAGCATATTATTCCGAACCGCAAGATTGTACCTGGCCAAACTCCGCGAATTAGCCAACGCTAACTCCCGCACCCGCTCAAGATCAATCCCTTCGGCGCTAACCGCAACACAAGCGAAAAATCCAACAAACAACAAACATATAACTCGTTTCACGCTAATATATCTCCCATTATTCGTACCGAAGCGCATCAATCGGATACAATTTCGCCGCTTTTAAAGCCGGATAATAGCCAAAAACCACTCCGACCAGAGCGGCGAATAAAGCCGAACCTGTTACAATAAGCGGGTTAATCGACGTAGGAATTCCCGTCATGGAAAGTATTTTGCACACCAGAAAAGCCATGCCTATTCCAAGAATGCCCCCCATCAAGCTTAAAATTACCGATTCCGCAAGAAACTGAAAAAGAATGTCCCGCTTCCGTCCGCCAACCGCCATTCTGATGCCAATTTCCCGGGTGCGCTCGGTAACGGAAACCAGCATGATGTTCATAATACCTATGCCGCCTACAAGCAGCGATACCCCTGCAATGGCGGCTAACAAAGTGGTCAGTGTTTTTGAAGTTGCCGAAGCCATGTCGATCATGTCAGATTGATTCATGATGTCAAAATCTGCGGCTGCGCCTTCGGCAATCTTGCGGGATTCCCTGAGTATCAGTTCTGATTCTTTCTGGGCCGCTTCCATGTATTCTTTGCTCACCACGCTTATCACGATATTGTTGATGTTACGCGAATTGTTCAGCCGGGTCATGGCGGTGTCCAGGGGAACCATGATTATATCATCCTGATCGTTTCCGTTCATTCCGGCGCCCTTGGCCTCCAGAAGGCCGATAACGGTGAAATAATTGGTTCCTATGCGCATCTGTTGACCCAGGGCGCTGTCCGCATCGCCGAACAAGTTCTTCGCCGTGGTGCGGCCAATGACCGCTACTTTGTTCCGGTCGGCAAGATCGTCATCGTCAAAAAAATCGCCTGTTTCCACATTCCAGCTTCGGGCGATAAGGTAATCCGGCTCAACCCCCTGAACCGTTACCTGAGCGCTTCCCTCGCCGGCAACTACGGTTAAATTGCTCTGGGTTACCCCGGAAATCGCCGCGGCAAAACTCGACTCGTCCTTGAGTTTCTGCAAATCCGGTTTGGTAAGGGCATTGAACCGGAACTGAACATTCGCGCCGCTAACGTTTATCTGCCGCCGGGGCATTACCTGTAACAGGTTTGTTCCCATAGCGGTAATCCGCGACTCAATGGCCCGCTGGGAACCTTCCCCCAAGGCGACCATGATGATCACCGAGCCCACACCGATGATCACCCCAAGGGAAGTGAGCAAGCTGCGCATACGGTTGCGGAGTATTGAACGCAGGCAGGTGTGCAGTAATTGGAAAATATTCACGCCAACTCCTCCTGCGGTACTTGCGCAGCAGCATTTGCCGAAGCAGATGCTGAGGCAAGCAGGGCGTGATCCTGTTTCCATTGCGACAGATCGTCTAACGCATTGCGCTGCCCGGTAACGGCCCTGTCGGAAACCAGTTCCCCGTCCCGCAGGGTGATGATACGTTTGGTGTACGCCGCAAGCTCAGGTTCATGTGTTACCATGATGATGGTCTTGCCCCGCCTGTTGAGTTCCTGAAAAAGCCCCATGATCTCCAGAGTCATTCCGGTGTCCAGATTGCCGGTGGGCTCATCGGCCAAAATAAAAGCGGGATCATTTACCATTGCCCTGGCAATGGCGACCCGCTGCTGCTGTCCGCCTGAAAGCTGAGAGGGGAGGTGATGGAGACGCTTTTCCAGACCCACCTCACGAAGGGCGGCTACGGCTTTTTCCCTCCGGGCCTGGGCGCTGTCACGGCTTTCACCTTTTTCACGGCGGCGGTAAAACAGGGGAAGCTCCACGTTTTCCAGCGCCGTAGTCCGGGCCAAAAGATTAAAAGACTGAAATACAAAACCGATTTTCCGGTTTCTGATATAGGCAAAAGTGTCGGCGTTTGATTTGGACGTTTCGATGCCATCCAGGGTATAGGTACCCCCGCTGGGTTTGTCCAGACAGCCCAGGATGTTCATCAGCGTTGATTTGCCCGAACCCGAAGGCCCCATGACAGAAACAAACTCCCCTTCTCCGGCTGAAAAATCGACTCCCCGCAGGGCGCGGACTACAACGGATTCTTCGCTTTGTTTGCTTTCCATTTTATATATCCGCTTGATCCCCCTCATCTCTATAACCATCAGATCTTCTCCCGCAAAATGAACTGTATCCCGCTAATATCTTCGCCGGTGATGATCTCCGTATTGGTTCCGTTGGTAATTCCGGTCTGCACCCGCATCACATCAAGTTTGCCCTCGCTGTTGATATACCAGAGGTTCTTTATTACTACAGGCGTTCCTGCGGTTCCGGCCCTGCCCTGGGCTGCGCCGCTGCCCTGCACGCCCGGTTGCCTGCCGGGGCCGCCCATCGGACCGCCGCGGCCTACCCCGGGAGCATTACCCATCATAATGCCCTGAATGCCGCTGCCACTTGTATTATTCTGTCCGCTTGCCTGCGCCTTTGCCTGGGCTCTGGATTCCAGTGCTGCCTTTCGCTGTTCATCATCCAGCCCCTTAAGGCCGGCAGCAAAGACCATATCTTCTATCTCAGCGGCGCTTAAACTTGTCGGCTGATAGCGCAGTGCGGCGTTAGGCGCCATGAGGACATTTTCTTTTCGCGTTACGATAAAATCCACCGCGCAGGTCATTCCCGGCAGCAGGGAGCCGTCCTGATTCTCCACATTGATAATCACCGTGTAGGACACTACATTGTTCAGCACTGCGGGAACCAGCCGCAGGGTATCCACCACTCCGGTAAAGCTCCGCCCCGGAAGGCTTTCCAGGGTAAAACGCACCGCCTGTTCCTTGTTGATGGAAGCCACATCCAGCTCGCCAACGCCGGCCTCTATCTGCATCTCTTTCAGATTCTCCGCCAGGGTAAAAATGCTTGACGAGTTGTTACTCGAACTGTCCACCACCGTATCGCCTACGTTGATGTTCCGGTCAAGCACAATACCATCGATAGGTGAAGTGATAAAAGCGTATTGGTTGATCTCGGTTTCGATAACACGCAGATTCGCCTCAGCTGCGGCAAGATCCGCAGCCTGGATGTCCAGGGAGGTCTTACTGGTTTTAAGCTCATACTCGGAAATTAAATTTTTTTCCGCCAGCGCCTGCTGGTTCCGGTAGTTGAGCTGCTGCAATTCGTAATTCGCCCGCGATTTAATCACCTGGGCAAGCTGCTGTTCCCGCTGCAGCCTGAGCATATCGGTATTCAGCTCCGCCAGAATATCCCCTTTGCGTACCTGGTCGTTAAAATCAACATTTATCTTTTCGACCTTGCCGCTCATCCGGGGAAGCACCTTGACCGTGGAAACCGGGTTGATGGTACCGCTTGAAGAAACAGTCCGCTCCAGGTTCCCCTGGCGCACCTGGGTAAACTCGTAAGACTTTTGCCCGGATTTTTTTGCCTGGCAGCCTGAGAAAATCAGCGGCAACAATGCGCCGGCGGCATAAGCACAAAACAGCGCCCGGGCCGTACTTTTTTTTAACATGGATAGAATCTCCTGCTTTAATTATAGCAAAAACCGTGCCAAGTATGAAATGTGTTGATTTTAGTGAGAAATTACGCTACACCGCTGATTCGCGGCGAATTAAGCGGGCAAAATTTACACAGTTGGGGTTGATGGGTAAAATTTGCACATTGGCAATTTTGTCTCACTTGCTTTTTCTGACAAAAAGCGTAATTGTCTGGTTGTTTTACAGAACGAAATTGCGCACATACGGGAAATCATGGAAAGCGCAAAAAAACAGGGTCTGCGTATCTGCCTTAACCCTTCGCCGTGCAACGAAAAAATAAAAGAGCTGCCCCTGGATCTGGTTGATATTTTTTTTGTCAATGAAATTGAGGGGGCAAGCCTGGCGAATCTGTCGCCGGATTCTACTCCCCTTGCGGTGCTGGATCAGTTGGTTAAACGTTTCCCCTCAAGCGAGATTATTCTTACCGCCGGAAAGGATGGCGCATACTACGGCTATGGCGAAATCAGGGCAAAAGGCGACATTATCAATCTGCCCGTGGCGGACACTACCGGCGCAGGCGACACCTTTACCGGCTATTTTATCGCCGCCCGTGAGAAAAACATGTCCGTTCCCCAGGCATTAGCAGCCGCGTGTAAAGCCTCGTCCATTGCGGTTTCCCGGAAAGGAGCAATGGAATCAATTCCCCTGGAAAAAGAAGTTTTTAATTGAGCCGGTTTTAAAATGAGGAGAGTTACTCGCTCTCCAGCAGCAGGGGTGGGGCTGGCCGGCGGCGGGTAATAGCGAGTACATCTCTTTATTTTGAAACCGGCTCAATTAATACATTTATTCATACTGGACGAACACAAGTTTTTCTTCTACAATCTTTCAGAGGTTAAAAAAATATGGAAAAAAATCTGTTAGACATTCTGCGAATAGGCATTTTTTACGATGGTTACTATTTTTATAAAGTCAGTAATTACTACAAATATGAACATGAAAAAAAAGCCAGAATAAGTATCGGCGGATTGCATAATTTTATCAGAAGCGAAGTTGCCGGCCTGACCAAAACAGATATGCGCCAGTGCCAGATCATCGACGCCCATTATTTTAAGGGACGCTCATCGGCAAAAGAGCTGGGCGAAAAAGTGCAGAGCGAGCGTGTTTTTGAAGATATACTGATGCGCGAAAATATTGTTACTCATTATCTGCCCCTCCGTTACGGTGAAAATAATATGTATCAGGAAAAGGGGATTGACGTGTGGCTTGCCCTTGAAGCCTACGAGCTTGCCATTTACAAACATTTTGATATTCTGGTGTTGGTTGCCGGCGACGGCGATTATGTTCCCCTGGTGCGTAAGCTGCATACAGTGGGTACCCAGGTTATGCTTATCAGTTGGGATTTTTCGTATCACAATGAAAATGGCGACATGATGGAAACAAAAACTTCCCGGCAATTATTGGAAGAAGTTTTTTATCCGGTACAGATGCACCAGCGGATCGAGCAAAATAACAACGATTTTATTAAAGAAGTGTTTGTCCCTGAACGGACTTTTGAAAAATTACCCATTGTGTTTAACTTCAGGCCCGAAAATGCCCCCGAAGAAGGCGGGGAAGAATTCACTTCCACCATTTTCAGTATCAACCCAAACGGCTTTGGCTTTATCAAAGACGAAAGCAAAAACAACATCTTTTTTCATTACAGCAGAGTTACCAACAGCGAGTGGGATGAACTTAAAACCGGTATGAAAATAAAATACACCGTGGAGGAAGATGAAGAACGAAGCAAGCGGGACGAGGCTGTACGTTACCGGGCGACCAAGGTAACCGTTATTGACTGAGACTGCCCCAGCTCCAGCGAGCGATGCCAGGCCGCTTCCACCGCCTGAATCACCGTGCCCCGGAAAGCGCCGCCCTCAAGAGCCGCAATACCGGCGATGGTAGTTCCACCAGGAGATGCTACCATGTCCTTTAATTCGCCGGGATGCTTTCCGGTTTCCTGTACCATAGCCGCTGCCCCCAGCACAGTCTGTGCCGCATAACGCAGGGCCTTGTCACGGGGCAGCCCCGCGTTCACGGCGCCATCGGACAGGGCCTCAATAAAGAGATACACAAAGGCCGGACCTGAGCCGGAAAGCCCCGTAACCGCATCCATATAACGTTCATCCAGTCGATCTACATCCCCGGCAGCCTGCAGAATTTTTTCAAGCTCGGCGATTTTTTCCAGCGAAACTTCCGGCGAAGCCGCCAGAGCAATCATCCCCTTTGAAATAAGCGCCGGCGTATTGGGCATAATCCGAACTACCGGCACGGAGGCAATGGGAGCGTGGTCAGCAGGCACATCGGTTCCGGAACCTCCTACTATCGCCTGTATTCTTTCGATAGACCAGCCCGCCGCTATAGAAACCAGAATTGGCGCCTTTCCCCCGGCCAGCCTATCCCTTACTATGGGTGCAATTTCAGCTAATACCTCAGGCAGCACCTGGGGTTTTACTGCAAGGAAAATATAGTCACCTTTTGTAGCAGCTTCCAGGTTGGAATTATAAACCACCGCCCGTACCGCTGCGGCCGCAGCCTTCGCCTTTTCCGGGTCTGCATCGGAAAACCCAATATTCGTTTCCCCCGCCACACCGGTGGCGCCCTTCATCAGGGCAAGTCCCATGTTTCCGCTGCCTATGCAGGCTATTGTTATATTCATGGGGTAATTATAGCAAGATGTAGGCTGCTACGCAATATCACGCTCAATAGACAAATTTGTCATAATCCGCTACAATTAAAGGAAAATGGATAGAGGAGTTAGCGATGAAAACCGTATGCGGAATCGATCTGGGAACCCAGAGCTGCAAGCTGGTTGTGTACGATTTTGAAAAAAAGAGTGTTATTGCTCAATCACAGGCTCCGGTGGACATAATTGCGGAAAATGACGGTACCAGAGAGCAAAAGGTCGAATGGTACGATGTCGCCCTTAAAACCTGTTTTGATAAAATCGATAAAATCACCAAAAGTACCATTGCCGCTATCGGCGTTTCCGGCCACCAGCACAGTTTTGTACCCCTGGATGAAAAGGGAAAAGCTATCTACAATGTGAAACTCTGGTGCGATACTTCCACTGCGGCTGAATGTGATGAGTTGACTAAAATGGCAGGGGGCGAAAAAAAGCTCATCGCCAAAACCGGGCTCCCCATGAGACCAGGCTATACCGCTCCCAAAGTGCAATGGCTCAAAAACCACAAGCCCAAGGCTTTTGCCCGGCTGCGGCACGTAATCCTTCCCCACAATTACATCAACTTCCTTTTAACCGGCGTGTACAGTGCCGAATATGGCGATGCCTCGGGTACTGCCCTTTTTGATGTACGTGAACGCAAATGGTCTTCCGCAGTTTGCAAATACATTTCCCCGAATCTGGAATCCATGCTGCCGCCGCTCATCGCTTCCGGCAGCCTTACCGGTACAGTAAGCCAGACTGCGGCTGCCTTCTACGGCATCCCCGAAGGCGCCCTGGTAGCGTCAGGGGGCGGCGACAATATGATGAGCGCCATAGGCACCGGCACGGTTCGGGACGGTTTTCTCACCATGAGTCTGGGCACTTCCGGCACATTGTTTGGCTTTTCCAAAAAGCCGGTAATCGATCCTACCGGTAACTTGGCGGCATTTTGCTCCTCATCCGGCGGCTGGCTGCCCCTGCTCTGCACCATGAACTGCACCGTGGCAAGCGAGGAATTCCGCGGCCTTTTAGGTCTGGATGTCAAAGTCTTTGACTCCGAGGCGGCAAAGTCGCCCATAGGCGCAAACGGTCTCGTGGTGCTGCCCTTCTTCAATGGCGAACGAACCCCCAACCTGCCCAATGGCCGGGCCAGCATCAACGGCATCACCGCAGCCAACTTCAAGCGGGAGAATCTCGCCCGCGCCGCCCTTGAATCCGCCATTTTTGGCATGAGAATCGGTCTTGAAGGCTTTAATACCCTGGGCTTTAAGGCAAAAGAAATCCGGCTTACCGGCGGTGGTTCAAAGAGCCCCCTCTGGCAGAGCATAGCAGCTAACGTAATGAATCTGCCGGTGCGGGTTCCCGCAAGCAGCGAAGCCGCCGCTATGGGCGGGGCAATTCAGGCCCTCTGGTGCCTTCAAAACTCCGTTTCGTTCAAAAAAACACCTAACGCAGCAAGCACGGTCGGTGGCGCGGCAAACAGCGGCAAAAAAGCCACGATTGAGTCGTTAGCTGACGAGCACGTCATTCTGGAAGGGAGCGATACGGTAAAACCCGAAAAGAAGGACACGGTAGCCTACAATGCCGCTTATGCGGCGTATTCACGGTATCTTGGGGCTTTAAGCCCTCTTTATAAATAACCGAATAACGGAGGCCGAACATGGCAGACTACTATGTAGGAAAGAAAGAGTATTTCTCAAAGATCACAAAAATCAAATATGAGGGGCCCAAAAGCGACAACCCCCTGGCGTTTAAATATTACGACCCGGAGAAAAAAATCGGCAAAAAGAAGATGAAAGATCATCTCCGTTTTGCAATCGCCTACTGGCACAGCTTCTGCGCCGACGGCGCCGATCCCTTTGGCTCCGCCACCCACGCCCACCCGTGGATTATTGACGCAAAAACCCCGATGGAAGCGGCTGAACACAAAATGGACGCCGCCTTTGAATTCATCTCCAAGCTGGGCGCGGAATTCTACTGCTTCCACGACCGGGACATGGCCCCCGAAGGTGCCAGCCCCGCAGAAAGCGAGAAAAATCTCTTTACCCTGGTTGCCAGGGCCAAGAAACTCCAGAAAGCCGCCGGCGTCAAACTCCTCTGGGGCACCGCAAACCTTTTTAGTCACCCCCGCTTTATGAACGGCGCTGCCACCAACCCCGAGTTCGGCGTAGTAGCCCTTGCTGCAGCCCAGGTCAAAGCAGCCATAGACGCCACGATAGAACTGGGCGGCCAGGGCTACACTTTTTGGGGCGGCCGCGAAGGCTACATGAGTCTCATCAACACGGATCTTAAAAAAGAGAAAGATCACCTTGCCCGTTTCCTCGGCATGGCCCGTGACTACGCCCGCAAGCAGGGCTTCAAAGGCGCGTTCTACATTGAACCCAAACCTATGGAGCCTTCCAAGCATCAGTACGACTACGACACTGAAACCGTCATCGGCTTTCTCCGCCACTATGGTCTGGACAAAGACTTCCGCCTGAACATCGAAGCCAACCACGCCGAACTTGCCGGCCACGACTTTGCCCACGAACTGGAAACCGCCGCCGCCGCCGGTCTCTTCGGCTCGGTAGACGCCAACCGCGGCGAACCCCGCAACGGCTGGGACACGGATCAGTTCCCCACCAGTTACTACGAAACCGCCCTGGCCATGTACGCCATCCTTAAAGCCGGCGGCTTTACCACCGGCGGTCTCAATTTTGACGCCAAAATCCGCCGCAACTCGGTAGATCCTACGGACCTCTTCATCGCCCACATCGGCGGCATGGACACCTTTGCGGTGGGTCTGGAAATCGCCCAGCGTATCATCAGCGGCGGCGTAATCCCCGGCTTTGTCAAAAAGCGCTACTCCTCGTTCAACTCAGGCGACGGCGCCAAATTCGACAAAGGCGAACTCACCCTCGATCAACTCGCCAGGATTGGAACCGCCGCCGGTTACGGCAAGGCCGGCCTTACCAGCGGCAAGCAGGAGTATCTGGAGAATATACTGAATCAGTATTTGCTGGGATTGTAAAGAGTGGCAGCAAAAAAGCTCGTAAAGGCAAAAGCGGCGGTTGACGAAAACACCGCCGCCCTTGCAAAAAAGTAAGGCAGGCGCAGATGGTCAGGATAGTTTCAGCGCCGGTAACGGAGCTTGAGCGGCGGGAACATTTGTTTGACTGGTTTGAAAGAGAAAGGCGGGACGTGTTTGCGGAAATACCAATAGCAGATAAATTTGACGAGCGCTTAAAAAAAATAGCGGCATTGCTGACAAAGAATTTTAAATTAAAGAAGTAATATCATTCATAATACCTGACACTATAATTACCTGAAATGCGAATCCCAAGAGTAATTCTAAAAGGCCGATCAAAAGACCGGTCCTTTTTTTTCATATCGTCGTTTTGATGATAGTACGGCCCATCACTGGGACCCAGGGCCATGGGAACAGTCAGGTATGCGGTAATATGTGAAACAGGGGCAATGGAAATCCCCGGTACAAGCCATGCTGAATTCGTTCCAAATGAATAGAGACATTTGGCAAAAATACGGAATGATTTGTAATTCACCGGACGTGCAATTATATTAATTGCCCCGTTCCAGCCTTCAATAAAAAAATTGGTCGTAGCATCTCTAAGATCATCTTTTTCTTGATAATAATTTGAGTCTGTATCATTATTATATAATAATTCCAAATTCAATGTCAGCTTGTCTGTAAAAAAATCCTGCTCGGCTCCAATACTAAAAGCCCCTCTATTTCTATCCCAAAATTCATATTCCACATCCGATCTATACTGTAACGCATACATCGCATCGGCATATAATTCCGTATCCTTTATTGTAGTCTTTAACGACAAAAAAGAGCGAAGGGGCATTTTCTCATGAAAAAAAAGACCAAAGTCCGCATCAACCCACTTGGATGCAAGATTGTACTTGGCGCCATAGCCAATTTCCAGGATAGTTGGCGCCTTTCCATCTTGCATAAAACCAGGACGCGTCAAAGCTAATAGCTGGAATCCGCCAATCCCTATAGGCATATCCGCCTTGACAATAATGGAATCCCCGCCCTTTTTATCCTGGGGCAACCGGGCGGGAAGATTGGTAAAGGTATAATTACGAGATTGCCCCCAGGTAACTCCTGTCTTTCCGGCTCTAAAGTATACACGATTAAAAAAATTATAATCAACAAAAAATTCACTCACCGTAAATGCATAGCCCGGATATTCAAAACTAAATGTATTTTTAACACGTAACACATCAGAGAATTGAAAATTGAGACCTAAACTTCCTGACATACCGATCCCGGCGTTACCATCAAACTCATCACGACCATCTGTTTCCCAATTCCAGGGGGTCTCCGTCCAGCCAAGCGTAACACCGCTAAAAAGACGTGTTGATGCGTCAAAAGTGAATCCTTTACGTACCAACAATTTTTTAATACTATCTGCGGGACTACTCTTCTGTCCTGTATCTTTTTCGGAATCCTTCTGTCCTGTATCTTTATTTTGATCAGACCGGGTATTTGCATCCTGCCCGGTCTCATCATCAGATTCATCAAAAATAGTATTAATATCCCATTTATCATCTTTTGATTGGGTAAAAAGCGGCAATGCAGCGGAAAAGAGTATGATCAAATAGAGAAAACGAAAATGTTTCATTTATTTACCGACTCCAAAAATGCTTTTGAATAGACCGAATCCGCCACTTTTTCAAACGAAGGTTTGTTAATTGAGATCTGGGTTCTTTCATTTTCGAATTTCCCATTTATAAGCGCACCCCGCAGCTCTTCTACAAAAAGTATGCGCCTGGGTACGAAACGGGAGCCAATCTGATAATAATCGGGAAAAGCGGAAGTCCGTAAAAGCTGGCCAGAAAGGCTATAGTCTTTGGTCTGCCGAACCAGGCCGTCTTCGCTGATCCATATTTTCATTTTGGGATAGGTAACTTCGGTGGTTAGGGCCTCCAAATCAAGAACCCGGCAATTAAATCGACCAAGCTTTTCATCTGCGGCGCCAACGATTTTATAATCATCCGCAAGTGTGGAACGGGTAAAATCGGAGTTACGGGCATTGGTATTCTGAAAGCGCTCCACACTGGACGTGCTATTAAAGCGCCGGCTCTGGGGATCGTAAAACCAGAGTGTCTTGCCCTGTTTCAGATAACCCTCGCCCCTATTGATGGCAGGCTGCATAATAATTATAGTATACATTTCATCTTTATCTCTGCGGAAAACTCCTGCCACCGTAGTGATGCGGTCCTGACCTGGTTTGTCCTGCACAAAGGTATACTCGGCTGAAAAATCAGTATCATAATAACTTGCAAGACCGTCTGCTTTTTTAAGAATATTAAGATCGTTTTGGGCCCAAAGCGATGAACTTAACAAAAGCCATAAAAGGGCAACAAGGCCAATATTTTTTATCAAATTAAACATCTCCTCTTGAAAGCAGCTTTGGCAATGGGTATCTGGATAATTGATAAACCGGCATCCAGACTGCCGCAAGCATCATAACTACAATCACCATTATATTAACACTTATTGTTCCAGGAAGATACAGAGGATATAGTTTGCCATTCTTAAGAAATATTTCAAAACTGGGGAACCATGAAAATGAAACAAATGAAATGCCCCAACTCAGAATAAACACAAAAATAAATCCAGCAATAATTGAAACAATTACCAATCCAAAAGTCTCAATAATCAAAACAAAACAAAGATCCCGTTCAGGAAAGCCAATAGCACGCATGGTTCCCAGTTCCCGGGCCCGTTCATGAAGCAGGAGCCTGTATGTAACCGCCGCGCTTACCAAAATAATAAGAAGCATCATGCCATACAGAAGATAGGTAAGAATATTCATGGCGCCCAAAAGATCCGATACTTCAGTTAGATACACAGACAAGCTTATCACGAAAGTTTTTATACCATCCCAGGAAGCATCGATGTTTTTTTGCAGCTCAACCCTGTCCTTTACCAGCGGCCCCACAGGAATATGCCGTGCCAGAGCATCAAGAAGAAGGGATCGCTTTTTCTCAATCTTCGCTTTATCCGCCAAATAGATACCCGTCATGGAGCAGTCTGCATCACCATAGAGAAGCAATCTGTTAAGGGTCAACCGCGAAACAAAGGCCTTATAGTAGCCAAAGATTGAAGCATCGTTTACAATACCCTCAACAATAAAAACCCCGGTATTTTTCTGCCCCCAACGCGTTTCGACTTCCAGAATAAGACTATCCCCCGCCTGAATTCCCAGATGTTCCGCAACAGGGGCGGAAAGCACGATTGTATTTTCTTTGGCCGCAGAAACATCAAGAGAACTCTGATAATCAAGATTGTTAAAGTAGGATGATTCATTATTCCAGTCCACGCCAATTACATACTTAAGCCTGACAGCTGTGCCATTAAAATAAACAATACCTTTTTCTCCAAAATGAGTACGCTGCACTATGTTCACAGGGTTTAGCTGAATTTCATCAACCGCACTGAATACCACATTCACTTCATCAGGAGTTAAATGAAAAATACCGGTAGCATTTTTATCGTATCCAACAGCAACAATATCACCTGCATAATGATCCTGGGCGGATTTATACACATTCTCGTACATTTCATCTTTTATGGATGTAATTAAGGTTACAACGGA
>BNVF01000033.1 GCA_025997895.1 Spirochaetia bacterium
TTTTCAAAGGTCAAAAGTTCCTTCATTTCATTGTCATCAACAATAGTATTGTTAAAAATATAATTAACAGCCGCAAATTCTATAAAATTGGAAATAGTTCGCCTGTCTCCATCAGCGGCTCTTTTGAGCGTATCGTAAATAGTATCTTCCACCCGTAACGTTATAGTTTTACCCATGGCTATACTCCTGTATTCAATAATATTCAAAAGTGCACAATTTGTCAATATAGTTTTTGAAAGGGGAATTCCGGTCAGACCCGGCACTACACCTTTTACCAGCAGCAGCGGTAACCTCTGTGGGAATTTCGCTGATGTTCCTTCCGGGCATCCAGTGCGGAGGCGACAACCAGTGGTGGAAAGTCGGTACCGCCAGTAGCAGTACGCCCAAGCTGTATTGGGAGGAGTGATAGGAGGGTCTTCTCTTCTCCTTTGCGCGCCTTTGGCGCCTTTGCGGTTAAAAATTCTTAATCCTCAGGTTACTATCACAATCCCAGAATATTATCAAACTTCTTCAGTTTTATGGGATAGTCGTCCAGTCTTCTATAGTCAAATTGCAAACAATATGCTGCTTGCAATAAATCCGGATCATTCATGGTATGATTCATTTTCTTACATTGTGCGTAAAGCTGCGCTGCTTATTTCCCGAAATTTGGGATGATCGGACAAAGCCTTGTCAAATTCTTCACCGAGTTCTTCAGGATCAGCTTCCAGGGTTGCAACCTTGTATTGCTACCATTATCAACCTCTAAGTATTAAATATATAACATTTAGACGTTTTTTCAAGGCATTAAAGTATGCTCCAGTAATATTTTTATTCCAAGGATAACAAGTACTGCTCCGCCTGTACATTCTGCTTTCGATTTAAATTTCCCTCCAAATGTATTTCCAATTAATACGCCCCCCGTCGATATGCAAAATGTTATTACACCTGTTATTATTGCCGCCATGAAAATTTTTACGTTAAAAAAGGCAAAGGTTATTCCTATTGCCAATGCATCAATACTGGTCGCAAATGCCAGGATAAGCATTTTTATGAATCCAAAAGAATGTTCGTTCGATTTTTCTTCTTCCTGCCCTTTTGCAAAACTGTCTTTTATCATTTTTCCGCCAATAAATCCAAGTAAAACAAATGCAATCCAATGATCCAGAAATTGAATTTTATTTGCAAAATAGGTTCCCAAAAAAAATCCTATAGCCGGCATTAATGCCTGAAAAAAACCAAAATATATGCCGGGTATTAATATTTCCGCTGGTTTTGGCTTCTTTACAGATAAACCCAACGTAATTGATACCGCAAATGCGTCCATTGACAAACCTATGGCGATTAAAATAATTTCCAATAAACCCATACAATCTGAAAGCGTTACTGCCCGGCCTGGGCTGCTTTTGGTTTCTTCTTGTGCCTGGTAAACAGACCGATTTCATAGCCGATATTGAAAGTGACCATGCTCCGCTGGTAGAGATCTTCCCCGGAAGTGGATTGCATGGCCCCGATATCCGCAGCCCAGCGGGTGTCCAAAAAGATGAAACCCGGCCCCAGCTTCATGCCGATATTAAACCCGGCGGTATAGCCCAGGGGAAGGCCCGACTTGTAGTCAAAAGAACCGCCCAGGTAATCATTCTTCATCTGCCCCAGGGGCACGATATAGTAAATACCGCCCAGAAAAGAGGCCATAAGATTTTCCTTGCGTAAATTAAACCTAAACAGCAGGGGGACCATAAGGGAACAGGAATCAAAGTCCGCAGTGTCTACAACTATGTTCGGGGTTTGCGCCGAAGCGACGATGAAGGGGGCGTAATCGGTGGTGAAATTTACCTCGGTCTGGATATCCAGAAAGGAAAGCAGGTGTACCGAGACCTGCAACGCAACGTTTATATTGAAAAAATGCATTACCTGGCTCTCCAGAAAGGGGTCCGCCGTTTGCCGATCATAAAAACGCAGGGACGACCCGGCCCGCAGGCCCAGGTAGAGCCATTTTTCCGTTGCGGGTTCAGAGGCCGGTTCCGGCGGCGTTTCGGCGGCTGCCGGGCTTTCCTTGCCAACCCAGGACAGAATCCAGCCCAACAGTGAGGGAAGGCTTAACTCGCAGGCCGCCCGGTCAGCGGCGATCATCTCGTCGGAAAAGACCAGACGTTCATTTGCCATTTCCCATAGGTACAGCCGCAGGTGGTAGTTTGAGGGGTCGTCCGGGTCCTGGCTCACTTCCCCGGATATGGCATAGGGTGCACCGTTGGTTATTGAGGGGCTGGGGCATACATAGGCCGGAAAGCCCCCTTCGGGGACATCCGGGGGCAGGTGGTTCATGTCTACCAGGTAGGGCGTGTAGGGACCGGCTTTTGGCAGTTCCTGCTGCAGTACCTCCCCAAACTGGCTGACAATATCCTCCGGGCTTCCCTTAAAAGGAACCAGGGCTATTATGGTGGTATTTTCGGCAGGGGCGCCATCTACAGGCGCCCCTGCCCCGTTATTTTGGGGGTACAACGCCGGTACACCGCCTAAAATAAAAAAGAGGCAAATAACTGGAATTATGGCTTTTGTTTTCATTTGTGTTTCTTTCTAATTAAATGTAGTATATTTCACTTGAAAACGCAAGTGGTTTCCAGCCATTCCCCCTTAATTTAACAGCGCGACATTCTGAACATGGTTCCACCTTCTGGCAATATCCGCAGGGCTCTCGGCGGCGATGTTCTTCAAAGTTTTGTTGGCGCCCAGTTCAAGGAGCAGCGAAATGGCTTCGGGGTTTCCCTGGCGGGCGGCATAGTGCAGGATCGTGTTACCCGAAGCGTCACGGGCGTTTACGGCTTTGCCGGAGAAAAGGGCGTAGATGCCGTCGCTGCCTTTTGCAAGGGCGACCTCGGCGGGGGTTTTGTTGTCTCCTGCTGTGGAGAAGGGATCGGACCCGGAATCCGCCAGGAGTTTTGCCTGTTCCCAGGCGCCCATGTCCGCCGCAAGACGCAGGGCAGTGCGGCCGTTGGAGTCTACCGCGCCCAGCCTGATGCCCTGATCAATGATGATCCTGATAATCGAAGGCGGGGATTTTTCCTGCAGGGCCACATGCAGGGCTGAATTGCCAAAGTCGTCCGGGCCGTTGATGCGGTCTTTGGTGAGCAGGGTGGAAACCATGCGGGCCGAGACGCTGAGGGATGTCTGGAAGGGGGTGCGGTTCCTGGTATTGCGGGCGTGTATGGAAACGCCCATGCGCAGCAGCACATTGACCAGATCGATACGTTCCATTGCTACCGCCACGTGCAGCGGGGTGTCGCCCCGGATGTTACGCGTCATGGGATCGGCACCGTGGGAGGCAAGGCGATCCATAGAGCCTGTATACCCTGCCTTTACCGCTTCCATAAAGGGAGTATTGCCCTCGGCATCCCGGACTTCAAGATCGGCGCCTCTGGTTATGAGCAGGGTTTCAATATCGGTAATGCCCAGGCGTACCGCGTCATGGAGGGGGGTGTTCCCGCTTAAGGTGTGGGCGTTGATGTCGATGCCTGAATCAAGCAGGGTAACAGCGGAGTTTTTCGCGTTCCAGCGTACCGCGGCGTGGAGTACCGAATTACCCAGGCTGTCCCTGGCATGGAGATTGGCTTTTGCGGCTAACAGGGTACGCACTGTAGAAGGGCCGTCGTACTTGACCGCCATGAACAGCGGGGTTTCGCCGGTGGCATTGGCCGCTTCAACCGAAACGCCCTGCTCGACGATAAAGGGAATATGGGTGTCCATTTTCCACTGGGCTATATAATGGAGCATACTGTTTCCCAGACCGTCCCTGGCGGTAATGGTTTGGGGGTTGAACAACCAGCGGCGTATGCCGTCGGGCGCGGTAAGGGCCAGGTAGAGCGGACTTTCGCCTGCGGAATTGGCGGCGAAAATATCGGCGCCCCGGGAAATAAGGAATTCACCGTTTTCCCGCTGGTTCATCCTGACTGCCAGGTGCAGGGCAGTGTCTCCCTCTTTGTTACGGGCATTCACCAGCGCCCGCTGATCCAGAATAAGCCCGATAAGCTGCGCATCCCCCCGGTTTTTAACCGCCGCGTGGAGCATGGTGTTACCGGCACTGTCGCTCTGGTGTACTGTCTCCGGTGTGATAAGCGCCGTCAGGGCGGGCCCTTTTTTACGCACCGCCCGGTCAAAGGGAGTAATCCCCGAATTATCGGCGGCGAAAATATCCGAGCCGTAAGACAGGAGCAGTGGAATAATGGAGACCCTGTTTTCCTGCACCGCAAGGTACAGCGGAGTTTTTCCGTCGATATTGCGGATAGAAACATCGGCGCCACCGCTCAACAGAGTCTGGGCCACATTGGCATCCCGGTTTAACGTGATCACAATGTGGAGTGGGGACTCGCCGTGTTCATCCCGGATATTCGGGTCGGCCCCCCGTGAAAGAAAGAGACTGATCGCTTCCCGGTGATTGTGCGCCGGTATGCCGATATGCATAGGCGAATTGCCCTTGGCGTCCAGGGCGTTTACATCGGCGCCCTGGTTGAGGATCATTTCCATCACCCGGATATTGCCTGAGCGGGCTGCTTCATGCAGGGGAGTGGCCCCTGAAGCGTTTTTAATATTTACATCGGCCTTTTTTTCAATAAGGAAGGAAATAAGACCCTCGTACCCTTCCCGTGCGGCGTAGTGCAGGGGGGCAAGTCCCTCGATACGGCGGGTATTGTAGTTGGCGCTTCGTACTGCCGGGGCAAAATAGGAAAAGATGGGGTTTTCGGAAGAAGCCCCGGCAAGGATAAGCTGTTCGGCGATTTCCATGTGGTTCCGGGAATCTGGACGGAGAAGGGCGGTATCCAGGGCGTTTTGCCCCGCATTATCTTTTTTATCAATAGTGTCCGCAGTATTCGGGATCGCTTTTACAATTTCGTTCACCGCCCGGACATTGCCGTTCCTGCTTGCCAGGTGGAGTATGGTTCTTCCCGAGACATCCCTTGATTCCATAGAGACGGGAGTCAAGATGGCCTGCAAAAACGCGCCATTGTGGTTAAGGGCGCTTTCAGCGGGACTGGTGCCGTCCTGCGCGGGAAGGTGAATATTGGCCCCTGCGGCAACAAGCACCTTGGCGACCCTGGGGTCTGCTTTTTCGGCGCTTATCCCCAGGGGAGTCTGTCCCTCGTTATCCTGGGCGTCTACAGTCGCGCCCATAGTGATAAAAAACGCCGCCAAATTGGCATCTTCCAAATCTGCGGCATAGTGGAGGGGAGTCCTCCCCTCAGGATCCACCGCATGGACATCAACCTGACCAAGAAAATAGTCCCTGGCCCGGCTGTCGCCCCTGGAAAGGAGCGCCCAGACATCATCATCAGGAGTTTCCGCTTTTGGGGTGCTTTTACAGCCCGAAAGGACCAGAAAGAAAACGCCTAAACCGGCAAAAACAATCATTTTTAGAAATGTTGACTTCTTCATATTTTAATCATCGGCACAGGTAAAAAAATATGAATTATGAAATGCGTCTTGTTGACAAAATCCGCCAAAAAATATAACATAATACTGTTCTTGCGGCCTTGGTGGAACTGGTAGACACGCTAGCTTGAGGTGCTAGTGCCGAGAGGCATGGAAGTTCAAGTCTTCTAGGCCGCAAAGTTTTGTTAAATTAGTGGGTGTATCCATTTATTTTGAAGTACGCTTACGAAAGATTTTCGCCGTCCCAAGTCCCAGTGCGGCTGTAAGTACAAGCAGGGCAAAAATCACTTTTGCGGTTTCCGGAATGAATACCACCTGTCCAGGCAAGGCAATAAGCGAATAATGATGATCCGCGTCATATCCGGGATATTCCAGCGTGCTTACATAGGCTGCCGCAAGCCCCGCCAGAGTCTCTGCACTAAAGCTGCCGCCCACCGCGCCACCGGTCGCGTGTATGTACAATGCGTCAATTTCCTGGGCATGGGCATATTCCAGGGCTCCCCGGCTTTGTGCGGGTCTGTTTTCCAGTGAAAAAGAAATTCCCCTGAAAGCGCAAAGGCCGGGCAGGGGCTTAAGCATAAAAAGGGGCGCTTTGGCTTGCGCCGAGCGGTAATAAATCTTGAGCGATTGCGGCGCTTCGCCTGAGTCAAAATACCAGAGCAGGGTATTGCCGGGTTCCAAAATATCGCCTGAATCAATAGTATTAACTGCTGAAGCTGAATCAAGGGCGAGACTGTCCCAATAGCCCAGAAAGATCACTAAAATAGCGGATGGAAGTGTAAAATTTTCACGGTCAACCGCATTTTTAATTAGGCTGACAAAAGCAATGGCTGTTTGAAAGCGGAAGGGGAGGGTATTTTTTGCACCGCTGCCGGCACTGCTGCCGTTCGTGGCAATGGCATTGCCTGACTGTGCGCCGTCTTCAATGGGTACTGCCAGCACAAAAAGCGGGCTGTCGGTTATGGCCCCATCCCGCTCTGATGTTTGCGGCCTGTTTGGCGTTATGCGCACCAGCAGGGAAAGCCCCCCAACGCCGTTTTCGCCATTGTTAAAAAAAGCGCCGTCTGAGTCTCCATTTTCAGTACCCGTTGAAAAAACCAGTCCTTCTTCAAAATGAATGTCCTGCTCCCTCAGGGCCTTTCTCAAAAGTTGATCCAGGCTTTGGGAAAAAAGCGCGGCGGGAAAAACAGAAAAAATAAATATGCCCAGGGTAAAAATCCGGCGGAAGCTCATTATTTAAACATACCCTTTGTATGGACAGGGGTCAACATTTAAACTATAATAAAATATAACTATGAATTCATTGGAAAGCAAATTATGAGAGCCGCTCTTGTGGTGCTGTGCGCAGCGGCTTTTTTTGTATCGCTCTTTTCCTGCTCCCGAACGGAGCCCAAGATTGCCTATGGTTTTATTGAACTGGTGTATTATCAAAGTCCTGAAAAACCCCAGGAACGTTTCTCTTTTTTCATTATTCCCGATGATGATGATGGAATTGAAAACCTGGAGGCACTCTATTTGTACAATGACCGTGAACAGCTCCGCTGGCTCATAAAGAGCGACGACTGGGTCAGTTTTACCCAGGACGGGACAACCTGGATAGGCAGCAGGAGTATTGCCATAAGTGAGGATGAAATTCTGCCCCGGGGCCAGTACCGGGCGGTGCTGATAAACAAAGGCGGGGAAAAATCGGAACGGAATTTCAGTTTTGACGCTCCCGAGGAAAGCCGGTTCCCCTTTCCCTCACTGGAAATCAGCGAGAGCCGTTATACGGTTAATTCAAACTGGCCCGAAAACCGCCTGGTCTGTTATGACGGCGAGGGTAATTATGTTTCCACGGTGAATCTTGACAGTCTTTCGGGTTTTGTGCCGGATCTCAACCTTCCCTCAAGCGTCAGAACCGCGGCCCTCTGGGCGGAAGATGCCCTGTACTTTACCTCGGCCTTTACCGATGTTACCGCTCTCAACTGACGGCGCTTTCCGCGAAATAAAAAGTTATGTGCTCAGGGCGGGACGGAGTACCGCTGCCCAGGAGCGGGCGTATGCCGCGCTTTCCGAAAAATTTATTCTGCCCTTTACGCCGGACCCCATTAATTTCAGCGCGGTTTTTGGCAACACCCGGCCGGTAACAGCGGAAATCGGTTTTGGCATGGGCATTGCCACTGCAATTATCGCCGGGGCGAATCCCGGCAAAAACTACCTGGGTATCGAAGTACACCGCCCCGGTATAGGCCGTCTCCTCTGGGAAATTGAGCGGCGCTCCCTTACCAATATCAGAATCATTGAACACGATGCCGTAGAAGTGTTTGCCCGCATGATCCCCAACGGCTCCCTGGAAGGTATTCACATTTTTTTCCCTGACCCCTGGCCCAAAAAACGTCACCACAAACGGCGTCTTATAAAGCGCCCTTTTACCGAAACCCTGGCTCAAAAACTAAAGGACGGCGCCTATCTGTACATGGTTACCGACTGGGAAGACTACGCTCTCTGGGCGCTGGCGGAATTATGCGCTACTTCCGGTCTCTCCAATACATACCAGGATTTTGCCCCGCCCCAGAGCTGGCGGCCGGAAACCAAGTTCGAGCGGAAAGGGCTTGCAAAGAATCATGTAGTGAGGGAATTGCTTTTCACAACAAAAGATATGTAGTACGATAAACACCGGGGGGTGGCGAGTAAACCATGACCGATACCAAAAAGAGAATCGCCGCCCTGGAACGGCTGATACAAAAATACCAGAAATCCTACTACGATGGTGAAGCGGAAATTTCCGATGGCGAATTTGATCTGCTCTGGGATGAATTGCAGAGCCTTGCCCCGGACAGTACGGTGCTCAAAAAAATTGGGACAGGCGCTGACGCCGGTGGGGGAGTTCCCGGTGTGGACGGCTTTCCCAAGGCAAAGCATCTTATTCCGATGGGAAGCCAGGACAAGGCAGCGAATCCCCGGGAGTTCCTGGACTGGGCAAAAAAAAGGGGCCTTGAACCTGAAAAAACAGGGATAGAAGCGCAAGAAACGCCGGATGAATCGCAAAAAAATGCGGCAAATAATAAAAAACTTGATTCCTTGTCAACCGCTGGTAAAAACGGGTTGACCAAAACTTTTCTGGTACAATACAAACTTGACGGCGCAAGCCTTGAGCTGCAGTATGAAAAGGGCAGCCTTGTCCGGGCCATCACCAGGGGCGACGGCATTATTGGCGATGAGATCACTGCCAATGCCCGGCGCATGACAGGGGTTGTGGCAAAACTGGATCTTCCCTTTAGCGGGGGCGTACGCGGGGAAGTGGTAATGACCCACGATGTTTGGCGCGAAAAATATACCTCAAAGGCAAATTGCCGGAACGCCGCCAACGGAATTATGCGCCGTAAAGACGGTCTTGGCTGCGAGGATCTCAAACTTATTACATATGACGCGGCGGCAAGCGGTGATGATTCTTATTTTCAGGATGAATTGCAAAAAATTGAATGGCTTGGCAAACGAGGTTTTGAAACCACAGTAACCAAAACTTTTGAGAGCGCCGAAGAAATCATCGCCTACCGCGCGGAAGTGGCAGCTTTCAGGAATACCCTTTCTTTTGACATTGACGGGCTGGTGGTAAAAGACATTGAAACCGACATGGCCGACCTGCGCCGTGCCCGGCCCGAAAAACAGATCGCCTTTAAGTTTGAACTGGAAACCGCATTCAGCATACTCCGCTCGGTAGAGTGGAGCGAGTCAGGGGCTACTTATACTCCCATAGGTCTGGTTGACCCGGTGCGCATTGCGGGAACCACGGTGCAGCGGGCAAATCTCAACAACCCCGATATGATCCGTGCTATGGGACTTAAAATAGGCTCGGCGGTTTCAGTGGTGAAGCGGGGGGAGATTATCCCCAAGATCGAGGGCCTCGCGCCTGAAGGGGCGCTGCCCATAGAAGCTGCCGGGGAAGAAATCGAATTTCCCGTTCGCTGCGCCGCGTGCGATGCGGATTTGGTTGACGCCGGAACCAGGCTCTACTGCCCAAACCCGGACTGCCCCAAGCGGTTGCTTCACCGTCTTGAAAAATGGATCTCTGTATTGGACATCAGGGAGCTTGGCGAAAAACTGATACGCCAGCTTTTTGACAAAAAGCGGGTGCGGCAGATTCACGATCTCTATACTCTGCAAACAGCGGAACTTGCCGAATACGAGCGCATGGGGGAACTCTCCGCCGCCAAGGTAGTGCGCCACATACAGACCCGCAGGGAACTTTCCCTGGCTGTCTTTGTCGCCGGTTTTGATCTTGAAGGCGTCGCCGAAGTTACTATGGAAAAGGTTGCATCAGCGGGCTTTGACACTTTGGAAATACTCCGCTCCGCCGCAGTGGAAGAACTTGCAAAAGTATTCGGTCTGGGCGCCATAACCGCCTCGGTCATTGTGGAGGGCTTAAAGGAAACCAGCGCCGAAATGGACGCGGTACTTGCCACGGGGATCATCAGCATTGCCCTGCCTCCTCCGGCGGAGTCCCAGCCCATGCGGGGCCTTTCATTCTGTTTTACCGGCGAGCTTGTCGCAATGAAGCGGGGACAGGCGGAAGAAAAAATTAAAGCCCTGGGCGCCCAGGCGAAATCCTCGGTAGTAAAAGATCTTTCATACCTGGTAACCAATGATCCCGGTTCAGGCTCATCAAAAAACAAAAAAGCCCGGGAACTGGGAATTCCGATTCTTGATGAAGATCAGTTTTTGGCCCTGCTCGCAGACCCAAAGCAAAATCCCTCCGCCTCGTCAATAAACGCGCAGGGAGAGCTTTTTTAAGTGGGAAATATTTTTCTAAAAGCCTGCGGGGCCAGACCTAATATCGTCAAGAAAAGAGAAACCACAGACCACACTGACCGCACGGACTTTTGTTTTAATTTCTTGCCTTTTGTCCGTATAGTCTGTGAGGTCTGTGGTTAAGAATCCTTAAGTATATGATGTGGGTACTAGACTCCGTATAAACAGATTATTTTTATTTTGCCGGCTTCCGGCCGCGTTTACCTTTGGCGGCTGGTTTTGCCCTGGCTTTTGCAGCGCTTGCCTTGATTCCGGTTTTTTGTCCGCGCTTCGCTTTTGGATTTTTTTTCGCAGGAACTTTTTTCTTGCTTGCAAGCTGGGTTGCAGTCGGCTTTTTAGCGACGGAAATGGACTTCAATACTGCGTTGAATTTGGAATTTGAAGACGCAGTGGCCAAATCGTATTCGTTTTGCAGATTGAGCCAGTAATCAGGTTTCATGTTAAAAAATTTGGCGAGTCTGAGCGCCACATGAACTGAAATTCTTGTTTTGTCGAGGGTTAAAAGCCTGACCGTGGCTTGGCTTAATTTTAGCTCTTTTGCCAGATTGGTGGGGTTTAACTGATACCCCCGTAAAAACAATTTGAGAACTGAACCGGGTGATTGAATAGGCTTAGACATTATAGCTCCTTAATAGATTTTATATTAGAATAATAGAAAAATTATTTTTTGTCCAGTGAGTTTTTTTAGAAATTATGGAGATTAATGCGTTATTATATGTTTGATCCTGCCAATACCGGTCTGCCCCTGGTTCCCCGGCTGCCAGAAATATGCGCGGCGCTGTATGAAAAGGGGCGGGCTATAATCCGTTCCGATCCGGGGAGCGGAAAATCGACACTGGTTCCTCTGGCATTGCTGGACTATTTTGAAAGCCGGGGAGATACGGGGAAAATAATCATGCTTGAACCCCGCAGGGCCGCGGCAATGGGTATAGCCGCACGGCTGGCTGAATTGCTGGGCGAGGAAACCGGGGGACGTGTCGGTTACGCGGTGCGCCTTGAGCGGCGTGTTTCCGCAAAGACCCGGATTGAGGTGGTTACCGAGGGGCTTTTGGTGCGCAGAATGCAGGAGAATCCCGAACTTTCCGGGGTTTCAACCCTCATTTTTGACGAATTTCACGAGCGTTCAGTCCATACCGATTTGGCCTTTGCTCTTGCCCTGGACCTGTGCCGCATGGGGGCCAAACTCAGAATTCTCGTTATGTCCGCTACGATGGATGCCGCAGCTGTGGCGTTGTGTATTGACGCCATTGAAAACCGCACTGTACCGGATGGGGATGCCAAAACACCGGTGATTGAATGTCCCGGCAGGGTTTTCCCGGTTGATACCTTATACCGCGCCCTGCCGCAAAAGGCGCCGCTCGCGCGGGAATGTGCCGCAGCTGTAGCGGATATTCTGGATGACGAGCTTGATACATACGATTCATTAGGTGACATTTTGGTCTTTCTGCCGGGCAAACGGGAAATTGCCCTCTGCGCCGAATACCTGGCGGAGCGGGGTTTTGACCGGGATTTTGAAATACTTCCCCTGCACGGCTCCCTCACGCTGCGGGAACAGCGCAGGGCGATTGGATATCAAAACCCCGGGGCGGACAGGCGGCGCCTGATACTTTCCACCAACGTAGCCGAAACTTCTCTGACCATACCGGGCGTTACGCTGGTAGTGGACAGCGGTTATGCCCGGGTGCAGCGTTTTCATCTTCCCTCCGGCATGAACCGCTTGAGCCTTGAGGCGGTGAGCCGCAATTCGGCGGATCAGCGGCGGGGCAGGGCAGGGCGGCTTGGGCCCGGCCGCTGTATCAGGCTTTGGGCGGAATATGAGACACGTCCTGTTGAAACCGACCCGGAAATCAAACGTATCGATCTTTCGTCGCTGGTGCTTGACTGCCTGCTTTGGGGGGTCAGGCGGCGGGAGGATCTCCCCTGGCTTGAAGCGCCGCCTGAAACAGCCTGGGACAGGGCGCTGGAGTTGCTGGGGGAACTGGGCGCGGTTTCACCGGGCGCTGATGTTCCTGCGGCGCCTACCGCTCTGGGCAGGGAAATAGCCCGCCTTGGTCTGGAGCCCCGGCTGGGAAGGCTCTGCATTGCAGGCCGCGACAGCGCACTGGCGGCGCTTGCCTGCGCTTCGGCGGCAATACTCTCCGAGCGGGACAGTTCCGGCATTGATGACCCGGACTTTGCCTGCCGCCTTTCGGCATTGCGTAACAACAGCGACGGCGCCTTTGGCGGGCGTATCAATCAAATCGCCGGGGATCTGCTCCGGCGGCTGGGCCTATCCTCATCGTTACACTGGAAACCGGAAGACGAAGCTTCTATTGGGGAATTGGTGGTACAGGCGTTTCCCGACCGAATCGCCAAAAAGCAGCGGGATACAGACGGGCCCGAGGGGATTTTTCGCTTTACCTCCGGCAGGGAAGGCCGCATAACCGGGCCCCTTGCCGGTTCCGGCTGGATCTGCGCCCTGGAAGTTGACGCCGGCGAGCGCATGGGCTTTATCAGGCTTGCCGCCCCTGTTTCAGAATCAAAAGCCCTTGAAGTCCTTGCGGGGCAGACCGTTACTGACAAAACGATTGAGTGGAAGGGACTTGTCCCGCGCTGTCTGGCGCTTGTCAGGGCCGGCAGGCTTGAACTTTCCCGTGAACAGCGCACCTGCCGCCGGGATGAACTCCTCCCCGAATTGCCGGCACTGTTTCGCCGGGAGGGCCTTGGCCTGCTTCCCTGGGAAGAGAACCGGGGCGCTGCCCAACGGCTCCTGGAGCGGATACGGTTCTTTGCGGCGCATAGCGGGGAGGGCAGGGCCGATGATGCTGCGCCCGGTAAAGCAGACTGGGCCGGCGAAGCCCTCATGCAAGACGCCGCCGAATGGCTCGGCCCCTTTATCTGGCAAGGCGCCCAAACCGGCAAAGGCCCGATAATTGACAGCCCTGGACTGGTAAACGCGCTGGAAAATCGCCTGAGTTGCCGCACAGGCGGCTGGCAAGCAAAACTCGAACTTGATCGCCTGGTTCCGGATCAATTTTTCCTTCCCTCTGGAAGGAAAAAACTCATTGATTACAGTTCAGGTGAACCGGTTTTGCGTATACGCTTGCAGGATGCTTTTGGAATACCAGGAGAATGTAAAATACTATCAGTATCTATTGTCTTTGAACTGTTATCACCCGCTGACCGGCCTATTCAGATAACCCGTGATCTGGCTGGATTTTGGGCCGGTTCCTACGCCGATGTCCGCAAGGAAATGCGGGGCCGGTATCCCCGGCACCAGTGGCCGGAGAATCCAGGGCTTTAGTCCAGGGGACTTCAGTCTCAAGGATATTCCTACCCCTTCTTTTCAAAGTTTTGAAAAAGTCGTATGATTAGATTTATGGATGAAAGAAAAAAGCAGATAGAAGATCTTGAAAAAAGCAAGCGGGAGAATCTTGTTACACTTGATTCGCTTCTGGAGCGTTTTGGCGAAAGTCTTTTGGGCCGGGCAGGGGAGGGGGCGGAAAAAGGCGGGGCCTTTGAAGACCTGGCGGAGTACCGCAGGCTGCAGCAGGAAATCGCCGCTTCGGAAGAGGCGATAAAAACCGTAGAGGATCAGATACGCCGGTTCAGGGAACTGGAGGAGAAAATAGAGCTCAAGGAGCAGGAGGACGGCAGGCAGGCAAAGGAGCTGGCCGGCGTTTACGGCAAACTGGGCAAGGCGCTGCTGGACGCGTCTGTATCCACAGGTACAACTGCATTCACAGATACGACTGCATTTGCAGGCACGGCTGCAAGTGCAGACACGACTGCATTCGCAGGCGATGCATCCGGCGTTTATACTGATTTTACCGCGCCGTTCCGCGAGCAGGCTGAGGCTCTGGTTATCAAGGTGCGTTCTCTGGAAGAAAGGGTCGCGGAGCTGGATCAAAAAGAAGGGAACAATGTCTTTGCATGGATAGGCAAAAGCGCCCAGGGGCTGGTGCTGCGTTCTTTTCTGACCAAGGCCCAGGACAGTCTGGAACAGCTTTACCGGAACGTTGGCGAGCGTTACAGCCGCCGGGATAATTTTTCCGCCGGGGCTGCGGCGAATGAAAGCAGCATTGCCGGATATATCGCGGAAATTGAAAAAGTCCGCAGTGTGGCGCGCCTGCTTACGGAAGAACTGATAGAACTCCGGGAGGAGAAGCGCGGGATTTCCGAAACCTTTGGCGCCGAGGGCAGTCCCCTCAAACAGATTCAGACTCTCAAAACCAATATCGCCCGTATAAAAGAAGAACTGCGTATACTCTACCGGCGTTTCGGCGCGGAAGCCGCATCGGTGGGGTCTGCAGAGACCGCATCTGTCCTTAGGCAGGAACGGAAGCAGTTTATCGATACCCTCATCACGGTGGATGACCGGGAAACCCTGGACAGTACCGCTGACTTGAGCCGTTCTATCCATGACAATGAGCAGGCGATTGAGAAACTGCGGGCTTCCCTTGCCATTGATGATGAAAAGGCGAAGATAGAGAAATGTCTCAAGTTGATTGAGGATAAAAAAGCCCGGATTGCCGAGGCTGAAAAAAACATCGCCGAATTTGAAGAAAGTATAAAAGACTCCGAAAAGTATATAGAAGAATTGCAGAAACTTTTATAGGGATCAACATGGCAGCAAAAACACCGGTAAAAAAATCAGGCCCCAAAGGCAAAGCCGCCGCAAAGGGTAAAACCGCAGGCAAGGGAGCGCTGGCAAGGGCTTCGGCCAAAATGGTCGGGTCCAAAACGGCCAAACCCACCGCAAAGGCCGTGCCCGCAAAGGCCACGGCCGCAAAGGCCGAAACCAGAGCAAAAGCCGCTGACGGTAAAATCGGCTTGGCAAGCAAGCTCGGCTTGGCAGGCAAGCCGGGCGTCTACGACGAATCGAAAATCAAAACCCTTTCCTCGCTGGAACACATACGCCTGCGGACAGGTATGTACATAGGCCGCCTGGGCGACGGCTCCAACCCCGACGACGGAATTTACGTGCTGCTCAAAGAAGTAATCGACAACGGCATTGACGAATTCATCATGGGGAACGGCAAACTTATTGAAGTGGCGGTAAAGGACGCGGGGCAGCCTGGGGTGGCTTCCATAAAAATCCGGGACTACGGCCGGGGTATTCCGCTGGGTAAACTCGTGGAGTGCGTGTCGGTGATCAATACCGGTGCAAAGTACAACGATGACGTGTTTCAGTTTTCGGTGGGGCTGAACGGCGTGGGTACCAAGGCGGTGAACGCCCTTTCGGCGCATTTCCGGGTAGTTGCGGTGCGGAACGGCGAATTTGCCGAGGCAATTTTTGAACGGGGAAAACTCAAGAGTCAGCGCAAGGGCAAACTCAAGGACAAGCAAAAAGACGGCACCTATGTTGAGTTTACCCCTGACCCGGAAATTTTTAACGATTACCAGTTCAATCTGGAATTTATCGAAAAGCGGGTTCAGAATTACGCATATCTGAACACCGGCCTTACCCTGGCGTTTAACGGCAAACAGTATGTGTCAAAGCGGGGTCTCTACGATCTGTTATACGAAGAAACCGGCGACGACTGCCTGTACCCTATGGGGTACTACAAGGGCGAACATATTGAATTTGCCTTTACCCACACCAACAACTATGGCGAGGAATATTTTTCATTCGTGAACGGCCAGTTCACCAGCGACGGCGGCACCCACCTTTCAGCTTTTAAGGAAGGGTTCCTCAAGGGTATTCAAACCTACTTTAAAAAAGACTACCGCAGCGAAGACATTCGTGAAGGCACCACTGCGGCGATTGCGGTAAAACTTAAAAATCCGGTTTTTGAAAGCCAGACCAAGAACAAACTGGGCAACTCCGACATACGAACCTGGCTGGTGCAGGAAGTGCGGAACGCCGTAGAGGACTGGCTGCATAAAAACGCCGAGGCGGGGAAAAAACTGGAGCACAAGATACTCTCCAACGAAAGCCTGCGTACCGAACTCAATGCGGTCAAAAAAGAAGCAAGGGAAGCGGCGAAAAAGATCGCCCTCAAAATCCCCAAACTGAAAGACTGTAAGTACCACCTTGAAGACGGCAAGGACGGGGATGAATCCACCATATTTATTACTGAAGGCGATTCCGCTGCGGGTTCCCTGGTCTCAAGCCGGGATGTGATGACCCAGGCCATCTTCGCATTACGGGGCAAGGTGGAAAATATGTACGGCAAGAAACGGGCTTCCATTTACAAAAACGAGGAACTCTACAACATGATGATGGCCCTGGGCATAGAGAACGATGTTGATGGCCTGCGTTATGCGAAAATCGTCATCGCCACCGATGCGGACTTTGACGGTTTCCACATCCGCAATCTGCTGCTCACTTTTTTCCTCTCCTACTTTGAGGAACTGGTAACCGCCGGCCGCATCTACATCCTGGAGACCCCCCTGTTCCGGGTGCGTACCAAAAAAGAAACCCGCTACTGTTACACCGAGAAAGAGCGGGACGAAACAACCGCCGCCCTGGGCAGCCAGAGCGAAGTAACCCGCTTCAAGGGTCTGGGAGAAATCAGCCCCAAGGAATTCGGCCAGTTCATAGGCGAGGACATACGCCTGGTGCCGGTGTCGATCAACACCCTCAAGGCCGTTCCCCAGGTGCTCACGTTCTACATGGGCAAAAATACCCCGGAGCGCCGGGATTACATTATGAAGAATTTGATCGAGGACGCGGGGTGAAATAATGGCATACATCAAAAACCTGTTCGACCGCAATTTTCTTGAATACGCCTCCTATGTGATCAAAGACCGGGCCATTCCCGACCTGGAAGACGGTCTCAAGCCGGTGCAGCGGCGCATACTCCATACCCTCTTTGAGATGGACGACGGTAAGTTCCACAAGGTGGCAAATGTGGTGGGTAGCTGTATGAAGTACCATCCCCACGGGGACCAGTCCATAGGACCGGCCCTGGTGGTGCTTGCCAACAAGAACTTCTTTATCGACAGGCAGGGAAATTTTGGTAACATAAATACGGGTGATGGGGCGGCCGCTCCCCGTTACATTGAATGTAGGGCCACGCCGCTTTCAAAAGATATTTTCTACCATCCAAAACTTACCGACATGGCGGACTCTTACGACGGCCGCAACAAGGAGCCGGTGCTGTTCCCCGCGAAAATCCCGGTGGTGCTGATAATGGGCGCCGAGGGAATCGCCGTGGGTATGTCCACCAAGATACTGCCCCACAATGTGCTTGAGGTGCTGGAAGCGGAAATCGCCTGCCTTTCGGGCAAAAAATTTACGCTGTACCCGGACTTTCCCACCGGGGGGCTGGTGGATGTGTCGGAGTACCAGGACGGCAACGGCAAGGTGCTGGTGCGGGCGAAACTCGATACGTCTGATCCCAAACGCATCCTCATCACCGAGCTGCCCTTTGGTTCCACTACGGAAAGCCTCATCAACAGTGTGGAAGCGGCGGCCAAGGCGGGGCGGCTCAAGATACAGGGGATCAGCGATTTTACCACCGACAAGGTTGAAATAGAAGTGAAGCTGGCCCGGGGTGTGTACGCCCAGGAAACTGAGGACGCCCTGTTCGCCTTTACCGAATGTGAACAGTCCATCTCGGTAAATCTTTTGGTGATCAAAGACGGCCTCCCCGAGGTGATGACCGTTACCGATGTGATCAAACACCACACCAAACAACTGGTGAAAATTCTCACCAAAGAGCTGGAGCTGGAAAAAAGGGAACTGCTGGACAAACTCCACCTGCGTACCCTGGAGCGGATTTTTATTGAGGAGCGGATCTACAAAGGCATCGAAAAAATGAAAACCGCCAAGGGTGTGGAAGACGCGGTTATTTCCGGTTTCAAGCCCTTCCTGAAAGAGATAGGCCCACGGGGGGTAAGCCACGACGATGTGGAACACCTGTTGCGTATTCCCATCAGGCGCATTTCGTTATACGACATTAACAAGGCCCATGAAGAGATGCAGCAGATTCAGGCACGCATAAAAGAGATCAATAATCACCTGAAAAATATCATCGCCTATTCCATCAGTTTTCTTGACGGGATCATCACCAAAATCAAGGCCAATGAGGAACTGGGCCGGGGGGCGCGGAAAACCAAAGTGGGCGCCTTTGACAAGATCAACGTCAAGGAAGTGGTCAGGAGCGATGTGGAACTTAAATATGACGCAAAAACCGGCTATCTGGGAACCAATGTAACGGGCGCGAAAATCGCCGAGGTTTCGCCCTTTGACCGCATACTCACGATACGCAAAAATGGTATGTACACCGTGGCGGACCTTCCCGAAAAAGTGTTCGTAGGCGCCGATGCCTGGTGGATAGGCGTTGCAGACAAGGAAGAGCTTGCCAAAACGGTCTTTACCATCATTTACAAAGACAAGGAAACAGGCTGCCCCTTTATCAAACGCTGCGTGATTGAGGGATGGATAATGAACAAAGATTATTTCCTCGTTCCTGATGGGGCGGCGGTTCTGCATATTGATACCCGGCCAAAGTTCACCTTTAGCGTCAAGTATGTGCCCAAGCCCCGGCTCAAGGTTCTCTCCGAGGACTTTAAAGCCCAGGACTACAATGTACGGGGACTCAAGGCCGGCGGGGTACGGCTTGCCAATAAAGAAGCCGCCAAAGTAGACCCGGGGAGAAAGAAAAATGACGAATAACGAACAGTCAGGTGAAATTACTTTCGACACCAACTCCGGCATTTCCGAAGAAGAGCAGAGGGAAATTCTTGCAAAGATAAACCGCATAAGCGAGACAAACCGCCGCTCCCTTGCGGAAGTAGCCGCAACAGAATTAAAGGCAGGCGGCAAAGCCGGCTTTAAGGCAAAAAAAGGCGGCGGCCTGTTCCCCATACTGGTAAACGCAAGTGCTGTAATTCTTTTGGGCGGCGGCTTTCTGCTCCTTTCGTCATTTCAGGGAAAAACTGATCTCCAGGTGCGTGAAGGCGCCAAAGTATACAACAGCGCCGAGCGGGCGCTTATCGATGAAATACGAAAAGAGACTGCATCCCGAATCGAGGCAAAGGAGAACGAAATCTCCCTTATCGTTTCCCAGCTTGAGGGAGTGGACGCCGAATTGCAGGAACTCCATTCCAGCAACCAGGAATTAACCGCAGAGCAGCGTGCCGCCGAAGAACGGCTAAAAGCCATGCAGGAAGATTTCCGTTCAAACTTATTGAGTTTACAGGACGAACGCTCCCGCATACTGGAAGATTCCCGCGCCAGGGAAGCCAGTCTCCGCGCCCAATTTGAAGCCCGCGCACGGGAACTCGCCGCCGCCGCCGAGCAGAGCCGCTCTGCCTTAGAGCAGAGCCGCTCTGCCTTAGAGCAGAGCGATGCCGCCCTCACCAGCGCCCGCAGCGAGCTTGAGCGCCTGTCCGGCGAGCAGGAAAAAGCCGCTGCCATAGAAGCCCAACTGGGCGGCTCCCTTGTCTCTGCAAATGATTATATACGCAAAAACCAGCTTGTCGAAGCTGCCGAAACCCTCAAAACCATGCGCGCCTTTCTTAACACCCCCGGTTTCCAGAGTATACGCGCCATTCAGGCCAGAAGTGAATTTTACGCCCAGGCCATCAGCTCCCTGGAGCTGCTCATAGAAGAAACCCGCAAAAATCAGGCTTCTGGCGGCGCTTCCGAAAACGCTGATACCGAAAAGGCCCTTGTGGAGTTGCAATCCCAAAACACCCAGCTTGAAGAAACCATCGCCGGTCTGAACAAAACCATAAGCGCTTTAAGTTCCCAGGACTCCGGCGTTGCAGAGCGCCTCACCGAACTTGAAAGCTCAGTCTCCGCCCTGCGAACCATGAACTCCGCTCTTGAAGCCAGCGCCTCCGCAAAAGATGAAACCATTGCGGCCCTTCAATCCGAAAAAACCGAACTTGGCCAGACCATAAGCACCAGGGACAACAGCATCAGGGAATTGCAGACCCGTACCGCCGCCCAGACAGAAGAAATTGCGACACTCAACACCCAGCTCAACCAGATACGCCAGGCATTGCAGGCGCTGAGTCAGTAGGGGTTCCCGGCAGCGAATGGGGCACAAAATTTGGCAAGTATAAATAATTGGCGCCGAATTCAGCTTCGCCGCACTGCCTTGTACAGCGCCTCGCGGCTGATTTCAGTCCACACCGGGCGGCCGTGGGGGCAGCGGGGGTCCGGGAGATTCAGCGCTTCCCTTGCCAGGGCAAAGGCGCTCGCGTCGTCAAGGTAGTCGCCGTCCCGCACCGCCTGATGGCAGCAAAGGGTGGCGGCCCAGCGCTCGGCCATGTTTTCACCTGCCTTGCGCAGTTCCAGGATTTCCCGCACTGTCTCGGCGTCGCCCAGCCGCCAGTCTGCGGGCAGGGCTTCAATGTTCCAGCCGGTTCCGTCTTTTTTGATCTCCACCGCGAGCCGGGAAAGGTCTTCCCGCTTTGCCGCAAGGAAGCGGTCGTCTTCGTCGCTTTCGGTGTTAAAGGGGATAGGCGCCAGCAGTTCCTGTTTGGGAATGGGCCCGGCGAGAAAGCGGTTGTAGAGTATACGTTCATGGGCGGCGTGCTGATCAATAATAAAGAGCTTTTCGCCCCATTCCACCATGATGAAAAGGCCGAATGCCCTGCCTGCGTAACGAGGTTCTCCGTAGGGAGGGGCTTCCTCGGCTGCCGCGCTTTCCCGTGAACGTCCCGGCCGAGACACAAAAGCCGGCGGCCTTTCCAGCAGTGCTTCCATTGCCAAGGCGCCGGCAGACGCGATACCCGACGCATTGGCTGCGTTAGCCGCCATTTGATGACCGCCGCCGTATCCGGCTGAACCGCCATGCGCGCCATAAGCGGCGGTTCCGCCCGCGCTGCCAAACAGAAAGCCGCTTTCGTTATGTGCAACATCTTCGCGCTCTGCGGCATTTGCCGCGCCCCGTGCGATATTGAAACGGCGGCAGAAATCCCGCAGTCCGGCACTTATTGCGTGGTGAATTGCGCCGCCGTCCCGGAAGCGGACTTCCCGCTTGGCAGGGTGGATGTTGAAATCCGCCAGGGCGGGATCTATCTCCACATAAACCGCGCCTACCGGGTGGGTTCCGTTGGGGAACCAGCCCTGGACGCCGTACTCCATAGCTTGCGCCAGGCCATAGTCCTGAATGCGCCTGCCATTGGCAAAAACATGGAGCAGCCGCTTGTCGCCGCGGCAGAGTTCGGGGCCGCCTATTACCACGGCGGCGCTAAAGCCGGAACCGGTTACATTTATTTCATGGAGAAAGGCGGCCTCCTGCGCGCCAAGCAGGGCGGCTGCAAACCGCTCTTTTTTGGAAGCTGCGGCGGGGAAAAAACACTTCAGCTTACCGTCCTGTATATAGCGAAAGCTGATCTGCGGAAAGGCCAGTGCCTTGTCGATAAAAGCCTGCCGGCACAGGCCGGCTTCGCTTCCTTCCCGTTTCAAAAAACGTTTGCGGGCGGGAATACTGTCGTAGAGTTTGAGCGCCCGGACCGTAGTGCCTTTGGTACGCCGGGATCGTTCCAGATTCGGGGGGTGGCTTTCGCCGGGGCCTACTTCAAGCCGCCATGCTTCACTGCCGTCAACGCTGCTTACGATTTCAATCTGTGCCATAGCCGCCGCCGCCGCCAGTGCCTCGCCCCGGAAGCCCAGGGTACAGGCAGTGTTAAGATCCTCAAGGGAACGGATCTTGCTGGTGGCGTGGGTAAGCCAGCAGAGCTCCATATCCTCCCGTCTCATGCCATTGCCATCGTCGGACACTTCCGCTTTTTTGCTGCCGCCGCCTTCAACAGAAACCTCGATATTCAATGCCCCGGCGTCAATGGCATTGTCAAGAAATTCCCGGATCAGCGCCGCCGGCCGGTCAATTACTTCACCTGCGGCGATTCGCCGGGCTTCCTCAGGCGGCAGTACTCTGATATCAGCCACGTTTAGTCCCCGCTGTCAAAAAGTTCCAGCTCCGGCGACTCATCCGGCGGCGCGTCGGTATTGTTCATCAATATTTCGATACGGCTCTCAATCTTTTCAAGGTCTTTTTCCAGGGTTCGGGCCAGATTGATCCCTTCCTCAAAAGCCTTGAGCGCCTCATCCAGGGGAATGTCGGTTTTCCGAATCTGCTCGCCCAGGGTTTCCAGACGCTCAAGGCGCTCCTCAAAATTTTTCATCGTATTGCCGTTTTTGGCAGCGCCGCCTTTTGCCGCTTTAGTAACTGTTTTTCCGCTCGTTTTCGCCATGTCATTCTCCCATCCCGTTATCTGCAAATTATTCCGTAACTGCCGTAATCGTTCCCTCAAGGGGGCGTATCGTGAGCCGGTCGCCGGATTTGGCGTCGCCGGCGCTGCGAACCAGTTTGCCGGTTCTGCTGTTGACCACTACCGAGAAGCCCCGCTCCATTGCTGCCAGAGGGCTGCCTGCTTCAAGGGCGGTACGCGCCAGTTCAAGCCTGCGGCGAAGGCTGGCGCTTCGTTCCGAAAAATTTCTTATCAGCGTTTCCTTGGCGTCATCAAAGCGGAGCAGCCGTGGCTGCAAAATGGCGCGGAAACGGTACTCCATATCTTCCATACTGAACGGTTTTAACAAGAGCCGTGCCCTTTCAAGCCGTGTTGCCATAGTGTTTTTGATGTTTTCCGCCAGGGTAAGGATGGCGTCCAGCGCGGCGGCGCGGTTTTCGCTGACCAGTTCCGCCGCCGCCGAGGGGGTAGGGGCCCGCAGATCAGCGGCAAAATCGCATAAGGCCCAGTCGATTTCATGCCCCACGGCGCTTACCACCGGAATCTTCGAGGCAGCCACTGCGCGGACTACCGCTTCCTCTGAAAAGGGCAGGAGGTCTTCAAGGGATCCGCCGCCCCTTCCCACGATGAGCACGTCCGCCAGCTTCCACTGATTAGCCTGCTCAATGCGGCGGGCGATGAGCGGCGCTGCATCGTTTCCCTGCACCGGCGCCGGGAGAATTATCACCCGCACACCGGCGGCACGCCTGCCCAAAATATTCAGAATGTCCCGCACTGCCGCACCGGTGGGGGAACTGACCACCCCTACAGTTTCGGGAAAGCGGGGCAGGGGCCGCTTCCGTTCCTCGTCAAAGAGACCCTCGGCGGCAAGCTGCCGTTTCCGCTTCTCCAGCATGGCCAGAATGTCGCCGGCGCCGGCTTTTTCCATTTCCTCGCAGACTATCGAATAGGTTCCCCTTGGGGCGTACACCGAAAGGCTCCCCCGTACCCGCAGCAACATTCCGTCTTTGGGCTCAAAGTTAAGCGTACGCAGCCGGTTTCTGAACATCACCCCGTCAATTTTCGCGCCTGAGTCTTTCAGGCTGAAATACAAGTGCCCGGAACTCGCAGGTCTGCAATTTGACAGTTCACCCTCGACTCTGACGGTAGTAAAATTTCCCTCAAGGCAGCGGCGGATTTGTTCGGTGAGTTCCGTTACTGTTAGGTGATTATCATTCATCGTTTCACCGAAATCCTTTGATTTGATCAAAATTTTTCTTTAATTTCGATTCTGCCTACATCGTCCGCTGCCCTGAAAGCCTTGGCGAGTTTGGAAATGTCGGCTGTATCGGGAATGCTGACCAGAAAACGGATCTTGGTGTTTTTTCCCTTGCCTATGCCCTGATTCACATCGATGGACTGACTCTTGATGCCAAAACTTTTCAGTATCTCAAGGGCTGTATCAGTATCGGGGCTGGCGCTGTGTTTGTAGTGTACTTCCAGGAGTTTGCTCCGCACTGCGGGGAAGATCTTTTTTTCGATACGGTCAAGGATTACCAGGGTGAATAGGCTCAAGACCTCGGCGATCCCTGCGGCGATAAACATGCCCGCGCCTATGGCCATGCCGATGGCGGCGATGAGCCAGAGGGAGGCGGCGGTGGTAAGGCCCTTGATGTTGTTGCCCAGGCGTATGATCGCCCCCGCCCCAAGAAAGCCGATTCCCGAAACAACCTGGGCGGCAATTCGGCCGGGGTCACCGTTTTTCAGTGAATTGAATTCCTGGGGAAGCCATATTGAAAGCAGCATGAGAGTCGTGGCTCCCACACAGATGAGTATATGTGTCCGCAGTCCCGCAACCTGATGGCGGCTTGAACGCTCAAATCCGATGATCCCCCCGGCTGCAAATCCCAGACAGAGACGGATGATAATGTCATATTCGGTTAATATCGTTCCCATTGGATAATACTACAACCTTGTGTGCAGTCTTGCAACCATTTCCTTAAAGCGTCCCTCCGCTTCCCGTGCCAGCCGTACAAAGGAACTGGAGTCTGCGGTACCCAATACCTGTCCCATTTCCGCCTGATTACGGAAGGTGGCCCTTTTAAAGAGATTACGAAAGTCTTTTTCTCTGGTCTCATAGATCTCTTTAGTGATGCGGCGCCGTGTTTCCAGGGCGGCGGAAAGTTCCTTTTTGAAAACATCCGAAGTAAGAGCGGCTGCGCCCCGCAGCAGGGCAAGGACAGCCCATGCGTGGCGTGCCCTGTCCAGGGGATAGGCGGCGTGCCATGCATCGTAAGCGCGGTGGATTTCCTCCCAGGTTTTATATTCACCATTGCCTATGGCTTCCCGCAGTTCATCCACCCTGAACGCAGGGACTATTTGCCCGCCCATGTTCACCCATTCCCGTATACGCTGCTCCGGTGCGGTCTCGCCCAAAAGATCGCACAGACCGCCGAAGTCCAGATCCGGCTTTGAGTCAAAGAAAGCCGCCAGGGTTTTTACTGCGTAATAGCGGAGCATCTGACGGTAGGCGGCAATGGCGGTGAGGGGCTTTACTATCACCTGTCCCCGTTTGCTCCGTTCAAGATGGCGGCCGGAGATAAGGCGAATTTCTCCGGCATTTTCGGATCCCGTCATGTCGCCCTGGGAAAAACCCGCTTCGCCCAGCCAGCCCTCAAGGAGCGCAAGGGCGCCGATTATTTCCTCGGCGGTGTCAGGCGCCAGATAGTCGGTTTCAATGTGCTGCACTTTGATTTTCCGCCGGTCCCGGTCAAGGGATTTCCAGGAGTTCCGCTCCAGGGCGTAGAGGTTGTGAATCCAGTAATAGGCGGGCATGACCTCAAGGCGGTTCTTGTGGATGTTGTTGTTCACCAGCGAGAAAGGCAGAGGAATGTTCAGTTCCGAGGGATATTCTCCCTTGGCGATGATCACAAAGGAAGCGAAACAGCTTGAATGTTTGAGCGTTACTGCCAGGCCTGGCCAGAAGCCCCGGTTTGCGCGTATCTCGCCGTCATTGGCCCTGCTGTTGTGGTTGCTCCCGATGGTAGCAGCAGCCGCCAAATTGCTCATGCCCTGTATCAGAGTCGCTATAAGAAACGAATTGTTGTGATGCTGCTCATGCACCGGAAAGATAAGGTTATTGAGAATTTCGCAGCATGACACCGTTGAATTGTCACCTAACACCGAGTGAATAAGCCGTGCGCCGTATTTCAGATTACAGTTCCTGCCCATGACAAAACGTACCGCCTTGGAACCGTAAAAGGCATGACAGCCGTAACCTACAATGCCGTTCACCATTTCCACCCCTTCGCCTATCTGGCTGGGTTCATCTTCCGATGAATGGATGGTAACGTTTTTCAGCTTGTTCGCCCCTTTGATATAGGCGGCTTCTCCCACCACGGTATCTTTGATAATGGCGCAGCTTTTAATAACCGTACTTTTACCGATAGTCCCGTAAGTTCCCCGGCTGCCGCCGTACTGCCCCTGGGTGATACTTTTCAGTTTTTCAACCAAGACCGTATCGTCCCGGTACGCGGCCCAAAGAAAAGCATCGGCGCATATCATATCCGCGAAAGGCAGAATGGAGCGGCCTCCTGCCTCGTTCATCACATCGATCCAGACCCGGACATCTTCTTCCTCGCCGTCCTTAATGGCGCCGTTCCCGAATTTTGCGTGATTGGTGGTCTGCATTTCATCGATTCTGGAAAGGATGCAGTTGTCGCCGATGATATAGTGGGAAATGTACGAACAGTCCTGAATAGCGGTATCGTCGCCTATGTCGCAGGAGATAATGGTACTGTTCCGTATACCTGAAGGTACGCAGAAGTCGTGGTGCTTGAGGAGCACGTTCCCGAGGGTGCCAAGCCGTATGAGACCATAGAAGCTGGAGTTGCGGATCAGCGCCGGGTCAAAGGGATCCGTAACGAGGAATTTGTTCCAGTCGGAAGAATAGTTGCCGTTACGCGCCAAAATATCGATTTCCCGGGGTTTGAGGGAGCGCCTGTTTTTCCGTTCAGGGGAAAATACCGCTACCTGTTGCGCATCACGGAGCCAGTATTCGTCTTTTCCCGTTGGCAGGAATTCAGGGGGAATAAAGTCGCAGCCGTAACGGCCGGGGGCCAAAATTTTCATGCAGTATACCTTGTCATTTTTTCGCGCCAATGGCGAAAAATCGCTGGAAAGCGGAATTGGGCTTTTTAAGTTCCCGTGATCCCCTGGTAATTTTGCAGAGCGACAGACCCAGATTTTTGGCGATTTCCCGCTGGGGCGTTTTTTCTTTCAACGCCTTGACCAGTGCCCAGCGGGCGGCAATGTCCGCGGCTTCCGCCGGGGTAAGGAGACAGCGCAGAAAGTCTTCGATAAGGGCGCTGTCGTGGGCTCTGGAAAGCGCCACGGCCAGTTCGGCAAAATTTTCGTTTACCCGGGGATCATCAATTTTCATACGAGCAGTATACTATAATATGCCGGAATCAGGAAATGCCTTTTCGTTTTACAGGCACAAAGCCCTGCCAGTAGCACAGCTTGCCCAGTCGCTTACAAAATCCGTGGTCCGAAAACTGCCGGGTAATACGGCACGGGTTCTTAGGTTGGTTGATTGTTTCCCTGCTTTTTTTCATACTGACAACATGAAACTTGTTCTACCGCTTCTGGCTGCGCTTTGCCTTCTTTTTACCGCCTGCCGGGGCTCTGCTCTTAATTCCATCGAAAGGGAAGACCTCTTTACCCTTGAAATCGGCCCTATGGAGGATCAGATTGCCCTGTATCAGCTTGAGGGGGACAGCAGGGTGCGGTCTACCGATTTTGCCATGCGTGACGGGCTCTTTTATATTGCCGACGGGAACAGCGGGAAAATTGTCAGGTACAATTCTTACGGCGATTTGCTCTTCATGATCTACAATGAGGAAACAAATCCTGAGCCGATAAGCCTTAAGACCAATATCGAAGAAAATGCCCAGGTAACACGGTGGGCATTTCCCTATCCCCTGCGGGAACCCGGTAAGATTGTGGTGGACTCCCGCAAACATATATATGTTGAAGATCGGCTGCCCTATGAGCGGTACAGTTTCGATATAGAAAACAAGGCCCTGCTGGACGGCATTATTCTGCACTTTGATCAGGACGGCCGCTTTATTGAGTACCTTGGTCAGGAAGGCATTGGGGGCAGTCCCTTTCCGCGTATAGTGGGTTTGTATACTTCGGCGCGTAACGAACTGGTGGTGGTTTGCCGCCTTCCTTCGGGCTGGAACATTTACTGGTATAATTCGTCGGGGATGCTGCTCTACCTGGTGCCGATAAAAAACAGCGCCATCCCCACGCCACCTGATTGGCCCAATGTGGTGTCTGCGGTGGACGGTATCACGGCGGCGCCGGACAGCAGAACGCTCTATATCAAAGTTGACTATTACCGGGACACCTTTGACGAGTCCACCAATACCCGTACCGGCAGCGAGCCGGACAGTTCCATCATCTGGACTTTGAATGTAGAAGACGAAGCCTATGTTGATTCCGTGGAAGTTCCTTTTTTTGAGATTTTGGAAAACGGTCGCCCCTCTAATATCCGAATGTTCTATTCCATGCTCGGCGTTATACGCAATGGAAAGGCATTTTTCTATGTTCCCATAGATACTGGTTATTCAATTTTGCTTCTGGATACGGTGTCAAAAGAACAGCGCCGGGGTTATATCCATATTAATAACGAAGAATTGCAATTCAACGACTTTAACCTTTCCGCCGATGGTATTCTTTCGGCCATGCTGGTAAACGACTGGCAGGTAAAGCTGGTCTGGTGGCGTACGGATAAATTTATCGGAGAATCCCCATGAGTGGCGTGTCACCAGCTTCGCTGGTGTCACCAGTGAAGCTGGTGTTAGCTGAACAGGCCCGTGCCCTGGACGCCGAAGCCTCGGCGCAATGGGGGCTCAATCCTTGTGCCCTGGTTGAAGCGGCGGGCAGAAGCTGTGCTGAAATGTTGTTGCAAGCCCGCCCGGGGCTTTTCGGCAAGAGCGCCGCCGGACAAAGGGCCGGGAATATTCCGGCAATCGTGGTTCTTGCCGGAAGCGGCAACAACGCCGCCGATGCCCTGGTTATGCTGCGCGCGCTTATGCTGCGGGGTTTTGCCGGGGCTTCCTCGGCGTGGGTTTTCATCACCCGTCTCCCGGGTGCATCTGAAAAAACTCCCCTGAGCGAAGCGGTACTGGCGATTCAAAAATTAATGATACCTGTCTTTGTCTGGGATCCTGAAAAAGCCCGGGAAATACTGGCCGGGGCGGACATCATTATTGATGGCATTGCAGGTACCGGCCTTCAGGGTTCCCTTCACGGGGCAGCCCTGGAAATGGTTAAGGCGGCAGCCGGCAATACGCAGGCGGCAAAAATCGCCATAGACATTCCCTCCGGAAACAACGACGCATGGCAGCCGGGTATGCCCGTGTTTCAGGCTGACGCCACCCTTGCTATTGAGCCGCTCAAGCTCTGCCTGTACACTCCCGCTGTACGGAAAAACGCGGGTAATATACTTCCGGTGGGCGGTATTTTTCCGGCGGCCCTGGTTGGCCAATACCAGGAGGCAGAGCTGCTCTGCTGGGAAAACGCCGCAGCCCGGATTCCCCGGGTAGAAGCGGACGCTTACAAATACGAACGCGGCACTGTGGAGATTCGCGCAGGTTCCCTGGGCGCTGCCGGCGCGGCGAAACTTGCCGCAAGCGGGGCGCAGGCAGCCGGGGCGGGACTGGTGCGGCTTATAGTGGACCCTTCGCTTTATCCCATTCTCGCTCCCTGGGCTTCGGGTGTCATGGTGGTTGCAGGCGGGGAAGAGCGCTTCAAGCCTGACGCGGCGTTGCTGGGGCCGGGCTGGGGCAGGGGCATGGACCGGGCGCGGCTTTTGGAGAGTTATCTGCCATTGGAGGAACAGGGCTTGCCCCTCATCCTTGATGCTGATGCCATCAGTCTGGCAAAGGGTATAATTTTCCACGGAAACGCCATATTGACACCTCACGCCGGGGAATTCGCCGCATATGCCGGCATTCCCAAAGAGGAAATTCTCGCCTGTCCCGCGCCGGTACTGCGGCGTTTTGCCAAAGAAAAAAATGCCTGTATACTTTTTAAAAGCCACGTCCTGTACATTGCCGCCCCTGACGGCTCTCTGGCTTTGATTGACGGTATGTGTCCCGCCCTTGGCGCCGGCGGCAGCGGGGATCTGCTTGCCGGTTTCTGTGCCGCCATCGCAGCGCGATGGCGAGCCATTGACGCGCGATGGCGAGCCATTGACGCGCCGGCGGGACATTTTGACCCTTACGCCTGCGCAGGTGCGGCGGCGGCGCTGCTTATTGAGGCTGCGCGCTCAAAAGAAATCGCGGGCAGGTTTATAGACCCGGCGGAACTGGCCTGTGCCGCCGCCGCGATAGCCGGCAGGGCATGGCTGAGCAATGGCATAAGGAGCGGTGATGAGTGATGAAAAACCGGTAAATCCCGAATCAGAAGTAAAAGCGGCGCGTCCCAATGCGAAGTATAAACTGAGCAGGCAGGATGGCGACGAAGAACACCTCACTTTTTATTACAGCCGGGAGCGGCGGCTGGCAAAGGCACCCAAGCCGGTACAGGATCTCTATGCGGAGGGAAAGCGCCCGCGTTTCAGCCTGCTGCGGCCCCTGGTTGGCAGCAAGCCCAGGGCAATGATGTTCTTTTCGATAGTGCTTTTGTGCGCGGCGATTCTGGCGCTCTCCGTATTTGGCTATTTTGACACCAGTTACTCGCTGGAAGGAAACCGGCTTTCCATACAGGCCCTCAGGTACGAGGAAGCGGTCATTGTGGCGCTGAAAAAATCGATCAAAAAGGGCGCTTCTGCATATACAGGCGCGGTAGAACTTGCAGTTTCCCCGGTGCAAAATGCCGGTGACACGGAGCAGCCGGTGTTTTACCACCGCATTTTCTTTAGCCAGGAGACGCTGGAAGAATACCGCTTTGCGGTTCCCTTTGATTCAAAAGAGATGCTCATGGTCTTACAGACCGAAAAAAACACCCTCAGTTTGAAAATAAAACCCGAATGAGCAATTGTAGTAATTTTATGGAAAATTGTAGAAAAAGGTGATATAGTATATATAATATAGTGTATGATCGTTTTTATTATCAATTTGGTCATATATTCCCATCTTTTTTAACTTTTCCAGGCGAGGTGTATCATGTGTAAAAAAAACGGTATTTTATTTGCAAGCGTGGTTTTGTCGGCGGTGGTTCTTTTGCTTCTCACCGCCTGCGAGCTGTTTAACAATAAGCCGGAAGTCGATCTGCTAAAGGATGTTGACGACAAGATTGCCTACGCAAATGCCCCGTTTGCCACTATCAGTTTCGGGATTATTCCCGGATCGCTTTCGGCGGCGCCTACGGAAGCGCCCAGGCAAAAAGTGGGGTACCCCTTCACGGTGCAGGCGACGGCTAACTCCGGGTATGGTTTTTCCGGTTGGCGGGTGCTGGCCAAAGCGCAATGGGATGGTCTTAATAAGGAAAGTCCCACGTTTGATGCGGATTTTATTACTGCCGCCCAGAGTGCCAATGTGGATAACGTGCTGGCTACAATTAGCGATACGCTGGGGCTTGATGGCAAGCCTTCAGGCGGGGCTACTATTACGGCGCATACGGCGAATCCGCTGGTGATTGTCCCTTACGCCACGGTGCGGCCGGCCATCAGTACCAGCTACCCGGCGTTGTACGCCTATAATATACCGGTCACGGATCAGGTAGAGATTCATTTTGATGCGCCGGTTACGGAAAGTTCGTTTGAATGGGGGAGTGATGAAACTCCGGCTTTTACGGGAGATCTTAAAAACATTACGATAAGTGCGGTTAAAGCCGATGGCGTTACGTCGCTGGCGGACTATACCACTATCGAGGCCCTTTTTGAAGAATGTTCTTTGAGTCCCGGCGGAAACACACTGTATTTGAGACTGAGCGCGGCGATTCCTGCGGAGCTTAATTTTGAAAGGTGTAAAATTACCATCACCCTGGGGGACGAGATAGAGCGGCGCGGTGCGGAAGGTGTCAAGATAATGCCCCGGCAATCCCTGGTGTACACGGTAACAACGATGTCGGCCGCAGTGGATACCCGGTTGGTCGCTCTTACGGTGGATGTGGAGGGTGTTCCCGTTCCCTATGATTTTTCCACCCAGTTGTCAACAGCTCTTGAGTACAATATTACCTGCTACGCTGCAGAGAGCATTACGATAAATGCCGATGCGGTTCAGATTGAGGCGGTTAATATAAGCGCCTCAGACGGGCAGACGAATCTGCCGGCAGCAGAATCGCCCTTCTCCGGGACATTAACGCCTTTTAAGGGCAAGAGTACGATAACAATAATGGTTCGTCAGAAGAATGGCGGGATCGCTTTTACGCAATATAAGATTAACCTTACCAATTACCCGGCACAGACGCCGCCTGATATTTCTACCATAACGGGGGGCAACGGTACCATAACGCTTGCCTGGGGCGAGGACGCGGGGGCTTCAGGCTATGAGGTGCGGTGGGGGCAGGGCGGGGATCCGTCGGCAGCGCAAAAAGCAGATGTGTCAACTAACAGTTATATTATAGAAAACCTTTCGGCGGGGCAGACCTACAATGTGTGGGTACGGTCGGCGGCGTCAAACAATCAGGATGGCACGGTATACTACGGGCCCTACTCGAATGTGATGCAGGCGACAACTTTTTCAAGCACGGCGCGGCTTGCGTCCCTCTCGGTGACCGGGGCGACTTTAAGCCCCGCCTTTAGCGCGGACACCTACAATTATTCGGTGAATGTGAATAACCAGACCTCATTAATATTAAGCAGTATAAATGCAGAGACGCAAAACAACGGGTCGGTTGCGGTAAGCGGTAATTCCGGTTTTGCAGCGGGCAGGAACCTTAACAAAATTGCCATTACGGTAACGCCCCAGAATAACGGAACACCGCAGACTTACTACATCACCGTAAACAATTATCCGGCAACTACCGTGCCAGAAGTAACGCTGACAACTCCGGTGGCGCAGCAGATAAACGCAAACTGGGGGACGGCGGTAGGCGGCGCGTCAAGTTACGAGGTGCGCTATTCCACGGGAACCAATCTGGACACGGCTACAGCGCAGCCGGTGCCGGGAGCAGGCACGATAAGCGCGGCTATTACCGGACTTTCGGCGGGGACAACATACAACGTGTGGGTACGGGCGGTTGCGGGAAGCGAGGATGACATTCTGTACGGAAACTACAGTACCGTGAAAACCGCCACGACCCAAAGCCCCGTAGCACGGCTTGCGACCCTCTCGGTGACCGGGGCGACTTTAAGCCCCGCCTTTAGCGCGGACATCTACAATTATTCGGTGAATGTGAATAACCTGACAACATTAACATTAAGCAGTATAAATGCAGAGGCGCAAAACAACGGGTCGGTTGCGGTAAGCGGTAATTCCGGTTTTGTGCCGGGCAGGAACCTTAACAAAATTACCATTAAGGTAACGCCCCAGAACGGCGGAACACCGCAAGATTACCGGATCACCGTAAACAACTATCCGGCGGCTACCGCGCCAACGGTAACGCTGACAACTCCGGTGGCGCAGCAGATAAACGCAAACTGGGGGACGGCGGTAGGCGGCGCATCAAGTTACGAGGTGCGCTATTCCACGGGAACCAATCAGGACACGGCTACACCGCAGCCGGTGACGGGAGCAACTACGACAAGCTCAGATATTATCGAACTTTCCGCGGGGACAACATACAACGTGTGGGTACGGGCGGTTGCGGGAAGCGAGGATAACGCTCTGTACGGAAACTACAGTACCGTGAAATCCGCCACGACCCAAAGCTCCGTAGCACGGCTTGCGACCCTCTCGGTGACCGGGGGAACATTAAACCCCGCCTTTAATCCTGCAACCTTCCTTTACTCGGAGAATGTGTACAACCGGACTGACGCATATGAGGTAACGGCAGCGGCGCAGTCAGGCGGTAACGTCAAGATAGGGCTGAACACGTCGACGCCGGCCGAGGGCTCTCCGGCAAGCCTTACGCTGGCAAAAGGGATAAACACGATAATAGTGCAGGTAAGGCCCCAGAACGGCGGGACAGCGCAGAACTACACGATCACGGTAAACAACTACCCGGTGGGCGAGCCGGAGCTTTCGGTCATTACGCCGGGGGTTGACCCCAGCTCCAAGAAGGGAAAAATCGATCTGGAATGGCCGGCGGTAAACGGCGCGGACAGCTACCGGATTTTATACAGCACATCGAATAACATGAATTCCATTAACACCTCCGGTACGCCGGGCGCTTCAAGCGGTGTGATACTTTCTACCAGCGGCACGACAACCATTTCCGGTGTTATACCCAATCTGAACGCGAACACCACCTATTATGTGTTTGTGCAGGCCGTTTCGGGAACTGCCGAGGCAGCAAAACTCTACAGCGCGCCGGGTCTGGGCAGCGCAACCACCCCCGCCAACGATGCGCGGCTTGCGGCCCTGTCTTTATCCGACAACACTTTAAGCCCGCCGTTCAACCCCGATATTTACCAATACGAGCTGACCGCGGATTTAGCCAATAGCGTGGAAGACTTGACGATCGGTACAGACGGCGCGACAGCTTCCAAATTCAGTTACGCGGCATATTCAAGCGGCGCAACGGCGGCTATTGACAGCGGCGACGCCCCTGACGTGGGCCTTACCCCGGTGGTAATTCGCGTAACAACCCTCTACGGCACAAGCAAAGATTACACGATAAAGGCGTACAAAAAGCCGCCCAGGCCTACATGGAAAACCCCCTCTTCGCCGACAATCGCGGGAAAACCCTTTAACAATGCGCAGGCGGGTAAAATTGACGTGAACTGGAATACCGTAAGCGGCGTAAACGGCTACGAGATTTATCAAAACACCAGCGACAGCACGATAAGCGGCGGTACGGCTATCACCCTTTCGGGAGAGGGTACCGCAAGCCGTTCCATGATTGTAGCGGCGGACAACAAATATTATTTCTATGTCCGCGCATTTAAAACCACCGCCGGAAGAACCGTGTACAGCGATTACAGCACCGCGGACACAGCGGCGCCCACGATAAGCACATGGCAGAGCCTTGACAATCTTACGCATACCGTACTGGGCGCCGGTGCTTTCAGTTTCAGTCCCCAGACGACTGACTACAGCTTCGACCCGAAATACACCGCTATCAAAGGTTCCATAGGCATCACGCCCATATTTAGCCCCGCCAACGATTACACATCGGTTACGGTTGGCGGCGTAAGCGCCGGCAACAGCGGAACACAATCGGTATCGTATACTATGGATGATTCCACTTTCAGCGCCGCCATTCCCGTTGTGGTAAAGGCGGAGCATCCCAATTACACCAAAACGTACTCCATAGCGGTAGCCCGCCGAGGCATACGCATCGGGAGCGGCGCTGCCGACGACTATGCAACGCTTGCCGACGCCTTTTCCGCATATAATACGGTCTACCTTGATGAAGGGCAGGAGTTCACGGAAAATAATCAGATTGACATAACCGGAAGCGGAACTATCAAAACACTGCGAACCGTGCCTGGGCAAACCGGATCGGTAAAGATAACAACGAACACTGAATCCGACGGTACTTTCTTTATGGTAAAAAGCGGAGCAACCCTCAACCTCGGTGTAAGCGGTGAGTCTACTCCTATTACCATTTACGGTACTGGATTTGGGTCTGTTGGTTCTACCTGTATAGTCAGAATAAGGGATAGCGGCAGCACTGGGAATATGTACAACGGCTTTGTCCTATCTTCTGAAGCTGTTGGAGTTTATCTTGCAGGTGATGTTGCAGGAGGCACCTTTAATTTTGTGGGCGGATTAATAAACTACTGTCGGATAGGGGTAACAAAAGGTTTTGCTACCGAAGGACACTTCCTTGGCACTTATAACGGGCCAGTTGGGAACCCAACTTTTTTTCCCGGTTGTACCACGATGATATTTCCTTAATTACAGGGTAAACGCCTATGGGGAAGCGCACGGGCGCTGGGAAGCGCACTGGTGTCATCGCCAGCAGAGCTGGCGGCACTGTTTGCAGACTATCGTAATTTGAGGTATACTTGAGTCATGGTGCCGGACTAAATATGCAAACTATTTGGACAAGAGGGAAAACCAATGAAAGAAATGACTGATGAAGAAGCTGATTATTGGGATGAATACTACACGAAAAATCCGCCGGAAATAGACCCGGCTACCAACGGCGGTTTTGTGTAACGCACTGGTGCCAGGCACTTTTTTTGAGGTGTGTCAAAATGACTCAGTGAGTCATTTTGACTCAAATTGAGTGACTCCTATGATTTTGTCAAGGGAATTAGGCGGATTGAGCCGTGATCTTCTCGCGGACAAGTGCTCCGATGATAGCTTCTTCAGTGGTAATATTTACTCTGACATTTCATTGCGTGA